>NZ_JBSGTS010000024.1:50297-119926 GCF_053607525.1 Kribbella sp. NPDC055110
CTCGTCTCGCGCGCATCTGCTACGGGGTAGGACTGCCCTGCGCGAGGGAGAGGATGTGGGCCGCGCGCCTCCTCCCCTCGCGCACATCTGCTACGGAGTAGGACCGTCCCGCGCGGGGGAGAGGTTGCGGGCGGTCCGCCTGCTCGTCTCGCGCACATCTGCTACGGGGTAGGACTGCCCTGCGCGAGGGAGAGGATGTGGGCCGCGCGCCTCCTCCCCTCGCGCACATCTGCTACGGGGTGGGGGCGTCTTCGCGTAGGAGGCCGGCTGACTTTAGGTCTGACCAGACGGCTGGGGGGATCTCGGTGTGGGCGAGGGTTGCGTTGGTGTGGACTTCTTCTGCGGTGCGGCAGCCTACGGCGATGCCGGCGACTGCGGGGTGGGCCAACGGGAACGCGAGTGCCGCGGCCGGCAGCGTGGTGCCGTGCGACTCGCAGACGTCTGCGAGCTTGTTGGCCTTGTCGATCAGCGACTCCGCCGCCGGCTCGTAGTTGAACGTCGTCCCGGCCGCGGGCCGCGGCTGCGACATCAGCCCGGAGTTGAAGATGCCGACAGCAACGACCTGCACGTCGTTCTCCAGGCACGCGGGCAGTACGTCGTCCAGCCCGTCCGGATCGATCAACGTGTACCGGCCGGCCAGCATGATCACGTCGATGTCGACCTCCCGCACGAACCGGGTCAGCATCGCGGACTGGTTCATCCCGGACCCGATCGCGCCGATCACGCCCTGCTCGCGCAGCTCGATCAGCGTCGGGAACGCGGTCGCGACCGCCTCCTCGAAATGATCGTCCGGGTCGTGCACGAACACCACGTCCAGCCGATCGGTCCCGATCCGCCGCAACGAGTCTTCGATGCTCCGCAGTACGCCGTCCCGCGAGAAGTCCCACCGCCGGCGCCGCCGCGTACTGACCGCGAACCCTTCGTCGTCGGGTGCGTCGGCGTCCGCCTCGTAGATGATCCGCCCGACCTTGGACGACAGGACGTACTCCGAGCGCGGCTTCCCGGCCAGCCCCAGAGCCAGCCGTTCCTCGGCCAGCCCGAGCCCGTAGTGCGGCGCGGTGTCGAAGTATCGCCACCCCTCGTCCCAGGCCGCGTTCACGGTCGCGATCGCGTCGGCGTCGGTCACCTCGCCGAGCAGACTGCCCAGCGGCGCGCCGCCGAGCCCGATGCGCTGACCCTCCGGGAAGATCCGCATCAGCGCGCCGCCGGGAGCCGCAGGTTCTGCATGCCACCGTCGACCGCCAGCGCCGTACCCGTGGTGGATCCGGACAGCGGGCTCGCCAGGTACGCGATCGCGTGGGCGACCTCGTCGGCCGACACCAGGCGGCCCATCGGCTGCCGCGCCTCGAGCGCCGCACGCTCCGCGGCCGGGTCCGTCGCGACGTCGAGCAGGCGTCCGACCCACGGCGTGTCCGCCGTACCCGGGTTCACGCAGTTCACCCGGATCCCCTCGCGCACGTGGTCCGCGGCCATCGCCATCGTCAGCGCCAGGACGGCGCCCTTGCTGGCCGAGTACAGCGCCCGATTCGGCAGGCCGGCGGTCGCCGCGATCGAACAGGTGTTGACGATGGCCGCCGAGGAAGACTTCCGCAGGTGCGGCAGCGCGGCCCGGGTCACGCGCGCGATCCCGACCACGTTCACGTCGAGCACGCGGTGCCATTCGTCGTCGTCGTTCGCGGTCACGTTGCCCTGCGCTCCGATGCCGGCGTTGTTCACCACGATGTCGATCCCGCCGAGCTGCAGCGCGGCGGCGGCGACCGCGTCCCGCACCGAGGCGTCGTCGGTGACGTCGGCGGCGATCCCGGTCAGCGGCTCGGCGACCTCCGGCTTCAGGTCGAACACGACCACCTGGGCGCCGCGGGCGGCGAGCAACGAGGCGGCGGCGAGCCCGATACCCTGCGCGCCTCCGGTGACAACTGCGCGGAGGCCGGCGAAATCGGTCACTTGTTCTCCTTGTTCAGGTCGGTCCAGATCTTGCCACCCGGGAACCGGAAGTCGGTCAGCGTCTCCACGTCCATCTCGGCGCCGAACCCGGGCCGTACCGGTGCCACGTAGTGCCCGTCCCGGATCACCACCGGGTCCAGGAAGTGCTCGTGCAGGTGGTCCACGAACTCGATCACCCGATCGTCCAACGATCCGCTGACTGCGACGTAGTCGAACATCGACAGGTGCTGGACCAGCTCACACAGTCCTACCCCACCCGCGTGCGGGCACACCGGTACGCCGAACTTCGCCGCCAGCAACAGGTTCGCGACGTTCTCGTTGACGCCCGCGACCCGGGCCGAGTCGAGCTGCAGTACCGACAGCGCCTCGGCCTGGAGCAGCTGCTTGAACACGATCCGGTTCTGTACGTGCTCACCGGTCGCGACCTTGATCGGCGCGATCGCCCGCGCGATCGTCGCGTGCCCGAGGATGTCGTCCGGGCTGGTCGGTTCCTCCACCCACCAGACGTCGTACGGCTTCAGGGCCTCGATCCAGGTGATCGCGTCGCCGACGTCCCAGCGCTGGTTCGCGTCGACCGCGATCCGGATGTCCGGGCCGACCGCCTCGCGGGCCAGCCGCAGCCGGCGGATGTCGTCGTCCAGGTTCGCGCCGACCTTGAGCTTGATCTGCGTGAACCCCTCGGCGACCGCCTCGTGGCAGAGCCTGACCAGCTTCGCGTCGTCGTACCCGAGCCAGCCGGGAGTCGTCGTGTACGCCGGGTAGCCGCGCTCCCGCAGTACCGCTTCCCGCTCGGCGCGACCGGCCTCGGCCTTGCGCAGGATGTCCAGCGCCTCGTCCCGCGTCAGCGCGTCGGTCAGGTACCGGAAGTCGACCAGGTCGACGATCTGCTCGGGGGTCAGGTCGGACAGCAGCTTCCACAGCGGTACGCCGGCGCGCTTGGCGGCCAGGTCCCACACCGCGTTGACGACCGCACCGATCGCCATGTGCATGACGCCCTTCTCGGGGCCGAGCCAGCGCAGCTGCGAGTCGTGCACGAGCGACTTCCAGAAGCCGCCGAGGTCGCTCAGCGTGGCGTCCAGGTCGAGCCCGACCACGTAGTCGCGGAGCGCCTCGATCGCGGTCGTCTGGACGTCGTTGCCGCGACCGATCGTGAACGCGAAACCGTGCCCCTCGAGCCCGTCGCCGGCGTCGGTCCGCAGGATCACGTACGCCGCGGAGTAGTCCGGGTCGGTGTTCATCGCGTCGGAGCCGTCCAGGTCCAGCGACGTGGGGAAGCGGACGTCGTACGTCTCGAACTCGGTGAATCGTGGCATCGAGGACCCGATCTGCTGCGTGGGCGGACTGTCGGGACGGATCCTATAGGATATGGGGCTCCCGCGATAGGTTGCCCCGGACCGCTATGCAGGCAGAACCCCGGGTTTCACGCCCGTCGAGGGCCTGAAGTGGGGGTTCTGCCTGCGTGGCGGTCCACCCACGTACAGTCGGTCGCGTGAACACGGGCGACGGGGTCCTCCGGCTGGGCGGCCGGTCCTTCGGGGTCGGCGAATTCGCGCTGATGGCGATCGTCAACCGGACGCCGGACTCGTTCTTCGACCGCGGGGCGACCTACGCCACCGACGCGGCGTTCGCGGCGATCGACAAGGCCGTCGCGGAGGGTGCCGACCTGGTCGACATCGGTGGCGTGAAGGCCGGGTACGGCGAACCGGTCAGCGAGACCGAGGAACTCCGCCGGACCGTGGACTTCGTGGCCGCCATCCGCGCCCGCCATCCCGATCTCGTGATCAGCGTGGACACGTACCGCAGCGGTGTCGCCCGGCAGGTCGCGGAGGCCGGCGCCGACCTGATCAACGACACCTGGGCGGGTGCCGATCCCGACCTGGTGAACGCCGCCGCCGAGGCCGGCACCGGGCTGGTCTGCAGCCACGTCGGCGGCCTCTCGCCGCGCACAGATCCGCACCGGATGGCGTACGACGACGTGGTCGCGGACGTGATCCGCACGACCACCGCCCTCGCGGACCGCGCGCTCGCCGCCGGCGTCCGCCCCGACGGGATCCTGATCGACCCGACGCACGACTTCGGCAAGAACACGCTGCAGTCGCTGGAGCTGACCCGCCGCCTCGACGAGCTCGCGGCCACCGGCTGGCCCGTCCTGGTCGCGGTGTCGAACAAGGACTTCATCGGTGAGACCCTCGAACTCCCGCCAGGTCAGCGCGGCAACGGCACCCTTGCGGCGCTCACGATCTCTGCCTGGTTGGGCGCCCGCGTGTTCCGCGTGCACGACGTACCGGCCGCGCGGCAGGCCCTCGACTTCATCGCCGTACTGCGTGGCACCGCGCAGCCCGCCGGAACCCGAAGGAGCCTGGCCTGATGCGCCGTCTGGACGATCTCAGCGACGAGGAACTGATCGCGACCTACGAGGTCGCGGACCGAGCGGTGCGGCACCTGCGCGCCAACTTCGTGAGCAGCCTGGACGGTGCGGTCGAGATCGACGGCCAGTCGAAGGCCCTGTCGAGCGACTCTGACAGCCGGGTGTTCAGCGTGGTCCGGCGGTTGGCGGACGTCGTCCTGGTCGGCGCGGGGACGATCCGCGACGAGGGTTACAACCCGCTCAAGTTGTCGGCGAAGGCACGCGAATGGCGTACGGCAGCCGGGCTCGCGGAGAATCCGACGCTCGCGATCGTGTCGTCTCGGCTCGAGCTGAGTCCGGTGAATCCGGTGTTCAAGTCCGCCGTACGGCCGATCGTCGTCACGCATGCGAGCTCTCCGGAGGACCGCCGGGAGGCGCTGGCGGAGGTTGCCGAGGTGCTCGTGCTGGGGGAGGCCGAGGTCGACCTGCAGGCGGTCGTCGACGAGTTCGCCGCGCGCGGGATGACGCAGATCCTGTCCGAGGGCGGGCCGCATCTGCTCGGCGCGTTGACCGCGGCTGATCTGGTCGACGAGCTGTGTCTCGCGCTGGCCCCGCTGCTGGCGGGACCGGGGTCCAGCCGGATCACCGCCGGGGCTCCGTCGACCCTGACCCGTCGGATGAAGCTCGAATCGGCCCTGTCCGCGGGGGACGACTACCTGTTCTTCCGCTACCTCCGGGAGGCCTGAGTCGTGCCTGTCGTTGCTGCGGCGGTCTGCCCGCATCCGCCGCTCCTCGTGCCCGAAGTCGCGTCCGGCGCCGCACCCGAGCTAGACGATCTCCGCGCCGCCTGCCTAGCGGCAGTCGACGCGCTGGCCACCGCAACCACAATCCTCGTAATCGGCGCCGCCACGCCCCCTCCCGCCACGGGCGCGTCGGCCCTTCCTCACAGCTATGACGCCGCCGCAGGCGGATCGTTCGGTGCCTACGGTGCGCCCGGCGTGCGGTTCGGTTCAGGCCCGCCCGTCCTCCCGTTGTCGCTGGCGATCGGCGGCTGGCTGCTCGAGCAGACGAAGGCCGCGCGGCTCCCGCGCACCTATCGTGCGGTCCCGCCCGACACCGCGCCGAGCGAATGCGTACACCTCGGGCGAGAGATTGCTGACGGCAACGATCGGGTCGGTCTGCTGGTGATGGGCGACGGCTCGGCCCGTCGCAGCGAGCACTCGCCCGTACACCTGCATCCGCGCGCCGAGATCTTCGACACCACCGTCGCGAACGCCTTGCACCACAGGGATCTCGACGTACTCAAGGCCCTCGACCCCGACCTCGCCACCGAGCTCCAGGCTGCCGGCCGCGCGCCATGGCAGGTCCTCGCCGGAGCCCTCGAAGGTACGTCGCTGTCCGGCGACCTGACCTACGAAGCAGCGCCGTACGGCGTCGGCTACTTCGTCGCCAGCTTCGCCTAGACATACTGGCCGGATGACGGAAGAACGTACGGGGTATCGGCGGTCGGCGAAGTCGCCGCGGGGTGAGGCGCGGCGGCGCGAGTTGCTGGACAAGGTCGCGGACGAGCTCGGGGCCAACGGGCTGGTGGACTTCTCGCTCCGGCGGGCGGCGCGGGCGGCCGGTACGACGCACAAGGTGCTGCTGTACCACTTCGACGGACCCGAGGACCTCCTCACGCAGGCGGTCCTGCAACTGCGCGAACGCCGGATCAGCCGGGCGATGGAGGCTGCCGGCGGGGGCCCGGACCGGCCGTTGGCGGACCGCGTACGGTCGATGTGGCCGACTCTGATCGGCGTCGAGTCGTGGGTGCTCGACCAGGCGATCGGGCTCGCGATGTACGACGCCGGGCGGTACGCCGACCTCGCGCGATCGGCCTCGCGCCAGTACCTGCCCGCGTTGCTGTCGCTGTGCCCGAACGCCTGGGAGGAGCAGCGCAAGACGGAGGTCGCGGAGCTGATCCTCGCGACGCTGCGCGGGTTCCTGATCGAGTGGCGGACGAGCGGGGACGCGGCCGGGATCGAGGCCGGGTTCGCGGCCCTGCTACGCGCCCTGGAGCGTGAAGAACGCGCCTAGACGTTTTGCGAACCACGTGGTTCACTTTGAGTATGCGCGAGAAGGTGAGCTTCACGAGTGGCGGCGTCGCGTGCGCGGCCTGGCACTACCCGGGGACCAACGACGGGTGCGTGGTGATGACCGGCGGCTTCGGCGTCACGAAGGAGCCGGGGACGGACCGGTTCGCGGAGCGGTTCGCCGCGGCCGGATTCAGTGTGCTGGCGTTCGACCACCGCAACCTCGGCGAGAGTGGGGGAGAGCCGCGGCAGGTGGCGCGCGTGTCGGATCAGCTGGCCGACTGGCGGGCCGCGATCGCGTACGCCAAGACCATTCCCGACGTCGAACGGGTGGCGATCTGGGCGTTCTCGCTGCCCGGCGGATACATCGTGCAGCTCGCCGCGGAGGACCTCGGCATCGCAGCGGCGATCGCCCAGTCAGCCAACGTCGACGGCCCCACCGTGACCCGCAACGCCTCCCGCTACCAGACGCCCGGCAGCGCACTCCGCCTGATCGGCCGAAGCCTGCTTGACGTGGTCGGGAGCCTCTTCGGGCGTCCGGTCCGCCTGGTGGATCTCGCCGGCCCGCCCGGGACGGTGGCGCTGCTCAACACCCCGGACGCACAACTGAGCAGCGAGACCCTCAACCCGGACAACCGCTACCCCGACTGGCAGCAGGCGATCGCAGCCCGTTCCGTCTTCCCGGCCGCGCTCTACCGCCCGCTCAAGTACGCCGCCAACGCCCGCTGCCCGATCCTGTACGTCGTGTGCGAGGACGACCAGTCCGCCCTAGCGGCCCCGACTCTCAAGGCCGCCGCGAGCACCCCGAACGCCGACGTACTCCAGGTCCCCGGCAACCACTACGCGCCGTTCCGTGACGCCCACGAACAGGTCGTCGAGGCCGAACTCGCCTTCCTCAACCGCCACCTGGTGGCTCTTTCCGGAAAGAATTCGTCGCCTGATGGCGAAAAGTTTCCGGAAACTGCCGGCTAATCCGACTCGACGGGGACGGCCGCCCAGCGGGACGCGGTGTTGGCGAGATCGTCGCGTCCCGCAGCGCGTAGTTGCTCCACCAGCTCGACACGGGCGTGCTGTACGGCGGTCACTGCTTCGTCGGACGTGGTGTGCGGGCCTGACCAGTTGCACACAGCGTCCCCGGCGTACCAGTCACCTGCAGCGGAACGACGTACATGAGCTGTTGCCAGACGTGCAGCAGGCAGTGGTACGTCGGCCAGCTCGACGACTGCGTCGACGGCGACGACTGCGGCGGACAGGTCATGTAGCGGGCGTAGCTCGACCGCCTCCGTGAGGACGAACTCGTAGCCGGCCGGCGCGCGCTCGCCCAACCAGGCAAGAGCTTCCTGGGCGTTGTCGTGCAGGAGCTGGGCATTCGACGGATCCGCCAGCGTGTGCACCCCGCACTGTCGCGTGTGCGTCGGCCGCAGCTCGTTCTGCCACAGCCGCACCTGCAGCTCGCCCCGCCCCGACAACCGCCGCCCTAGGATCCGCGCCAGCCCGACCACATCGAAGTTCAACTCGTCCGGCGTCCGCCTCCGCCCCGGCTCGAACGCTTCCCCGACCCGCGTCCCACGCGTCGTCCACGGACCGACATGCCAACGCGTCAGAGCCGTCATACCCGAAGCCTAAACTCCGTCACTCTCCGCAGTGGACGCCCGCACGGTTTTGGTCCATCGTTGAGCATCACACCGTTGGCTGGGGGGCCACCGGACATGTCACCGTGGGGGGAACCACCGTGCACCAGAGCAAGTCAGACACGCCTGTCGACCCGGACGAGAAGCAGTACGCCTGGCACCGGCATCCGGCGTTCATCACCATCCTGTCCACCGCCTGCACCGTGGCCGGCGGCATCCTCACTGTCCTCCTCGGCCAGGCCGACGTACTCCCGGCCGCCATCAATCCAGCGCCGCCGCCGACCACCGTCCTGTCGACCACCACCGCGACCGCAACCACCACCAGCACAGTCACCGAGACCGTGACGGAGACACCGGTCGCCCAGATCACGGATCCCGGGAGTTCGAGCACACCGCAGACCCTGGCACCCGGAACCCTGGCCATCACCATTCAGATGGGCAGCAGCGGCAAGATCGGACCGGGCGAGTACCGCGCCGCCTCGCAGCCGACTACCAGGGCCCAGGTGCTGGATGAGACGGGTCACTACCCGTCCACCGGCTGCTATCCGACCTGGGTGCTCAAACGCGGATCCGTCGTCATCAAAACGGCGCGGGGTGAATCTTGCGGCGAGAGTTTCTACTTCACACGCGACTTGCTGGAGATCCGCGGCGTCTATCACCTGACGGTGTCCGTCGTGACCGAGGCCGGTGCCAAGGGCACGAAGACCGAGGACTTCAAAGTCAGCTGATCAGGCGGGCTTGACGGGGGCGGGGACGTCGAAGGTTTTGGCGAGGTCGGTGAGGACGGACCAGGCGCCTTGGAGGCCGACGGCGGTCATCCAGGTGAGGTCGGGGACGTCGTGGACCTTCGCGGCCAGCGGCTTCCAGAGCGGGTTGGCCTTGAACTGGGCCTCGGTCTTCTTGCTCAGGCCCTTGTCGTCGGCGTACGTCGCCACGAAGATCGCGTCGGCGTCGGCGTCCTTGATTCGTTCCGGGCTGATCTCGAGCGCGAAGCCGGCGACGTCCTGCGACTTCGGCCGCTTCAGGCCGGCGTCCTTGAGCACGATCCCGGAGTAGCTCGCGTTCTGGTACAGCCGGGTCGGTCCGTCGACGAACCGGACCACCGAGATCGTCGGATCACCGGCCTTCGCGTTGATCGCGGCGCCGACGGTCTTCGCGGCCTGCTCGTACGCCGAGATCTCCTTCTCGGCCAGGTCCTCCGCGCCGACCGCCTTCGCCTCCAGCCGGATGTTGTCCTTCCAGGTCGCCCCGGTGGTCTCGGACATGATCGTCGGCGCGATCGCGGACAGCTGGTCGTACAGCTTCTCGTGCCGGACCTTCGCGGTGATGATCAGGTCCGGGTTGAGTTCGGCGATCTTCTCCAGGTTCGGCTCGGCGAGCGTGCCGACCGACTGGGCGTCGGCGCCGTACGTCGTCCGGTCGTCGCCGAGGTAGTCCGGCAGCTTCCCGTTGATCGTGCGGTAGTCGGTGTACCCGACGACCGGCGTGTCCAGGATCAGGGTCGCGTCCACGTAGCTGGTGTCGAGTGCGACCACCCGCTTCGGCTTGGTCTTGATCTCGGTCTTGCCCATCGCGTGCTCGACGGTCCGCGGGAATCCGGCGCTCGCGGCCGCGCCTGAGGCTGGGTCGTCAGAGTCCGACGACCCGCAGGCCGAGAGAGCGAGAGCCGCGACAGCGAGCAGAGCGGTGACGCGGGGCAGGCGCACAGGGGTCTCCAAGCAACGGGACAACAACGGGATAAGGTGACTCACGACCACAGCGAAGTAAGGCAAACCTAACCATATGTGCTCCGCCACTCCCACTGCGAGTCGACCGGTACGCCGTGCCGCCGCACTCCTCGCCCTGGTAGTCGTCCTGGTGCTCGCATTCGCGGCCAGCCTCGCGCTCGGTTCGCGCTGGCTCGGACCGGGAGCGTTGTGGCACGCGCTGACCGCGAACACCGGTTCGGACCCGGATGTGATCGTGCGCAGCTTGCGGTTTCCGCGGACGGTTGTCGCGGTGCTGATCGGGCTCTGTCTCGGGATCGCCGGCACGTTGATGCAGGGGCACACCCGGAACGCGTTGGCCGAGCCAGGCATCTTCGGTGTGAGTTCCGGCGCGGCGTTCGCGGTCGTCCTCGGGCTCCAGCTGGGCCTCGTCGAGTCCGTCTCGTCGACGGTCTGGTTCGCCTTGCTGGGCGCGTTGATCGCGACGTTCGCCGTACAGCGACTGGCATCGCGGGGCACCGGGTCGACTCCGGTCGGCCTGGCGCTGACGGGTGCGGCGGTCGCGGCGCTGCTCGGAGCGCTGACGTCCTCGATCGTGCTCCTCGACGCGGACACCTTGGACAGTTACCGGTTCTGGGCGGTCGGGTCGGTGGCCGGCCGCGGAATGGATGTCGCCGGCCAGGTCCTGCCGTTCGCGGTGGTCGGCTTGCTGCTCGCCGCGGTCAATGCGCGTGATCTCGACGTGCTTGCCCTGGGCGACGATGTGGCCGCGGGGCTCGGGCTGTCGATCCGCCGGGCCCGGCTGCTCGGTCTGGGCGCGATCGGCCTGCTCACCGCGGCCGGTGTCGCGGCGTGCGGCCCGATCGGGTTCCTGGGCTTGCTGTCCGGGCACGTCGCGCGACGGATCTTCGGCGCCCGCAACACGTGGCTGATCCCGGCCGCGGGCGTCATCGGCGCGACCGCCTTGGTACTTGCGGATCTCGTCGGCCGGCTCGTCGGCGGCGCAGGCGAAGTACAGGCCGGGGTCGTCCTCGGCATCGTCGGGGCTCCGATGTTCGTGCTCGTCGTACGCCGCCGGGCGGTGGCGCTGTGAGATCGCGGACGGTGGTCCTCAGCGTCCTGTTCGCGGCCCTCGCGATCGTCGTCGCATTGGTCTCCTTGAGCGTCGGTACGGCGAAACTCCCGCTCGCGGACGTGGTCGAAGTACTCCTCGGCGGGGGCCGTCGCGGCACCCGGCTCGTCGTACTGGAACTGCGCATGCCGCGAGTCGCGACCGGGCTGCTCGTCGGATTCGCCTTCGCCGTGTCCGGCGCGCTCCTGCAGACGCTGTCCCGCAACCCGCTCGCCAGCCCGGACATCGTCGGCGTGAACTCCGGTGCGTCCGCGGGCGCCGTCGCGGTGATCGTGCTGGCCGGCACCGGTGGCGGCAACATCTCGGGCTTCGCGGCCAAGGTCGGGATCCCGTTGGCCGCAGTACTCGGCGGGCTGGTGGCGACGCTGATCGTCGGTGCGTTGTCGATCCAACGCGGTGTGGTGGACGCGGGCAAGGTGGTGCTGATCGGTGTCGGGATCGCGGCCGCCGCGAACTCGCTGGTCGCCTGGCTGCTGGTGATCGGCGACGTCAACGACGCCGGCCGGGCGGCCGCTTGGCTGGCGGGCTCGTTGAACTCACGGGCCTGGAGTGACGCGATTCCGGTGCTGATCGCGGTTGTGCTGCTGTTGCCGGTAGCAATGATGTTCAACCGGGACCTGTCCGCGCTGGTGCTCGGTGACGACGTGGCGTCGTCGCTCGGCGTCAGGGTGGCACGGATCCGGTTGGTGCTGCTGGTGATCGCGACAGTGCTGGCCGCGATGGCGACTGCGGGTGCCGGTCCGATCGCATTCGTCGCGTTGGTGGCGCCACAGGTCGCGCTGCGCCTGACGCGGATGGAGCGACCGCCGTTGCTGACCGCTGCGATGCTCGGCGCGCTGTTCGTCGTACTGGCTGACCTCCTGGCGCGGAACGGCCTGCAGTGGGCACAGGTCGGTCCGTACGAGTTACCCGTCGGCGTGGTCACTGCTGCGTGCGGAGCGCCGTACCTGCTTCACCTCATCGGCCGTCAGCAGAAGGGACGCTGAACCGTGCACGTCGAGAACCTGACCCTCGCGTACGACGCTGATGCGCCGGTGGTCGACGGACTGACGCTGGAGGTGCCGTCTGGTCAGCTGACCGCAGTTGTCGGGCCGAACGGGTCCGGCAAGTCCACACTGCTGCGTGGGATGAGCAGACTGCTCGCTCCGAAGAGTGGGCGGGTGCTGCTGGACGGCAAGGACATTCACCAGCTGCCGGCGCGTGAGCTGGCCCGCAAGCTCGGTGTCCTGCCGCAGGGGCCAGTGACGCCGGAGGGGATCACGGCCGCCGAGCTGGTGTCGCGGGGACGGCATCCGCATCGTGGTCTGTTCGGGCGGCTGACAAGTGCGGACGACACCGCGATCAACGAGGCACTGCAGGCAGTAGAGCTGACAGAGCTCCGCGACAGGCCAGTCGACCAGCTGTCCGGTGGCCAGCGGCAGCGGGTGTGGATTGCGATGGTGCTGGCACAGGGGACGCAGCACCTGCTGCTCGACGAGCCAACGACGTACCTGGACCTCGCGCACGCGGTAGACGTGATGAACGTGGTCCACGCGGCCGCAACCTCCGGCCGGACGGTCGTGGCGGTGCTGCATGACCTGACGTTGGCAGCGCAGTACGCCGACCACCTGGTGGTCATGGGCGACGGGCAGATCGCTGCACAGGGCCGTCCGGTCGACGTACTGACAGCGGCGTTGCTGGACGAGGTGTTCGGGCTGAAGGCCACGGTGGTGGAAGTCGGCGGCGCACCGGTCGTCGTACCGGATCGTAGGCTGGCTGGATGAGCTACACCGTGAGCCGCCTGGCGGACATCCTGGCTGACTCGGTCAGCTGGTTGTCGGTCCGTACGGCGGACGCGGTGCCCGGACCGGACTGGGTCTCGTGTGCGGAACTAATCGCGGAACAGCGGGCCGGCGGTGACCCGACGTACTCGTGGCGCGCAGCCGCAGCAGCCGACTATGCGCGGGACTACTCGATCGAGCCGCCGGTGCAGGTCGCGGCCATGTTCACGCTGATGTGGTACGTCCAGGTGCCGTCGCTGGTCGCAGGTGTGACCAGTGCAGTCACCGGGATGTCTCCGGACGTGTCGCCGGCGTCGTTGGCGTTCAAGCGGCACCCAGTCGCGCACTACCCGGCTCAGGTGGCGTTGCTGTCGGATGAGGTCGTGCCGCTGGCTACGGCGGCGGTACAGCTCAGGGACCATACCGAGGCGTTTCTGGACGGCTACAAGCCCGGCGTAAAGCTGGGGTCGCTGCAGCGGTTCGGTGCGGTGGACGACGAGGTGCGGGCGGCGATCCGGCTGCCGGAGGATGCGCCGTACGCCGAGAGCGCGGCGACGGCGTTCGGGGTGTCGCTGGAGGAGAAGCTGCGCACGTCCTGCTGCTACTTCTACGTGCTGCCGAACGTGGCTGCCTGCACCACCTGTCCGCGGTTCCGCTGACCCGATTTCGCTCAGAGCTGAATCAGCGCCGGCTGCGTCCGGATCCGGCCGGAAACTGTCGGTGGCCTCGGGAAGCATGGTCGGCATGAGTCGACACACACCCCAGACGTCACCGGCAGGTAATTTCTGGTCGGTTGTCCAGCCCCTGGCCCGGAGCTAGGTTCGCTGACGTGACCTCGTCCGGTGGTTCTCCGGCGACGACTCCGATCGGCTCCCGGGCCGAGGCGGAGGGCTACGTCGCGATGGTCTGTTTCAAGCACGGTCCACCTCGGTTGTTCGGCGTCGAGCTCGAGTGGACAGTGCATCATGCGGATGATCCGCACCGGCCCCTCGACGCCGGCCTACTGAGCAAAGCCCTGGGCGTGCACGCCCCTGCGACCCTGGTGAGAGGCAGTCCGCAGCTGCCGCTCAGCCGGGGCGCTCTGGTCACCGTGGAGCCGGGTGGCCAGGTAGAGATCTCCGGCCCCGCGTCGGACTCGATCCCGCAGCTGATCGACGACACCGCCGCCGACGCCGCCGAGCTGACGGCTCTCCTTCTGGACGCGGACCTGGTCCTGGGCGCCTACGGCCTGGACGCCTTCCGCAGCCCGCGCCGTATCCTCACCGTCCCGCGGTACGCCGCCATGGAACACGCATTCCAGCGCCTCGGACCGCACGGGCCGCGGATGATGTGCAGCACGGCCGGCCTGCAGATCTGCATCGACGCCGGCGAAGCGGACCAGTCTGCTCTGCGGTGGCGCGCACTGCACGACCTCGGTCCCGCTCTGGTCGGCCTGTTCGCCAACTCCCGCCGCCGCGCCGGCACCGACACAGGTTGGGCCTCGGCTCGCACGCAGGCGACCTTCGGCACCTGTGCCCCCTTCACCGAGCCGCCGCCGCTCGACGCCGACATGGCTGATCCGGCCGCTGCCTGGGCCCGGACGGCGATGGAGGCGCCGGTGCTGTGCATACGGCGGGGCGACACCTGGGATGCACCCGTCGGGCTGACGTTCGGGGCGTGGGCGGACGGACAGCTGCCCGGCGACAGACCGACGTACGACGATCTCGACTACCACCTGTCCACGCTGTTCCCGCCGGTCCGGCCGCGCGGGTATCTCGAGGTGCGCTACCTCGACGCGCAGCCGGGGGACGGGTGGATCGCCCCGACCCTGCTGCTCACCGCACTGATGTCCGCTCCGATCGACCAGGTGCTGGCCGCGGCCGAGCCTGCTGTCGGCCGCTGGTTCCCGGCGGCCCGCGAGGGGCTGAACGACGCCTTGGTACTGCGTGCCGCGCGCGATGTGGTCGCTCTGGGTACCGAGGTGATGGACCGGACCGGTGCGGATCCAGAACTCATCGCTGCCGTCGCAACCCGGCTGCAGCGCGTCGTCGACAACACCCACGGAAGGCGAGCCTCATGACTGTGCACATTGCCGGGCCTCCGGCGCCGGCGGGTTCATGGGGCTGTGACTCCCGGCCTTCCCTCGTCGTTCCGGTCGCTTCGCTCC
Organism: Kribbella sp. NPDC055110; assembly: GCF_053607525.1. NCBI lineage: Bacteria > Bacillati > Actinomycetota > Actinomycetes > Propionibacteriales > Kribbellaceae > Kribbella > Kribbella sp. NPDC055110. The sequence goes on from NZ_JBSGTS010000024.1 coordinate 65,036, forward strand.
CTCCACTCCTCAGTCCAGGCCGGGAGGCCCCATGAACCACCAACTGTCCGATCTGTCGCCCGAGGGCCTGCGTGCCTTCGTCGGTGAGCAGCTCGAGCGGTCCAGGGCGCGGACGGTCCAGCTGACCGATGCGGTCGACACCGACGACCTGGTCAGGCAGCACTCGAAACTGATGTCGCCACTGGTCTGGGATTACGCGCACATCGGCAACCAGGAGGAGCTCTGGCTGGTCCGCGACGTCGGCGGCCGCGAGCCGGTGCGTCAGGACATCGACGAGCTGTACGACGCGTTCCAGCACCCGCGCGCGGAGCGGCCGGCGCTGCCGTTGCTGGGGCCGGTGGAGACACGTGCCTATGTCACGGAGGTGCGGGACAAGGTTCTCGACGTACTCGATCATGTGAGGTTCGATGCCGGACGGGAGCTGGTCGACAACGCCTTCGCGTTCGGGATGATCACGCAGCACGAGCAGCAGCACGACGAGACGATGCTGGCGACGCACCAGCTCCGTGCCGGTGCGCCGGTGCTTGACGCACCTCATCCGCCTCCCGGACGCCTACTGGCTCGCAAGGAGGTGTTCGTTCCGGGCGGTGTGTTCGAGATGGGTACGTCGATCGAGCCGTGGGCGCTGGACAACGAGCGGCCGGCGCACGCAGTACACGTCGCGCCGTACGTGATCGACACGGTCCCGGTGACGAACGAGGACTACCTGGGCTTCGTGCTCGGCGGTGGATATCAGGATCCGCGATGGTGGACCGAGGCCGGGTGGGCGCACGTGCAGAAGGCTTCGCTCGTCGCGCCACGGTTCTGGGAGACCGTGGACGGCGAGTGGTGGCGGCTGCGGTTCGGGCATCGGGAGCGGTTGCCGATGGACGAGCCGGTGATGCACGTCTGCTTCTACGAGGCGGAGGCGTACGCGAAGTGGGCCGGCAAGCGGCTGCCGACCGAGGAGGAGTGGGAGTTCGCGGCACGGTTCGACCCGTCGAGCGGCCGGACGCGGCGGTTCCCATGGGGTGACGAGTCGCCGGGGCCGCAGCACGCGAACCTCGGCCAGCGGCACCTCCGGCCGGCACCGGTCGGGGCGTATCCGGCGGGCGCCTCGCCGCTCGGTGTGGAGCAGCTGATCGGGGACGTGTGGGAGTGGACGTCGAGCGATTTCCGCCCGTACCCGGGGTTCCGCGCCTGGCCGTACGACGAGTACTCGCTGGTGTTCTTCGGGCCCGACTACAAGGTGCTCCGCGGCGGCTCGTTCGGCACCGACGAGGTCGTTGCCCGCGGCACCTTCCGGAACTGGGACTACCCGATCCGCCGGCAGATCTTCGCCGGCTTCCGCTGCGCCCGCGACGCCCGCCCCGAAGAATCCCACGCCGAAGAACTACAGGCCGGGGAGCTGCACACCTGATGTGCCGTCATCTCGCCTACCTGGGCCCGGCGGTCACGCTGGCGTCCCTCGTCCAGGAGCCCTCCCACTCGCTGTTCGAGCAGAGCTGGTCGCCGCGCGAGATGCGCGGCGGCGGCTCGGTCAACGCCGACGGCTTCGGCCTCGGCTGGTACGTCGACGGCCAGTCGGTCCGGTACCGGCGCAACGTGCCGATCTGGACCGACGACAACCTGCCGGAGCTGGCCGGCTCGATCCGATCCGGTGCCGTGATCGCCGCCGTCCGCAACGGGACCGACGGCATGCCCCACACCGAGTCCTCGGTGGCGCCGTTCAAGGTCGGGAACTGGATGTTCAGCCACAACGGAAGGATCCCGGGCTGGCCGGAGTCGATGGTGAAGCTGGCTGAGCAGCTGCCGGTCGCCGACCTGCTGCGGCTGGACGCACCGGTCGACTCCGCGCTGCTGTTCGCGCTCGTCTCGAACCGCCTGCGCGACGGGATCACGCCCGCCGACGCGGTCGCGTCCGTCGTCCGAGAGGTGGAATCGGTCGCGCCCGGGTCGCGGTTGAACCTGCTGCTGACCGACGGAGAGCAGATCTTCGCGACCTCCTGGACCCATTCGCTCCGGGTCCGGCAGACCGCCGACTCGGTGACCGTCAGCTCGGAGCCGTTCGGATCCGACGACTGGGACGAAGTACCCGATCGTTCGCTGCTAGTGGCCACCGCCACGACACTGCGGATCACCCCGATGGAAGGACGAGAGTGACCCTCATCGACGTACATCTGACGCCGGACTATGCAGCTCGGGCATTGCGGGAGGATGTTCGGGCGGGGTTGGGGGCGACGCCCAAGTGGTTGCCGCCGAAGTGGTTCTACGACGCGCGGGGGAGCGAGCTGTTCGAGGAGATCACGCGGCTGCCGGAGTACTACCCGACCCGGGCCGAGCGGGAGATCCTGCAAGCGCGGGCCGGTGAGATCGCGGCGATCACCAAAGCGCACACGCTGGTCGAGCTCGGGTCCGGGTCGTCGGAGAAGACCCGCCTGTTGCTCGACGGGCTCCACGCGCACGGCACGCTCACGTCGTTCGTGCCGCTCGACGTGTCGGAGTCCGCGCTACGGGATGCGTCCGACGCCATCAACGCCGACTACCCGACTCTCGACGTACACGGTGTGGTCGGCGACTTCACCGCGCACCTCGACAAGCTCCCGGGCGATCCGCCGCGGGTCGTCGCGTTCCTCGGCGGCACGATCGGCAACCTGATCCCGGCCGAGCGCGAGGCGTTCTACCGTTCCGTTCGCGAGGTGCTCGAGCCCGGCGAGTGGTTGCTGCTCGGCACGGATCTCGTGAAGGATCCCGCCACGCTGGTCGCGGCGTACGACGACTCCGCCGGCGTCACCGCCGAGTTCAACAAGAACGTGCTCCGGGTGATCAACCGGCAGCTCGGCGCGGACTTCGACGTGGACGCGTTCGAGCACGTCGCGCTCTGGGACGCGGACAACGAGTGGATCGAGATGCATCTGCGCGCCACCCGCGCGATGCGGGTGCTGATCCCGGAGATCCACCTGGAGGTCACGTTCGCCGAGGGCGAGGAGATCAGCACCGAGATCTCCGCCAAGTTCCACCGCTCCGGCGTCGAAGCCGAACTCGACAAAGCAGGCTTCACCCCCGCCGCCTGGTGGACCGACACCAAAACCCGCTTCGCCCTCTCCCTCTGGCAATCCATCTAGCCAGAGCCCCCACCGCACCTCCCGAACCTTCCCCGCCTCCCCCATTTCCCTGGCAGACCCACGAACTTGCCTGGCAGCCCAGGAATTTGCCTGGCAGACCCAGCAAATAAGGGGTTCTCCACCATGAATCCGGGTGGGGAACCCCTTATTTGCGTGGGTCAGCCAGCGAAATCGGCGGGTCAGCCAGCTCGCGTGACGGATGTATAGCGGTTGGGGGCGGCATCCGAGGACTGGAGACAGGCCGCGGAGGCCTGGAACCGGACATTTCCTGTCTCCGCCCACCAGCACCTGTCCCCAGTCCCCACCGCAACACACCGCACGCACCGCACCCGATATCCACCGCCCGGTCCACCCCGCGGCCGGCCCGACCGGGCCGCCGAGAGTCCCCGCGCCGCGTCACCGCACCCGGTATCCACCGCTGGGTCCGTCCCGCGGCCGGCCCGACCGGGCGCGCCGAGAGTCCCCGCGCCGCATCACCGCACCCGGCATCCACCGCCCGGTCCGTCCCGCGGCCGGCCCGACCGGGCGCGCCGAGAGTCCCCGCGCCGCGCCACCGCACCCGGTATCCACCGCCGGGTCCGTCCCGCGCGGCTGGGCCGACCGGGCGCGCCGAGAGGCGCCCGCATACGAGGGGATATCCGGCGGTGTTGTGGCTTCTCTGTTGGTACTAGAGGGGAGAACCCACAACGCCAGGGGATATCCGGTCTTGTGACGCATGTGTGGGTCAATGCCTGCCGGTATCGCCCCGGGTTCATCGCGGGTCCGCCGCTTGACAGGTGCTGCCGCGTCGAGTCGTGGGCTTTGGCGGTCACCTGCAGCGTCGATTCACGACTCGCGGTGTCGAGGGGCAACCAAACGCCACGACTCGACGTGAGGCCGCACGGGCGGCCCGCGTGAGCCGGCGCGGCGGGGAAAGAAATCGTCGATCCGTGCAACTTTGTTTCCCCGCTGTTGAGGATTGGCGCGGAGCGAGCGGGAGTTCTCCCCCACCGACCTCCGTCATTCACGGGTGAGCCGCCGTGGCGGGCAGCGGCCCGCACAACCTGTCCCGGGTCCCTGGTGGGGCGACGACCACCCACACAGCGGACAGAAGACCCGGATATCCGGTCTCATGCCGGGTGTCGGCGGTGTTTGAAGGCTGGTCGGATGTGTGGGCCGGCTGGCGGGTTATGTGTGCGATGGCCGGAAGTAGCAGGCCGGCGGGTGACATAACCCGCCAGTCGTGACCTGCCGGCAGGCTGGCATCGGGCAGGCATCGGGCTGGCCTGGGGCTGCCCATGTCGCCAGCCCAGCCGGGGGAGCCGGCCGGATGATCTGGTTGGTGGGACGGCTGGTCGGGGTGGTGTGATGGGCACGCTTGACAGGTAGTGCACCGGTGAGACGGTGTACGCGCGGGCGCGTTCACGCTCAGGTGCACTACCCGGCCGGCTGACACCTCCTGTCGAGCTTGCCCATCTCACCGGCCCCGCGCCGTCCCGGAATCCGGTGACCACCCACACGTCGGTCACAGGGCTGGTCAGCCAGGCAATTGGGGTCAGCTGCCTTGCTTGATCAGTCCGTTGATCTTGTCGACGTAGGCCGGGAGGTCGGTGATCGGCTTCTTGCCGCTCAGGATGGGCTGGTAGTTGGCGGTCGTGAGGTCGCCGACCTGCGAGGCCCACTGGGTGGTGAAGCGGACACCGACCGTCTTCTCCGCGGACAGGTCAGCCTTGACCGTGTCGACGACGGTCGGCTGCTGCGCCTTGGTGAGCGCGTCGAAGTAGCTCGTCTGTGCAGGCGTGTACGCCGGCGGCGCGACGGGAGATGCCGGCAGTACGGCGTCCCACACCTTGGTGTTGATGTACTCGAGCACCTTGTACGTCGCGTCCTGGTCCTTCGTGTACTGCGGCGTACAGATCCCGACCGAGTCGTACAGCGTGGTCGGCGTCTGCACCTGCGGGAACGGCGCGAACCCGTACTTGACCTTCGGCTTGTCCGTCTGGAACCCGGCCGCGAGCCACTGCCCGCCGAACGTCATCGGCACCTTGCCGGCCGCGAAGAGCGACTGGACGTTCGCCGCGTCGTACCCGGGTGGCGCGACCGACCCGTTCTTGATCGCGGCGGTCAGCTTCTCGACGCCTTCCTTGTACTTGTCGTCTGCCTCGGCCTTCGTCGGGTGGTTCACGTTGTCGGTGAACGGCGCGCCACCGGCCGAGACGGCGTACATGCTCATCGTGAACGGCCCGTCCGGACCGGTCAGCTGGTCGGCGACCAGGCCGTACTTCGCCCCGTTCTTGTTCGCCAGCTTCGCTGCCGCGGAGTACATGTCGTCCCACGTCCAGCCGGCCTTCGGCAGCGGCAGACCGGCCGCGGTGAACGCGTCGGCGTTGTACCAGACGCCGTACGTGTTCATCAGCGACGGCAGACCGCCCATCTGACCGTCGGCGGTCTTCCAGTTCTCGATCGCGGACGGCACGAACTTGTCGGCCTTGAAGTCGCCGTCACCGTTCTTGAGCTTGTCGGCCCAGTCGACCAGCAGGCCCTGCGACGTGTACTGCTGCTCGGTGTCGTTACCGCACCAGAACAGGTCCGGTAGCTGCTTCGCCTGGGTCAGTGATGCGAGCTTGTCGCCGTACTGACCGCTCGGGGTGTCCAGCAGTTCGACCTTGACGTTGTCGTCCTTGAAGTCCGCCAGTGCCTTCTTGATCGCGGCGTTCGTCTCGGCCGACTCCCAGGTCATCACCTTCACGGTGACCGGTCCGTTGCTCGACCCGCCGTCCGACCCGCCGCCGCTGCAGGCCGTTGCCGTCAGCAACCCCGCGCATGCCAACGCGGCTACACCCAATGTCGGTTTCACTACAATCCTCATTTCTGGTTCGTGCTGCCGAGAGCGCCGAGGCCCTGGATGAAGTAGCGCTGCGCGGCGAAGAAGATGATCAGCGGCGGCAGCATGTAGAGCAGGTTGGTGGCCATGTAGTAGCTCCAGTCCGGCGTCTTCCCGGCGAACGGGGAGATGAACGACGCCATACCGACCGACAACGGCCACTTGCCGGACGAGTACAGGTAGACCAGTGGATTCAGGTAGTCGTTCCAGGACGCCTGGAACGCGAGGATCGCCATCGTCAGCCAGGCCGGCCGGGTCAACGGCAGCATTACGCTGACGAAGATCCGCAGATGCCCGGCGCCGTCGATCTTCGCCGCTTCATCGATGGAATAGGGGATCGCGAGAAAGTACTGCCGGGCCAGGAAGATGAACAACGGGTTCCCGCCGAGGAACGCCGGGACGATCAGCGGCAGCCACGTGTCGTACCAGCCGATGCTCTTGTACATCTGGAAAAGCGGGATCAGTCCGACCACGCCCGGCAGCAGCATGCTGCCGACGAACAGGTAGAACCACGTCTTGCGGCCCGGGAACCGCAACCGGGCCAGCGCGTAGCCGGCCATCATCGCGGTCATCACCCCGCCGATGACGCTCAGCCCGGTGATGACGAACGAGTTCAGCAGCAGCTTCGGGAAGTGGATCGCCTTCGGCCCGTTGACGAAGTTGCTCCACGTCCACTCGTGCGGCAGCAACTTCGGCGGGATGTCGAACACCGCGGTCCGGCTCTTCAGCCCGATCGTCATCATCCACAGCAGCGGTACGACCATCACCGCGCAGATGAAGAGCGCAACGACGTACCAGGCCGTCGTACCGACCAGACGTGGTTTCTTCTTAGCGGGACGCACGGCCTCAGTAGCAGGCGTCACGGGCGGAGCTTCAGTCGGAAGTGCTGTCACTGTACGTCCAGAGCGAGGAGAACTTCGCGGTCAGGGCGATCACGGCGATGATGATCACGAACAGCACCCACACCTGCGCGGAGGCGTACCCCAGCTGCGGGATCCGGCCCAGGGTCGGGAAGCCGTTCTCGTAGATCGAGAGCATCAGCACCTTGGTGCTGAACCCCGGTCCGCCGTTGGTCAGGATCTTCGGCTGGTTGAAGGTCTGCAGCGCGGCAGTGGTCTGCAGGATCACCTGCAGCAGCACGATCGGGCTGATCATCGGCAACGTGATCCGGAAGAACACCGGCCACGGACCGGCGCCGTCGACACGGGCGGCCTCGTACAGCTCGGTCGGCACCGCCTGCAGCCCGGCGAGGAAGATGATCATCGTGCTGCCGACGCCCCACAGCATCACCAGTACGACGGACGGCATCGCCGTACCCGGACCCTGCAACCAGAGGCTCGTCGGCAGGCCGAGCCGGTCGAGGATCGTGTTCAGCAACCCGACCTGCGGGTCGAGGATGAACTTCCAGAGCGTGATCGTGGCGACCGCCGGCAGTACGACCGGCAGGTACGCGAGCGTGCGGACGATCCGGACACCGGCGAAGCGCTGGTTGCAGAACATCGCCAGCGCCAGGCCGAGGACCAGCGACAACGGGACATAGAGCAGCACCAGGTAGCCGGTCGCCCGCAACGCCGGCCAGAACGCCGGGTCGGTGCTGAACAGCCTCCGGAAGTTGCCGAGGCCAACGAAGACCGGGTCGGTCAACCCGTTGTACTTCGTCAGCGCGAGATAGAACGATCGAATCAGCGGATACCCCACGAAGACCAGGAACCCGATCACGGCCGGAGCGATGAACAGGTACGCCGCCTTCACGTCGGAGCCGGCGTTCCGGCTCATCCCACCGCGGCTGCGCCGTTTGGTGGTAGATCCGCCTGAAGAGACAGAATTCATCCGGCCTCCTGGACGGTAACGTTTCCAACGTTTTACTGTTGGGTGACGATGCCGTGTCGCGAAAAGGAAGTCAACCCCGTGTCCGAAACGTTTCCAAGCCAGCCAGAGGTCAGCCGGCCGACGATGATCGATGTCGCCCGGCGGGCCGGTGTCGGCCTCGGCACGGTGTCGCGTGTGGTGAACGGCGGCCATGGCGTCCGCGACGAGACCGCGCGACGCGTCCGGGCCGCGATCGACGAGCTCGGGTTCCAGCGCAACGAGGTCGCCCGGGCGCTGCGGCCGGGCAAGAAGTCGACCAGCCTGGCGCTGGTGCTCGGCGACCTGACCAACCCGTTCTACGCGAGCATCGCGAAGGCGTCGCTCGAAGTCGCGGGGCAGTCCGGTTTCGCCGTCGTACTGGGTAGTGTGGACGAGGACCCGGAGGGCGAGAAGCGGGCCATCCAGGAGTTGGTCAGCCGGCAGGTGGCCGGGCTGATGATCGTGCCCGACCAGGGCGATCACGCGTTCCTGCAGGGCGCCGGCGTACCGGTCGTGTTCGTCGACCGCCCGGCGACCGGGATCGACGCGGACATCGTGATGGTCGACAACGAGGGCGGCGGGCGGCTTGCGGCCGAACACCTGCTGGAGCAGGGCCACGAGCGGATCGCGATCATCCTCGCGCCGTCGTACTACACGATCGGTCGCCGCCTGCGCGGGTTCCGGCGCGCGCACCGGGCGGCGGGGATCGACATCGACGAGTCGCTGGTCATCCAGCTCCCCGAGGGCAACGCGGAGGCCGCGGAGAAGGCGACCCACGAGGTGATGCTGCGCCCCGATCCGCCGACCGCGATCTTCGCCTCGACGAACTTCCTCACCGAGGGGGTCCTGCGTGCGCTTGGCGAGCTCGGCCGGGAGCCCGCGGTGGTCGGGTTCGACGACTTCCGGCTCGCCGACATGTTGCCGACGCCGGTCACGGTCGTTGCCTCTGACATCGCCGAACTCGGCCGCAGCGCGGCGCGGCTGCTGCTCGATCGCGCGTCGGGTGCCGACACCCGTCCGCCGCAGCGGATCGTGTTGCCGTGCGCGCTGATCGAGCGCGGGTCGGGGGAGCGCCCGCCGGATTCTGCTGCGAAGAGAAGCACTCGTTGACGATCGAGCCCGCGGGTATGGTCGCCGGCGTGCACTACGAATCCTTCGGTACGGGACGGCCGATCGTCTTCCTGCCCGGCTGGGGCGGTGGAGGAGGCGAAGGCCGCGCCGTCCACGAGCCGGTGTTCGAGGGGCGTCCCGGATGGCGCCGGATCTACGTCGACCCGCCGGGCACCGGACAGTCGCCCGCCGTACCGTCGATCACCGACCAGGACGGCATGCTCTCGGCGATCGCGGACCTGATCGACGAACTGGTCGACGGTGCAGCATTCGCCCTCGCCGGTACATCGGCCGGCGGGCTGCACGCCCGCGGCATCGTGAAGCGCGACCCGGCCCGCATCCTCGGTCTGCTGCTACGCGTGCCGGGAATCGTCGTCGACCGCACCAAGCGAACCCTGCCGACGGAGGAGTACCTGATCAAGACAGCGGCGTACCAAGAAGCCTGGACCGACAAGCAGCGCCGCTACTACGATCCGGCCGAGGCGCAGGCGGATCTCCCCTTCCTCGGCCGGATCCAAGGCGACGTTGCGACGTACGCGCTCCGCGAGGACCCGGCCGCGCGCTTCGAAGGGCCGACGCTGATCGTCACCGGGCGGCAGGACACGATGACGGGCTATGCGGACGCCTGGCCGATCCTCGACGACTATCCGCGGGCCACGTACGCCGTCCTGGATCAGGAGGGCCACGACCTGCCGGTGCAGCGGGTCGGTCTGTATCGCGCGCTGGTCGCGGACTGGCTGGCCAGAATCGAGCAAAGGATCGAGCACCCGGACGCGTGAGGGGCGGAACGCGCGTCCGGGCGCTCGTCTGGGGGAGGGTCAGAAGTTCGGCCAGGCCCAGCCGAGGTAGCTGTTGAAGTACGGCAGCGTGCGGGTGCCGATGGCGCCGCTGACGCTGGTGGCCCAGAAGGTGCCGTCTCCCTTGGCGACTCCGACGTGGCCGTACGGCGCCGCGAGATCCCAGAACACCAAGGCTCCCTTCGGCGGGTTGAGGTCACCGCGATGCGCCGCGCCACGGGCCACGGCGTCGTTCCAGTCGGCCATCGCGGACGCCCAGATCGCTGTCTTCCCGTACGAGTTCTCGGCGGCCATCTCGCAGTACCCCTGGAAGGCGGTCGACCCGTTGCGGGCGGCGTACCAGGCAATGGCCTTGTCGGCGCGCGGGTTGCTCGTGCACAGCGGCGCGACCAGGCCGCTGCTGCCGGTGTTGACGTAGGCGTCGGTGATGAAGCCCTTGCCGGGGATGTGGTCCCAGATCAGGCTCCGGCCGAACTTGCCGGTCACCGGCTCGCCGTAGATCTGGCAGTCGATCGTGACCGCTCCGTCCGGCTGAGTGCCGACCGAGCCGAAGCTGGTCGCGTTGCCGGACCGGATGGTGACGCCGGCGCCGCTGTCAGTGACGACGGTGCCGGTGGCGGCGCTGGCAGGGAGAACGCCAGTGCCTACGAGGGCGGCCCCGCTGAGCAGGGCGACAGCTGTGAGACGGGACGTGATGCGCATGAGGGCGGTACGCATGGTGGTGTTCCCTTCTGGAGTTGTACTCGCAGGGAACCAAAAAGTGATGGTGTTGTCGCAGTGGGCAACGAGGCGGGGCGGCGCCTTGGGGCACTCAGAAGTTCGGTTGCGCCCAGCCGAGGTAGTTGGAGAAGTACGGCAGCGTCGCCTTGCCGATCCGGCTGTTGACGCTGGTGGCCCAGAAGTTGCCGTCGCCGGTCGCGACGCCGACATGGCCGTAGGCGCTGATGTTCCAGAACACGAGCGCGCCCTTCGGCGGATTCAGGTCACCTCTGTGCGCGGCGCCCCGGCGTACGGCGTCGTTCCAGTTGGCGATCGCCGACGCGTAGATGCCGGTGGTGCCGTACGCGTTCTCGACGGCCTTCTCGCAGTAGCCCTGGTACGCGGTCGATCCGTTGCGGGCGGCGAACCAGGCGATCGCGTCGTCGGCTTGTGACTGCGGCCCGAACGCTGTGCTGCTGACCGGCGTTGCGGCCGGTGTGGGTGCTGCTGTGGCGGGAAGGGCTGTGGCGGGAAGGGTGGCGCCTGCGAGGGCCAGGGCGCCTAGGACTGCGGTGGCGGTCAGGCGTGTGAACGAACGGAACATGGTGGTTTGCCTTTCGCTCTGAACTGCGATGGACGAGCCTGTTGTCTTGGAGAACCACTTCCTTTGTGCAGACAATCAGAGCGTGAGCGGATTGTCGCAGTGGGCAACGGAGCTGATTCACTGCGATTTGGTACTTTATGTAGATAAGTGACGGCGAGAGCGGAGAGTGCGCCGTGCGCCCAGCCCAAGCTCGGTACGTGATCGGAGCGCGCATGCGCGAGCTGCGCGAGGCCGCCGGGGTGCCGCTGACCCGCGCCGCCTCCGAATCCGGCTGGGACAAAGGGCATCTGTCCCGCGTCGAGCGCGGCCACACCAAGCCGAGCCGCGAGCTGATCGAGTGGTACGACGACTCGTTCGGAGCGAACCAGGCGCTCGTCAACCAGCTCATGGAACTCGACGCCGCCGTACGCGCCGGACGGGACATGTCACAACGGGACCTGCGGCGGCACGTGCAACCGGTGCTGCTTGGCGGATCCGTACCGATCGATCACCATCCCGACGACCGGGCGGAGCTGGTGGGGGAGACGGTGCCGGACGGCACGCGGGTGTGCCGGGAGCAGGTGTTCGAGAAGACCTGGGAGCTCCGCAACAGCGGCGAACGCCCATGGCACAACCGCTGGCTCACCCGCCAAGGCGCCGCCGGAACCCCCGGCTGGCTCCGCTCCCCACCCCGAGCCCCCGTCCCCGACGCCACCCCCGGCGACATCGTCACCGTCTCCATGACCCTCCAAGCCCCCTGCCAGGTCGGCGCCTCCACGGCGTACTTCAAACTCACCGACGAAGCCGGCCGCCTCTACTACCCCGGCCTAGAGTCCCCACCCCTGTACTGCACCATCTTCACCATCCACGAGCCATAATCCCCGCCCACCCGCCCCACCCGCGCACCCCCGCCTCACCCGTTGCACAGGAACCGGTGCGCGTGGAGAGGAAATAGCCTGTTCAACGCCCCCGCCACGCCCGCCCCGCGCCGGCCCGCTCTGGGCGTTGCACAGGAACTGGTGTGGGTGGTGGGGGAATAGCCTCTTCAGCGCCCCCGCCGCCTCGGCGTACCCCCAACAGATGGCCGGCCCGCGCCGGCCCGCGCCGGCCCGCGCCGCGCCTGCGTCGGCCCGCTCTGGTCCGCGCCGGCGTCGGTCTGTTCTGGGCGTTGCACAGGATGTGGTGTGGGTGGTGGGGGAATAGCCTGTTCAACGGCCCCGCCGCGTGGGCGCACCTACGACAGATGGCAGGGCTTGGCGGATTCGGTTGGCTGTGGTGAGCGGGTGGTCCAGGTCCTGCCAGCCGACTCGGATGACCTGGTAGTCGTGTGAGCGGAGGTCGTCCTCGCGCCACTTCTCCGCCACGAGGTCGTCGGCGTTGCCGTACTTCGTTGCGCCGTCGAACTCGACGATCAAGACCCGCTCGAGCAGGATGTCGACCCGGCCGATCAGCCGGCCGGATGCGTCCCGGATCTCGACCTGCAACTCCGGCTCCGGGAGCCCGTGGTTCGCCAGCAGCACTCGGAGACGCGACTCGCCGACCGACTCGCTCAGCCCGTTCGCGAATCGCGCCGCCGCGCGCGCCGCCGGCGAACCGTGCCACGCACTGTGCCGATCCGCCGTCGCCACCAGCGCCTCCGGACTGACCAGACGCGAATGAAGCGCGGCGTCGCCCAGCACGACTCCGACCTCGTACGACGAGACGCACGCGGACTCGGTGACGGCCCGGGCCGGCGTGACCACCGGCAAACCGTCGACGACCGTGAGCTCACCGGGGTCGAAGCGTGACCGGTGTACGTCGGCAATGGAGTCGGACCGCGTACGCCCGGTGGCCTTGGTGACCTGGACCCGCGACAGGTCAAGGCCCCAGGTGGGTAGCCCGTGCAGCACTGCCGCGGACTGATGACTCACGACCGCACCGGGTCCCAACCGGTTGATGACGGCGCGGGTCTTCAGCAGGTGCAGGCGCTTCGCGCGATCCCAGGTGGCCTCGCCCGCGGACGGCCCGCCCGGTTCGACGTACACGTCACGAGACAGCCGCGACCACTGCCCGCTCCGCAGCCGCCGCCGGAGTTCGCTGTCGCTGTAGCCGCAATCCATCGCGTCCGCCCGGGTGAACCAGCCTCCACGGGCGTCGGCGAAAACGCTCAACTTCGGGTTCATGCAGACAAGATGCAGTCGCCACAGCCCTCATTTACACGCGGATGTGCGGCTGTGGACAACCACATCCCGGGCCGCTGCACCCCAACTCGGGGCGGTGCACAGGCAATAACCTGTGCCACGCCACCAGAACCTGTCCAATCACCCGACGTACGGCGAGGCGCCCGGCGTGCGGCGATCCGACCAGGCGCCCGACGTACGGCGATCCGCTCCGACGCCCGACGTACGGCCATGGGTCAGGCGTTCGGCGGTTAGGGGTTGGGGTTGTAGTCCGCGGCTATTTCGGCGTCTAGTTCGGCTTTGCGTTTTACCCAGCGTTCGGTGAGGCCTTTGACCTCTTCGCCGATGAAGTCGATGAAGGCGAGGGAGATGCGGATGCGGTGGTGGGCGTCGGTGCCTTCGCCGGCGGCGTCGAGGACCTTGCGGAGGGAGTCGGACCAGCGGACCAGTGAGGCGTCCTCGCTCATCATGGTCTGGTACCAGGCGTCGTCCTGGACGACGTACACGTCGCGGCGGCTGCCGGGCTCGCGTTCGCGGGTCGCCAGGCGCAGTTGCAGCAGGTAATTGACCGCGCCGGAGACCGCGGCGGGACTCGCCTGGAGCTGGTCGGACAGCTCGGCGGCCGTCATCCGCCCGTCCACGCTGGACAGGATCGCGGCGAACACCCGGGCGGCCATCCGCGGCCAGCCGGTCTCGGCCAGCAGGTTGCCGAACTGCTCGGTGTATCGCCGGACGGCGTCGTCGTCTCGAAGGGCACTCACCGCCCCATCATCCCCTCTGGGTCGCTCGATTACCTGACAGCTGAGAAACGTGCTAGCAAGATTCACAAACTTCTGAATGCAGTGTACGTTATGAATCATGACATCAGCCATCGTGGTCTCCGGACTGCACAAGTCGTACGGAAGTACGCACGCCCTCGACGGTCTCGACCTTGAGGTCGCGACCGGTGAGGTGCACGGCTTCCTCGGGCCGAACGGCGCCGGGAAGTCCACCACCATCCGCGTCCTGCTCGGACTGCTGCGCGGCGACGCCGGCGATGTCTCGCTGCTCGGCGGGGACCCGTGGCACGACGCCGCGAAGCTGCACCGGCGGCTGGCCTACGTACCCGGTGACGTCAACCTGTGGCCGAACCTGACCGGCGGCGAGGTGATCGACCTGCTCGGCCGGCTCCGTGGCGGGCTGGACGAGAAGAAGCGTGACGAGCTGCTGCGCCGCTTCGACCTCGACCCGACCAAGAAGGGCCGGACGTACTCCAAGGGCAACCGGCAGAAGGTCGCCCTCGTCGCCGCTCTCGCGAGTGATGTCGAGCTGCTGATCCTGGACGAGCCCACGTCCGGTCTGGACCCGCTGATGGAGGAGGTGTTCCGGCAGTGCATCGAGGAGGAGCGTCAGCGCGACCGTACCGTGCTGCTGTCGAGCCACATCCTGTCCGAGGTCGAGGCTCTGTGTGACCGGATCAGTATCATCCGCCGTGGCAAGGTGGTCGAGACAGGCACGCTGGCCGACCTGCGTCATCTCACGCGTACGTCGATCCACGCCGAGCTGGCCACGTCGCCGAACGGTCTCGCGCAGCTGCCGGGGATCCACGATCTCGATGTCCAGGGCAACCGGGTCCGCTGCGAGGTGGACACCGCCCAGCTCGAGGCCGTGATGCGGCAGCTGTCCGCGAGCGGCATCAAGAGTCTCGTCGCGCAGCCCCCGACATTGGAAGAGCTGTTCCTGCGCCACTACGAGGACGACGTACCAGCTGAGCCTGCGGCGGCTGTGCGATGAACGACTTCGTCGGTACCGGCACGCTGGTGCGGCTCGCGCTGCGCCGGGACCGGATCCTGATCCCGATCTGGATCGTCGTGTTCGTGATGACGGCCGCGGGTTCGGCCAAGGCGACGATGGACCTGTACACGGACCCCAAGACACTCGTCGACGCGGCACGGACGTCGAACGCGTCACCCGCGCTGGTCTCGCTGTACGGGCGGATCTTCGACGAGTCCTCGCTCGGGGAGGTCTCGTTGTTCAAGCTCACCGCGTTCGGCGCGCTGCTGGTCGGGTTGCTGGGCGGCATGCTCGTCGTACGGCACACCCGCAGCGAGGAGGAGTCCGGGCGGCTCGAGCTGCTGAGTGCCGGCGTACTCGGTCGGTACGCCGCTCTCGCCGCCGCGCTGATCGTGTCCGGGGCGACTGTGATCGTGCTGGGGTTGCTGACTGCACTGTCGCTGATGGGCAGTGGCTTGGACACGAAGGGGTCGTTCGCGTTCGGGTTGATGTGGGCAGCTGCCGGACTGTCCTTCGCCGGCGTGGCTGCGGTGACCTCACAGGTCAGCGAGAGCGCCCGGGCCGCGAACGGACTGACTGCGGCCGTGCTCGGAGTGGCGTACGTACTGCGAGCAATAGGCGACTCGTCCGCGGACGGCAGCACGCAGTGGGTCTCGTGGTTGTCCCCGATCGGCTGGTCACAGCAGGTCCGTGCGTACGCCGGTGACCGGTGGGCCGTACTACTCCTGCCGCTGGTGTTCCTCGCCGTACTGATCGCTGCAGCGACCGCACTGATCCGTCGGCGCGACCTAGGCGCCGGTCTGGTGCGGCCACGTCCCGGACCGCCGCGGGCGGCCAAGTCGTTGCGTTCACCGCTCGCACTGGCCTGGCGACTGCACCGGGGCTCGCTGTACGCGTGGGGGTTTGCGTTCCTGTTACTGGGTCTGCTGGTCGGCAACATCGCCAGCAACGTCGACGGGTTTGTCACCAGCGAGAGCGCGAAGGAGATGGTGCAGAAGCTCGGCGGCGTGGACGGCATCACCGACGCGTTCCTGGCGACTGAGATGGGCATGGTCGGGCTGCTGGCGTCGGCGTTCGGGATCCAGGCGGCGCTGCGACTGAGGTCGGAGGAGACCGCACTGCGGGCCGAGCCGTTGCTGGCGACCGGCGTCTCGCGGGCGCAGTGGCTGGCGAGTCATGTGCTGATGGCGCTGCTCGGCACCGGCGCACTGATCCTGGTCGCCGGACTGGGCTCCGGGCTCTCGAGTGGTGCGTCGCTCGGCAACGTGGGCCGTCAGGTGCCGCGGATGCTCGCAGCGGCCGCCGTACAGCTGCCCGCGATCTGGCTGGTCACTGCACTCGTCGTCGTCCTGTTCGGGCTCGCGCCCAAGCTGGTGACCGGGGGATGGGTGCTGTACGGCGTGTTCCTGCTGATCGGACAGTTCGGTGAGATCTTCAACCTGCCGCAATGGATGATCAACCTCAGCCCGTACGGTCACACGCCGCGGCTGCCGGGTGGTGACTTCTCCGTCACACCGGTTCTGTGGCTGACCGCGATCGCCGCAGCGCTCACGATCGCCGGCTTCGCCACCTTCCGCCGCCGCGACGTCGGCTGACAGTTCGGCTGACCCTGATCAGCGTCGGTCTGAGGGGTCGGCGCGCCACCCGCCCCGCCCGGCCCCGTGCCGGGCGGGGCGGCTTGTCTACGATCGCTGGGTGTTCAGTGAGCAGCTGGTTGGGTTCTGGAGCGAGCGGCATCTGTGTGTGCTGAGTACTGTCCGCGCGGACGGTACGGTGCACGCGACGCCGGTCGGGGCGACCTTGGACGTCGAGGCGGGGCTGGTGCGGGTGATTTGCTCCGGTACGTCGTACAAGGCCCGGGCAATCCGGCGGCTCGGAGAGGCGGCTGTCGCGGTGACACAGGTGGACGGCCGGCGCTGGAGCACGATCGAGGGGCGCGCTGTGGTGAGCGACAACCCTGTGCGGGTGCACGAGGCTGAGCGCCGGTACGCCAAGCGCTACAAGGAGCCACGGGTCAACCCGCAACGTGTAGTCATCGAGATCACCGTGACGAAGGTCCTCGGCAATGCCTGACCCCATCACCGTCGTAGGCCTCGGCGCCGACGGCTGGACCGGCCTCTCGACCCCAGCCCGCCAAGCCATCGATCAAGCAGAGGTCGTCCTGGGCAGCCCCCGCCAATTAGCACTCCTCCCGCCTGGGTCTGGCTCTTCCTTGCGCCTGGCCTGGCCTTCGCCGTTGTCGGAGGCGCTGCCGCGGTTGCTGGAAGAGCACGGGGGCCGGCGGATCTGTGTGTTGGCGAGTGGTGACCCGACGTTCCACGGGATCGGTACGACGCTGGTCCGGTTGCTCGGCGCCGGCGCCGTACGCGTGATCCCACAACCGTCCAGCGTCTCCCTGGCGTGCGCACGGCTCGGCTGGGCGCAGGATCAGGTGCAGGTAGTGAGCCTGGTGACCAACCCGGTCGAGCGACTACACCCGCACCTCCAGCCCGGTCGACGACTCCTGATCCTCAGCCGAGGCGCCCAAACCCCCGCCGAGGTAGCGGACGTGCTGATCGCCCGCGGCTACGGCTCCAGCGAGCTCACGGTCCTCGAACAACTCGGAGGCCCAGCCGAACGCGTCCGTACGGCGCACGCCTCCGACTGGTCCGACGAAGTCGATCCGCTCAACGTCATCGCCGTACTCTGCCCACCTGACGCCCCCGTCCTCTCGACAGCACCCGGCATACCTGACGACGCGTACGAGAACGACGGCCAGCTGACCAAACGCGAAGTCCGCGCAGTCACCCTGTCCCGCCTCGCCCCTGTCCCCGGGCAACTGCTCTGGGACGTCGGCGGCGGAGCGGGCAGCATCGCGATCGAGTGGTCCCGGCACCACCCGTCCTGCCACGCGATCGCCGTCGAACGCGACCCCGACCGCGCGAAACGCCTGGAACGAAACGTGGCCGCGCTCGGTGCGACCGTGGAGATCGTGGAAGGTGCAGCCCCGGCCGCACTCGACGGTCTCGAATCCCCGGACGCGATCTTCATCGGCGGGGGAGCGACCGCCGCCGGCATGTTCGACGCCTGCTGGAACGCGCTCCGCCCGGGCGGTCGCCTGGTCGCGAACGGCGTGACGCTGGAGACCGAGTCGCTGATCGCCCAGTGGTACAAGGCCATCGGTGGCGACCTCATCCGCCTCGACGTCCAACGCGCCTCCGCCATCGGCGCGATGACCGGCTGGCGCCCCGCCATGCCGGTGACGATCTGGAGCGTGACCAAGTGACGATCTTGATGCCGGGCCTCGACTCATGACGGTCCATTTCATCGGCGCCGGTCCGGGCGCGGCGGACCTGATCACCGTCCGCGGCCGCGACCTGATCGCCTCCTCACCCGTCTGCCTGTACGCCGGCGCGCTCGTGCCGATCGAGCTGCTTGACCGCTGCCCGCCCGCCGCCCGCAAGGTCGACACCGCGAACCTGACCCTCGACGAGATCGTCACCGAACTCGCCACCGCGCACGCCGCCGGCCTCGACGTCGCCCGCCTGCACTCCGGCGACCCGTCCGTCTTCAGTGCGATGGCCGAACAGATGCGCCGCCTCGACACCCTCGAGATCCCGTACGACGTGACGCCCGGCGTACCGGCGTACGCCGCGGCCGCCGCCACCCTCGGCCGCGAGCTGACCGTTCCCGAGGTCGGGCAGACCGTCATCCTGACCCGGATCGGCGGCAGCGCCAGCGCGATGCCGGCCGGGGAGGACCTCGCTACCCTCGGTGCCAGTCAGGCGACGATCGTTCTGCATCTCGCTGTGCAGCAGATCGATCGCGTGGTCGAGGAACTCGTCCCGAACTACGGCGCGGACTGCCCGGTCGCGGTCGTCGCGCGTGCGTCCCGCGACGACGAGGTCGTGCTGCGCGGCACGCTCGCCGACATCGCGGAGCAGGTGAAGTCCGCGCGCGTCCGGCGTACCGCCGTGATCATCGTCGGAAAGGTGCTGTCGGCAACGGCCTTCCGGGACAGTCATCTCTACTCGGCCGCTCGCAGTCGATGAAGGTCCTGCTTCTCGGCGGGACGGGAGAGGCCCGCGAGCTGGCGGGCGTGCTGGCTGAGGCAGGGGTCGACGTGGTGTCGTCGCTTGCCGGGCGGACTTCCGCGGCACGCGTGCCGGTGGGGGAGGTGCGGGTCGGTGGATTCGGTGGGGTGAGCGGACTTGTGGACTGGCTGCGGGAGCATCCGGTCGACGCGGTGATCGACGCGACTCATCCGTTCGCGGCGCGGATGACGGCCAATGCGGTCGCGGCAGCCGGCTTGGCCGACGTACCGCTACTCCACGTTCGTCGCCCCGGTTGGACCGCAGGCCCAGGCGACGACTGGCATTGGTGCGACACGGTCGAGGACGCAGCCGCTCGGCTGCCGGCGCTCGGCTCGCGGGCCTTCCTGACGATCGGCAGGCAGGGCCTGGACACGTTCGCGCACGTGGGGATCTGGATGCTGGCCCGGTGTGTGGATCCGCCTGAGCCGCGGCCGGCCTGGTGCGAGCTGATTCTGGCTCGCGGGCCGTTCGCCCTCGCCGACGAGCTCGGTCTGTTGCGTGACCACGAGATCGACGTGCTGGTGACCAAGGACAGCGGGGGCTCACAGACGGCGGCCAAGCTGGCTGCGGCGCGGGAGCTGGGGCTGCCCGTCCTGATCATCCACCGTCCACCGCTTCCCGCCGAGCTCGACACGGTCGAGTCCGTCGGCCGCGCGGCGCAGTGGGTGATGCAGACGAGCCGTTCGTCGAGCACGTGACGCTTGTCGATAGATTGGCGCCATGGGGATTCAGATCGCGCCGAGCATCCTGTCCGCCGACTTCGCGCGGCTGTCCGAGGAGGCGGCCGCCGTGTCGAACGCGGACTGGCTGCACGTGGACGTGATGGACAACCACTTCGTGCCGAATCTGACCCTCGGGATGCCGGTGGTCGAGTCGCTGGCCAAGGCGACCGACATACCGCTCGACTGTCACCTGATGATCGAGGACCCGGACCGCTGGGCGCCTGGGTACGTCGAGGCGGGCGCGTCGAGCGTCACGTTCCACGTCGAGGCCTGCCGGGCGCCGATCCGGACCGCGCGGGAGATCCGGGCCAAGGGTGCGCGGGCCGCGATGGCGCTGCGGCCGGCGACCGCGATCGAGCCGTACGAGGACCTGTTGCCCGAGCTCGACATGATCCTGATCATGACCGTCGAGCCGGGCTTCGGTGGGCAGAAGTTCCTCGACGTCTGCGTGCCGAAGATCCGCCGTACGCGGCAACTGCTCGACAAGCACGGGCTCGACCTGTGGATCGAGATCGACGGCGGCGTGTCGGTCGACACCATCGAGCGCTGCGCCGAGGCCGGCGCCGACGTGTTCGTGGCCGGCTCGGCCGTGTACGCCGCCGACGACCCGAACGCGATGGTCGAGCAGCTACGCGGTCTCGCCGAGCAGTCCGCCGGCAGGTAAATCAGACGGCTCCGCCTCGACCTCCGGCGGCACCCGCAGCAGCAACACCGTCGACACGACCGCGAGTACGGCGGCCAGCAGCCACACGTATCGCACGCCGAAGCTCTCGATCACCGCACCCGCCACCGCGGCCCCGATGGCCGCGCCGCCGGTCGCCGCGCTGCCCATCCACCCGAACACCTCGGTTCGCGCGACGTCCGGCGTCAACGAACCCAGCCGCCCGTACAGCGCTCCGATCGCCGGCGCCAGCGTCAGCCCCGACACCGTCAACGCGATCCCGAGCGACACCGACGACCAGGTCGCGAACACGCACAGCAGCATCCCGACCGCGACGAGACCAGCTCGCCGCCACAGGTACGACGTACGCCGGCCGGGTAACGCGCCCGCGACCGCACCGCCGACCAGGCTGCCGAACGCCCAGACGGCCTCGAGGATCCCGGCGATCAGCCGCTGACCGTGGTCGTCGGCGAACGCGACGATGGCCAGCGAGATCCCGTTGAACGACATGACCCAGAGGCCGAACGCGAGGATCAACGGCAACCGGTGCCGATGCCAGAGCAGTTGCCGCGCGGTCAACGGCACGGTCGCGTGCTCGTCCCGGGGGAGCGGCGAGGGTTGTCGGAGCGCATACCACCAGATGAAGACGGCCGACATCACCGCCGCGAGCAGTACGCCGGCCCGTGGGCTCGCCACGCTCACCGCGGTTGCCCCGAGCATCGGCCCGACCATGAACAACAGCTCCTGCGCCGTCGCATCCACCGAGTACGCCGTCCGCAGCGCCGGGCCTGAAACGACCCGCGGCCACGCGGCCCGCAACGTCTGCATGACCGGCGGCACCAGGGCGCCGGCGACCAGGGCCAGCAACGGCAACAACTGATGTAGTCCGCTCGGAAGGAGAGCGATGGAGAACAGCGCGAGGCTCCAGGCGATCCCGGTCGCGAGCAGCACGCCACGAGGCCCGCGGCGGTCGGCTGTGCGTGACCAGAGCGGCCCCGCCACCGCCGTACCGACCGAGTAGGCGCCTGCGACGACGCCTGCCCACCGGAAGGACCCGCTCGCGTCCTTGGCGAGGAACGCGATCGGCACCATTGTGGCGAGCATGGGCAGCCGGGCGAGCAGCGAAGACACCAGCAGCGTCATCACACCGTGCGCTCGCCACAACTCGCGGTACCCGGACAATTCCATGCCCGCATTCTTGCCCCCGCCGCCGACAGTTTCCGTGCCCCAGCCGGTCCGCCCTCTACGATGAGCTGGTGAGTGAGCACAAACCGGTGGATACCTGGCTGACCGACATGGACGGCGTGCTGGTGCACGAGGAGCGCGCCATCCCCGGAGCCAGCGAGTTCATCGCGGCGCTGCAGGCGTCCGGCAAGAAGTTCCTGGTGCTCACGAACAACTCGATCTTCACCCCGCGTGACCTCCGTGCCCGCCTGCTTGCCGCAGGCATCGACATCCCGGAGCGGTCGATCTGGACTAGCGCGCTCGCCACCGCCCAGTTCCTCGACGATCAGCGGCCGCGCGGGACGGCGTACGTGATCGGCGAGGCGGGTTTGACCACTGCGTTGCACGAGATCGGGTACGTGCTGACCGAGCGCGACCCGGACTACGTGGTCCTCGGCGAGACCCGGACGTACTCGTTCGAGGCGATCACCAAGGCGATCCGGCTGATCGCGGACGGTGCCCGCTTCATCGCCACCAACCCGGACCCGACCGGCCCGTCACAAGAGGGTCCGCTCCCGGCGACCGGCTCGGTGGCCGCGCTGATCACCCGGGCCACCGGCGTCGATCCGTACTTCGTCGGCAAGCCGAACCCGCTGATGATGCGCAGCGCGCTGAACCGGATCGAGGGACACTCCGAAACCACTGTGATGATCGGCGACCGGATGGACACCGACATCATCAGCGGTCTCGAGGCGGGCCTGCGGAGCGTGCTCGTGCTGTCCGGATCGACCGGCGAGCACGAGATCGAGCGTTTCCCTTACCGCCCGACGCGCGTGGTCCAGTCGATCGCCGACGTCGTACCGCTCGTGGCCGCGCTGTCCTAGCAGGTCAGGACGCGGAAACCGTAGCCCTGGGCCTTGAGCGTCTTGAGGATCGTGGGTAGCGCCGCCACGGTTTGCGCGCGGTTGCCGCCGCCGTCGTGCATCAGGATCACCGAGCCGCTGTGCAGGTTCTTCAGCACACGTTGCACGATCGCCGTCGTACCGGGCTTCGTCCAGTCGCGCGAGTCCACGGTCCAGACCACGAGGTCCTTGCCGAGTGCCTTCGCCCGTTGCCGGACGGTCGCGTTCACCCCGCCGTACGGCGGTCTCAGGCACCCCGGCGTACTGCCGATCTGAGCCCGGATCGCGAGGTCCGTCGACATCACCTGCTGCCGGAACGCGGTCGCGCTGAGGCCGCGGAGGTCGGCGTGCGTCCACGTGTGGTTCTGCACGCTGTGACCGGATTCGTGGATCCGCTTGGTCAGCTCGGGATGCTTCCGGACGTTCTGCCCGATCTCGAAGAACGTCGCCTTGGCACCGTACTGCGCGAGGATGTCGAGCACCTTCGGGGTGTACTCGACATCAGGCCCGTCGTCGAACGTCAGTACGACGTACTTGGTCGGCAGCGGCGTTTTCGTCGGCGTGACCGGCGCCGCTGCTGCTGCGGGTGGCGTGGGCGTGACGGGTTTGGCCGGCGACTTCGCGGCCGCGACCACGACCGAGCCGATCAGCGCGCTCACGAGCATCATCATCGCCAGGCCGACGGCGCGGTTCCCCGCACGCGTCAAGCGAACGTCCATTCTCCCCCCAGGGCGGTGGGTGGTTCACTTCCTCACGGAATCCTCAGGCCCCACGCTAAAGCACTTGCGACAGGAACTGTCGTAACCTCGGGGAGTTGGCCGCGTCGAAGATTTGCCCGGGTACGCCGGACTCGACCACGACTCCGTCGTCCATGAAGGCCACTTGGTCGGCGACCTCGCGGGCGAACCCCATCTCGTGGGTGACCACAACCATCGTCATCCCGGCCTCGGCGAGGTCCGCCATCAACGACAGCACGCCCTTGACGAGTTCGGGATCGAGCGCCGATGTCGCCTCGTCGAACAGCATTACCTCGGGCTGCATCGCCAGCGCCCGCGCGATCGCTACCCGTTGCTGCTGACCGCCGGACAGGTTCCCGGGCCGCGCTCCGGCCTTGTGCGCAAGGCCGACCAACTCGAGCTGCGCGCGAGCCGCGGACTGTGCTGCTTCGGCGTCGAGCTTCTTGATCTTGCGCAGCGGGAGCGTGATGTTGTCGAGCACGCTCTTGTGCGGGAACAGGTTGAAGTGCTGGAACACCATGCCGATGCGCCGCCGCAGTACGTCGGCATCGCCCCGCAGTACCGACTCGCCACCGAGCTTCACGTCACCCGCATCCGGCTCGAGCAGCCGGTTGATCGCCCGCAGCAGCGTCGACTTCCCGGAGCCCGACGGGCCGATCACGCACGCGGTCTGCCCGGCCGGTACGACGAGATCGACGCCGCGCAGCACCTTGTTGCTGCCGAAGGCGAGCTCGACACCGCTCACCTCCAGGCTGGCTGCTTCAACGGTTCGCATGCGCGAGCTCCTCCAGTTCGACATCCTCCGACTCGACCGGTCGCCCTTCTCGCATCCGCTTGTCGAAGTGGTTCACCAAGTGCGTCAGCGGGACCGTGATCACGAGGTAGAAGATGCCGGCGACCAGCAATGGGGACAGGTTGCCGTTGGTCGCGGCCGCGTCCTGCCCGATCCGGAACAGTTCGCGCTGACTCGCCAGCAGGCCCAGGAAGTAGACCAGGCTCGACTCCTTCACGAGCGCGATGAACTGGTTCACCAGCGCCGGCAACACCCGCCGTACCCCTTGTGGGATGACGACCAGCCGCATGCCGCTCGAATAACTGAAGCCGAGCGCACGGGCGGCCTCGAGCTGACCCTTCTCGACGCTCTGGATGCCGGAACGGAAGATCTCGCCGATGTACGCGGCGGCGATCAGCGACAGCGCGAGGATGCCGAGCGGATACGGGTTCGGGCCCCACCAGTGCCGGGTGATCGGGGACAGGCCCTGGCCGATCAGCAGGATGGTCAGGATCGCAGGCAGGCCGCGGAAGATGTCGGTGTAGATCTTCGCCGGCCAGCGCAGCCAGCGCTTGCCGGACAGGGCGAGGACCGCCACGATCATGCCGAGCAGAGTGCCCAGCACGACCGAGGCGGCCGCCAGGATCAGGGTGTTGACCAGTCCCACCTTGAGCATCTCGGGCAGGACCGCCCTCATCGACTCCCAGTCGAGGAAGGTGTCACTCAGGGTGGACCAGATGTCCATCAGGCTTTGGGAGCCGTGAACTTGACCGATCCGCTGCCCGGCTTGAAGTTCGCCGGTACGGCGCGACCCGGGTAGTACTGCTCGACCAGCTTGGTCCAGGTACCGTCGGCGATCACCTCGTCGAGCGCCTTGTTCACGGCCTCGCGGAGCTTGTCGTTGCTCTTCGCCACCGCGAACGCCATCGGCGCGTCGCTGAGCTCCTTCGCGGCCAGGATCACCGTGCCGCCGCCCTGCTCCTTCGCCATCTTCTCGCCGATCTCGGCCGGGCTCACCCACGCGTCCGCCGTACCGGCCTTGAGCTGGCCGAGCGCGGCGTTGTAGTTCGGGACGCGGACCGGGTTCAGGTTCTTGCCGGTGGCGTAGTCGTCCTGGACGGTGCCCTGGACGACGACCACTCGCTTGCCGGTGAGCTGGTCGAACGACGTGATACCGGAGGTCTTGGTGGTGTTCAGGCCGAGGTAGCCGAAGTCGTACCCGTTGCTGAACGCAACCGTCTTCTTACGGGCCTCGGTGACCGTGATCGACGAGCTGCCGAGATCGAACTGGCCGCCGTTCACCTGCGACAACAGCGCGGAGAAGTCGGTCCCGACGAACTCCGGCTTCAGGTTCAGCTTCGCCGCGACCGCGGTGATCAGGTCGTTGTCGAAACCGGTGAACTTCCCGTCCTTCACGTACACGTTGGGCGGCGCGTCGGTCAGGGTCCCGATCCGCAGCGTCCCCGCCGTCATCAGCCCAAGATCCTGGCCGCCCGCCGCGGATTTGTCCTCATTGCTGCCACAGGCAACCATCGCGCTCGCCAAGGTGATGGCCCCGACCACTGCGACAACCCGCCGAAAAGCGCCGAACGCGCGCACAACTGTCTCCTCACAACGTCAACGAAGGCAGGACGGTTCGCCCCTGCCGCAGCAAGCCAACACCAGCCGCGCGAGGTGCATTCCGTTCTGACGAAGCGTGAGACAGCGCCGAATGTCTACTCAGGCTGTGCTATATCAGCCGTGGTGCTTCCGGTAGTGCGCCAGTGCATCTGCTGTCCGGCCGGTGCCGTAGGCAAGTAGTAGCTCGGCGATCGCCGGTGAGTCCACGGCCACCGCCGCCTGCTGGATCTCCTCGGCCGAAGCGACGGCCCGGAACAGGTCCTGGATCTCTCGTACGACGCTGCGCGGGGAGGGGGACGGGGGCAGCTCGCTGGGGTACGTCGTGGGGTGCAGGAATCGTTCCGGCGGAAGGGTGGCCGGACTGGTGGGATGTCCGGCCGGGGCTGATCGCGCCAGGTGTGCTGTGGTCGGCCGGGTGTAGGCGCCGGTCGCAGCGCGGATCCCGTCCAGCTCGTGGGCGACGTGCTCGGGCTCGATCCCGCCCGACACGGCCAGGTCGGTGAGCTCGGACACGGCTCGCAGGCGGGCCACGGATCGGGACCGGGAACCCGCCTCGCGGGGGCGGTGAACACGAAATAGCTTGTTCAGCGTCCCCGGCGGGTGGCAGTTGGGTGCGGGAGCGGTTCACGATGTGACCTGGGTCGTGGTGTGGGTTGCGGGGAGGGGCATACTTGAGGCACGAGTGAACCCACTCGTGTGCTCCGGGGTCGGTGTAATTCCGAGCCGGCGGTAACAGTCCGCGACCCGGTCGCTGCGGTTTGGCGATCGGTTGACCTGGTGGAATTCCAGGACCGACGGTGAAAGTCCGGATGGGAGGCGCACGCGGTCGGCGGGTGTGCTCTGGCGCCCGACGGCGCGGAGCGTGGACTGCACAGCCCACGCGACGCGGCGGCGAGAGGTCCGGTAACGGACCGCGAGACCGGACGAATGGTCCGGTGAGGGCGACGGAGCAGACGTGCCGATCGAGGCCCCGGAGTGCGTCCGTGACGACGAGGGGCCCGAGTAGTGAACGACGCGTCGCCGATCGACATCGCCTGGATGCGGCGTGCTGTCGAGTTGGCTGCGAGAGGTATCGGCAGCACCCATCCGAATCCGGTGGTCGGCTGCGTGATCACCGGCCGCGACGGGCACCCGGTGGGCGAGGGTTTCCATGCCGTTGCCGGCGGTCCGCATGCCGAGGTCGAGGCGCTCCGGATGGCCGGTGCACGAGCCCGCGGCGGTACGGCGTACGTCACGCTCGAGCCGTGCAACCACACCGGCCGGACCGGTCCGTGCGCGGACGCGCTGATCGAGGCCGAGGTCGCGCGCGTCGTGTACGCCGTACCCGATCCGAACCGGACCGCATCCGGTGGCGCCGAGAAGCTGCGGAACAAGAACATCGACGTCGTGCAGGACGTCCTGCAGACCGAGGCCGAGGCGGTCAACCAGGTCTGGCTGCACAGCGTCCGGACGGGTCGGCCGTTCGTCACCTGGAAGTTCGCGACCACGCTCGACGGGCGCTCCGCGGCGCCGGACCGGACCAGTAAGTGGATCACCGGCCCGATCGCGCGCGCTGACGTCCACCGGCTGCGGGCCGAGTGCGATGCGATTGCCGTCGGCACCCAGACGGTGCTGGACGACGACCCCGAGCTGACGGTTCGCGACGAGTACGACGTACCCGCGGCGCGGCAGCCGTTGCGGGTGGTCGTCGGCGACCGTGAGATCCCATCCACCGCGCGGGTCCGCAACGACCGCGCGGAGACGTTGCTGCTGCCGACCCACGATCCCGCCGAGGTGCTCCGGCAACTGGACGACCGGCAGATCCGGCACCTCTGGCTCGAAGGCGGCCCGACACTGGCCGCCGCGTTCCTGCGCGCCGGTCTGGTCGACCAGATCGTCGCGTACGTCGCCCCGGCCGTGCTCGGTTCCGGGTACGCCGCGGTCGGCGACCTCGGCGCGGAATCGATCGACCACCTGCGGCGGTTCAAGCTAGCGGACGTCACCCGCCTGGGCGACGACGTCCGGCTGACCCTGGTTCCTCTGGGAGGAAAGTAGATGTTCACCGGCATCATCGAAGAACTCGGCACCGTCGAGTCCCTGGACCTGCTCGACGGCGACGCCGCGCGGCTCACCATCCGCGGGCCGAAGGTGACCGAGGACGCCGACCACGGCGACTCGATCTCGGTCAACGGCTGTTGCCTGACGGTCGTGGAGTACGGCGGCGGCGCGTTCACCGCGGACGTGATGCGCGAGACGCTGCAGCGGACCAGCCTCGGCGGTCTGCAGAAGGGCTCCGCGGTCAACCTCGAGCGGGCCGTCGCCGCGCACGAGCGGCTCGGCGGGCACATCGTCCAGGGCCACGTCGACGGCACCGGCACGATCGCCGCCCGTACGCCGGGGGAGCACTGGGAGGACGTCCGGATCGCGACGGCCCCGGAGATCCTCAAGTACGTCGCCGAGAAGGGCTCGATCGCGATCGACGGTGTCTCGCTGACCGTGACGGACGTCGACGACGCGTCCGGGACGTTCGGGGTCAGCCTGATCCCGACGACGCTCGAACTGACCGTGCTGGGCCGGAACACGGTCGGCGACACCGTCAACCTCGAGGTCGACGTGATCGCGAAGTACGTGGAAAGACTTCTTGCCGGAGGCAACGTGAAGGACAACGGAGGCGTGCGGTGAACCCGATCGACTGGTTGTTGCACTCCGAGGTGACGATCGCCGGGTCGCAGGTACTGGTCCGGGAGATCGTCGGCAACGTGTTCGGTCTGGCCAGCGCACTGTTCGGCATGCGCCGGCTGGTGTCGGCGTGGCCGGTCGGCATCGTCGGCAACGTCCTGCTGTTCACGGTTTTCGTCGGCGGGATCTTCGACACCCCGCAGAACAAGGACCTCTGGGGCCAGGCCGGCCGCCAGGTGTTCTTCGCGATCGTCAGCCTGTACGGGTGGTACCGCTGGTACCAGACCCGCCACGGCGGCGCCGCCACGGGCGTCCAGCCGCGCTGGGCGACCGCGCGCGAGCGGATCGAGCTCGGCGGCATCGCGGTGATCCTGTACGCGATCTCGTACTTCGTTCTGCGTGAGCTCGGATCGTGGGGCCCGCAGTGGGACGCGTGGATCCTCACCGGGTCGATCCTGGCGACGTACGGGATGGCCCGTGGTTTCGTCGAGTTCTGGCTGATCTGGATCGCCGTCGACGTGGTCGGCGTACCGCTGCTGGTGCAGGCGAAGTTCTACCCGTCGGCGACGATGTACATCGTGTACGGGCTGTTCTGCGTGATCGGGTTCGCGTCCTGGTGGAAGATCCAGAACCGGGAGCGGGCCGGGACGCCTGAGGCAGTGGTGGTGGGTTGAGATGGGTGACGTGCTGAAGCTCGACACGATCGAGCATGCGATCGACGAGATCCGCGCCGGCCGGCCGGTGATCGTGGTCGACGACGAGGACCGTGAGAACGAGGGCGACCTGATCTTCGCCGCGTCCAAGGCGACGCCGGAGCTGCTGGCGTTCCTGATCCGATACAGCTCCGGTGTGGTGTGCGTGCCGATGGAGGGCGCCGAGCTCGACCGGCTCGGGATCCCGTTGATGACGCCGCACAACCGGGAGCGGATGCGGACGGCGTACACGATCTCCGTCGACGCGCGGGACGGGATCTCCACCGGGATCTCGGCCGCCGACCGGGCGCGGACGATCCGGGTGCTGACCGATTCGGCCTCGGAGTCGTACGACCTGGTGCAGCCGGGGCACGTGTTCCCGTTGCGCGGTCGCGAGGGCGGCGTACTGGTCCGCCCCGGTCATACCGAGGCCTCGATCGACCTGGCGCGGATGGCCGGGCTGACGCCGGCCGCGGTGATCTCGGAGCTGGTCAACGACGACGGGACGATGAAGCGCGGGCACGACCTGCGGACGTTCGCGGACGAGCACGGGCTGGTCCTGGTGTCGATCGACGACCTGATCCGGTACCGGCGCCGTACCGAGTCCCTGATCCAGCGGGTCGCGACGACGACGCTGCCGACGCAGTACGGCGATTTCGTTGCCCACGGCTACCGCAACACGGTGGACGGGTCGGAGCAGCTCGCACTGGTGCGCGGCTCGTTGGGTGATGGGCCGACGCTGGTGCGGTTGCACTCGGAGTGCCTGACAGGCGACGTGTTCGGGTCGCTGCGCTGCGACTGCGGGCCGCAGCTGGACGAGGCGATGCGGCAGGTCGCGGCCGAGGGCGGTGTCGTGGTGTACCTGCGCGGACATGAGGGGCGCGGGATCGGGCTGTTGCACAAGCTGCAGGCGTACGAGCTGCAGGACGCCGGCCGGGACACCGTGGACGCGAACCTGGATCTCGGATTGCCGGCGGATGCGCGCGACTACGGGACCGGTGCGCAGATCCTGGCCGACTTGGGCGTCAAGGAAGTGCGGCTGATGACCAACAACCCCGACAAGCTGGCGGGCGTGCAGGGGTACGGCATCGACGTGGTCGAGCGTCGCGGGATCTCCATCGACCCGACCGAGCACAACCTGCGGTACCTGCGCACCAAACGCGATCGCATGGGCCACCACCTGCCGGGCGGCCTGCTGACCGAAGAGAACGGAGCTGGCTGATGTCGGGCAGTGGAGCACCCACCATCGAGGTACCCCGCGTGGAAGACGCCCGGGTCGCGATCGTCGCCGCCCAATGGCACCCGAAGGTCACCGACGGCCTGCTCGCCGGCGCCCTCCGCGCGCTGGAGGACTCCGGCGTCACCGACCACACCGTCATCCGCGTTCCCGGCTCGTTCGAGCTTCCTGTTGCGTCGCTGCACGCCGCCAAGTCCGGGTACGACGCGGTGGTCGCCCTCGGCGTGGTGATCCGGGGCGATACTCCCCACTTCGAGTACGTCTGCCAGGCGGCGACAGAAGGCCTCATGCAGGTCGGCGTCACGACCGGCGTCCCCATCGGCTTCGGCGTACTCACCTGCGACAACGACCCCCAAGCCCTGGACCGAGCCGGCCTCCCCGACAGCCGAGAAGACAAAGGCTACGAAGCAACCCAAGCAGCCCTGTCGACCCTGGCCGCCGTCCGCCAACTGGGCTAACCTACGCGGTCGCTCTGCCCACCGAACAGGTCGCCGGAGCAACGGGTTGGACGCGTACGGCGGCGCACACCGGCGGAGGTCGCCGTACTGACCTCAGCCGACGAACGCGATCGCGTTGCCGTCCGGGTCACGCACGATGAAGTCGGTGCCGCCCCACGCCTGTTTGGTCAGCTTCTGCACGATCTCGGCGTCAGCAGCCAGATATTCCGTGTACAGCTCGCGGACGTTCGGCATATCGACGAACGCCATGATGAGCCCTTCTCGTTCCGCGGCACCGGCCGCGAACACCGGCTCATGGACGAACTTCAGGTGCAAGGTCGCGCCGTCGCGCGACACCGATCCGTAGAACGGCGGGTTGCCGTGCAAGAAGTCGATCCGGAAGCCGAGCTGGTCCCGATAGAACGTGGCCGCGGCATCGACGTCGGCGACGTACAGCACCGGTGTGGCACTCGCGAGTGCCGTGTCCTGAGTCTCCAGCTGCTCGCCGGCCGGCGGGGCCGCCTCCGTGCTCGCCTTGAGTTCGGCCCAGCTGGCGCAGCCCGCTTCGAGGGCGATGATCTCTTGGGCCTCGGTAAGGGGAAACTTCAGCGCGAGTGCTTCGCGGTCGGACAACGTGCGATAGCGCGCGAGCTGCCGGATGCGACCGCCGATCGAGAAGTTTCCCGCGCGGTGCCAGCGAACGAGCAGTTTCGCCTGTTTCTTGTAGGTTTCGAGCTTGGGCATGGCGCTCCCTCTTCGGTCTTGAAGTAGGTGGGCCTAGCCCTTTCGGCTTGCTGTGCCGTTGCGCCCTACGACCGGGATGAACCCGCGCCTGCGGCGTCGAGATTACCACAGCGAACTAGTCGGTGCGGGTGTGTTCCATTAGCCAGTTGGTGGTCCAGGTTTTGCCGTTGTCGGTGGAGAAGGCTTGTTCCCAGGCGGCTTTGTCGGTGCCGGGGGTCCAGAGGAAGCGGACGTCTATGGGCTGGCCGTCCCATTCGTCGGGGCCTTCGAAGGTGCCGGTGCCGTCTGTGAAGGCGCCGATGACGGGGGTTTCGAGGCGGCCGCGTTGGCTGTTGATCCAGTGGATGGACCACGTCTTCGCGGAAGGGTCGTAGAGGCGGAAGGTCGCGCCGCGGAACCCTTCGCTCGGGAACCAGCCTTCGTCGAAGCTGATCGCACCGTCGAAGTACGTGGTGGCTTCCATCATCGCGTCGTGCTCGTACCACTCGAACGGCTCTCCGAGCACCGGACGCCGCCGCCGGTTGTGGAACGACCACCGCCCGACCAGGAAGTCGAAGTCATCGGTGAGCTTCGGTACGTCGAGAGCGGGCGGCGGAGTGTGCCGCCGGGTGAAGTCCATGGTCCAGTTGGTCTCCCAGGTCTCGCCGCCGTCGTTCGAGTACGCCTGCTCCCAGTGCGCGGTCTCCTCGGTGATGTCGGACCACTCGTAGCTGCACAGGATCGGCCGCCCCTCGTGCGTGTCCTCGCCAACCAGACGGCACCGTGAACCGTCCGCGGTCCAGCCGCCGTGCACCGGCGGGTACAGCTGCATCGTGGTGCTGCTGACCCACCAGATGCTCCACTGCTCGCTCACCGGGTCGAACAGGCGCAGCGACAGCCCGTACGACCCCTTCGTCGGGAACCGCATCTCGTCGATGCTGATCTGCCCGTCGAAGTACGTGCGCGCGGTCGTCGTTCCGTCGTACTCGAGCCATTCGTCGCAACCGGCGAAGGCCTGTTTCAGGGTCCGGTGGTGGACGTCGAAGTACCCGCTGAGGAAGTCGAAGTCGCCGGTCACCTTGCTCCAAGTCGTCATACCGCCCAGCTTGCGAGAGAAACCTGACAACCGCTGGCAGTGTTTGCGACTAACCTCGGAGCATGCGTTCGAGCCGGCTGTTGTCGATCCTGCTGTTGCTGCAAACGCGCCGGCGGCTGACCGCGCGTGAGCTCGCCGACGAGCTCGAGGTGTCGCTGCGGACGATCTACCGCGATGTCGAGGCGCTCGCCGCGGCTGGGGTTCCGGTGTACGCCGACCAAGGCCGAGCAGGCGGGTACCGCCTGGTCGAGGGCTACCGCACCCGCCTCACCGGCCTCACCGAACAGGAGGCAGCCGCCCTGTTCCTCGTCGGCATGCCGGGCGCCGCCGCCGCGCTCGGGCTGACCGCGGAGACGAGCGCGGCCGAACTCAAACTGCTAGCAGCGCTAGCGCCCGATCAGCGGGACCGCGCCGGCCGGCTGAAGAACCGCTTCCACCTCGACCTCCCCGCCTGGTACCAGGACGCCGAGGCCTCACCACAGCTCTCCGCCGTCGCCGACGCCGTACTCCACGACCGCCGCGTCAAGGTCCTGTACCGCCGCTGGGAGGAACCACGCGAAGTCGAGCGCGTCCTGGAACCGTACGGACTCGTACTCAAGAACGGCAGCTGGTACGTCGTGGCGTCCACGCCTGGCGGCATGCGCACGTACCGCGTCTCCAACATCCTCGAACTGACACCGACCGACGAGGTGTTCGAGCGGGCCGACGGATTCGAGCTACAGCAGTTCTGGCAGCAGCACTTGGACGGCTTCGACCAGGTCCGCTTCACCGCGGAGGCCGTCGTCCGCGTGTCCGCACGGTTGGCCGCGAAGATGTACGACGTCTCGTACCCGGCTCTCGTGAAAGCCGTCGCCGCCGCTGAACCTGAGGCCGACGGGAGTGTGGTGGTGACGATCCCGATCGAGTCGATCCCGAACGCGGCCGCCTCCCTCTGCCGGTTCGGGGACGCGGTCGAGGTCCTGGAGCCTGTGGAGTTGCGTTCTGAGTTGGCGAACCTCGGCCGCACGCTGTCCGACCTCTACTCCTGAGCCAGCTGGTCGTTGGCCGTCTCGCCGGCCTTGGCGCTTCGGCGGAGGAACGTGGCGATCACGTCGAGTTCGGCCTCGGTGTAGTCGGCCAGTACGTCGTCCATCGCGCCGATCATCGGCTGGTACAGCCGGAACACCTCCATCCCACGATCCGGCAGGACGCGGATGGTGACACTGCGGCGGTCCGCCCGGGCGCGGTCGCGCGCGATCCAGCCGGCGTGTTCGAGCCGGTCGAGGATGCCGGTCAGCGTCGCCGGGTGCAGTCCGGCCCGACGGGCCAGGGCGCTCGGCGTCAGCGGGCCGCTCCGGGCGAGTACGTCGAGGCAGTCGAGGTCGACGTCCTTGAGCGCCAGCTTGCCCCCGATCTGGTGGTTGAGCAGGACGAGCTGGATCCGCAGGTCGCGGAGCGCGGCCTTGATCTCGTTCCCGGTCCGCCGGCGGTGGCGCACGTCACCTCCCTTGTATCTGTTCGATATCTTATGAGTTCCATACTATATGAGTTACAGAATAGGTCTAGGAGGCGGTCGGGATGAGGATCACGGTGTTCGGGGCGACGGGCGGGATCGGCGGTCACGTCGTACAGCAGGCGCTCGCCGCGGGTCACAAGGTGACAGCAGTTGTGCGTACGTCGTCGACGTACGAGCTGGAACATCCGGCGCTGGAGGTGATTCGGGTGCCCGGCCTGTCTGAGGCGGAGCCGCTGCGGGACGCGGTGGACGGGAGCGAGGCGGTGATCTCGGGAGTGGGGGCCCGCGGGCGGAAGGACGGGCCAGTTGCGTCCGAGAGCACGCGGTCCATGCTCGCGGCGATGGAGGTCGCTGGGGTACGGCGCTTTGTCGCGGTGAGTGCCGCGCCGCTCGGGCCGATGCCGGACGACGAGGGTTTTCTCAATCGGCGGCTGCTCTATCCGATGATCAACGCGTTCGCGGCCGACGTGTACGCCGATCTGCGGGTGATGGAGGCGGAGATCAGGAGCAGTACGACGGAGTGGACGATCGTGCGGCCGCCGAAACTCACGAACCGGGCGCTCACCGGCACCTACCGCACGGTCGTCGGCGGCACCGTGGCCCGCGGCTACACAATCTCCCGCGCAGACGTCGCCCACCTGATGCTAGCGGTGCTAGATCTGCCAGAGACGGTGTGCCAGCCGGTCGGAATGGCGTACTGATGGCGCGGGTTGTTCGTGGAGTGAGTCTGTTGTTCAGTGGGGTGTTTGCTGGATTCTTGGTGTGTGTGATGGTGCTGGAGAATTCGTTGCGGGGGTTCGGGGCTTCGGTCTACACGCAGGTTCGGCTGGTCGAGTTGGACTCGCTGGACACGCTTGCCTCGGTGACGTTGATTCCGGCGATCATCACTACGGTGGTCCTGGCGATCCGGGCCCGGGGCAACGATCGGCGGGTGGTGCTGGTGGCGGTCGCGCTGCTCGTCGTGGTCTTCGCGACGACGCTCGCGATCAACCTGCCGATCAACTCGGACCAGTCGTCATGGTCGGTACAGAACCCGCCTGCCGACTGGGCCGCCGTACGCGATCGCTGGCAGTTCGCCCACCTGATCCGCACAGCGGCCGCCCTACTCGCCTTCGGCACACTCATCGGATCCACAGTCACCCAGCGAGCCCCAAACCACACCCGACCCACGCCCGTACACGCGTAGCCCCCCGGCCCGCGCTCGTACTCGCGTGCCCCGCACCCCGCCCACGCCTGTACTCGCGTGCCCCGGCACCTCGCCCGCGCCTGCACTCGCGTAGCCCCGCACCCCGCCACGCGGAGCCGGCCCGATCAACTTTGAGCACCCACCAACCATTCCGGGGGCGCGAAAACGGTTGGTGGGTGCTCAAAGTTGGTGCGGGGTGCTCAAAGAGGCTTTGGGTGGGGCGCGAGGAGGTGGTGGGGTACGGCGTGGGCGGTGTGGTTCTGGTGGCCGGTGGTGGTGTGGGCCATGGTGAGGGAGTTGAGGAGGGCCTCCTCGACGGACTCGGTGACTGCTTGGAAGGGTGTGCGGAGGAGGTTGCGGTCGGGGAAGTTCGGCGTACGGGCGGTGGTGAAGGCGATCGCGTAGTCGCCGCTGCCGGGGGCGTAGTCGGAGCCGACTCGGCCCATCGCGAAGATCGCCCGGCGCGCGAGCCGGCCGAGTTGCCGGGAGTCGAGCGGGAGGTCGGTCGCGACCACGATCATGCAGGAGTTGCCGTCCGCATCGATCGGCTGGGCGGGGACCGCGCGCCCGAGTACGGTCAGCAGGCCGGAAAAGTTCGCCTGCACCAGTACGCCGACCGTGTGCTCGGCGGACGCTGCAGCGCCGAGGGTATGTTCGGCGGGCTGTGCAGCGCCGGCGGTGTGTTCGGCGGGTCGTGCCGCGCCGGCGGTGTGTTCGGTGGGCTGTGCGGCGCCGAGGGTGTGTTCGGTAGGTCGTGCGGCGGCGACGGTGGGTTCGGCGGGCCCTGCGGCGTGGGTGGGGTCCGCCGGGACGGTGCGCGATGCTGTGCCGATTCCTGCTTTGAAACCTAGTGCGCAGGTGCCGGTGCCGGCTCCTGTGCAGCCTTCGGCGGGGAGGTCGGGGGAGGCGGTGTCCAGGGCGGCGTGGACGTGTTCGGGGGTGATCGGGCGGCGGCGGATGTCGGAGAGGTGGCCGTCGTTGGTTTCGCCGACGATCGGGTTCAGGCTGGTCGCTCGCGGGTTGCGGTCGAGGAGCCAGGTGAGCAGCGCGTCGGCGACGCGGAACGTGCTGAGCGTCCCGGTGAGCAGGATCGGCGTCTCGAGCACCCCGAGCTCATCCACCTGTGTACTCCCCACCAGCTTCCCGTACCCGTTGCCAACAGCAACCGCAGCCGGCAACG
The DNA here is from genome assembly GCF_053607525.1 of Kribbella sp. NPDC055110. Classification (NCBI taxonomy): domain Bacteria; kingdom Bacillati; phylum Actinomycetota; class Actinomycetes; order Propionibacteriales; family Kribbellaceae; genus Kribbella; species Kribbella sp. NPDC055110. The sequence continues at coordinate 101,327 of NZ_JBSGTS010000024.1, forward strand.
TCTCCGCCCAGCCGTCCGGGACGATCGCCGTCACCCCGGTGTTCAGCCCGTCGCCGGTGATCGTCGTCTGTCCGACCCGCACCCCCGGTACGTCGGTGATCGCGTTGAGCCGTCCCGTCGCCAGAGTCCCGACAACAACACCCAACTCACGAACCCTCCGAGGCCTCTGCATACGCCCATCATCAGCCACCCTCCGCACGAGCCGCACGCAGTTCTCGTCAGCGCGCTCCCGGGAACGCAGGCGACAATCGGCGCCGCTCCGAGAGATTCGCCGGTAGCTGTGATCGGCGCCCGCTGCGGACATCTCGCAGGCGGCAGCGGTCGGGGACCCACGGGGGATTTATTGTCGGCGGTATGTTGCAGCGGTTGAGTGGGCGGGTTTGGATTTACCCTCACGACCCGGATCCCGACGCGATTCGTCCGTCTGTTGCTGTGATTGCTGATGATCGCGGCAGTGTGGTCGTTGACGCCGGCAACAGCCCTGAGCATGCAAAAGCCGTGGGTACGGCGATTGCAGCCGCCGGACTGCCTGCGCCGAAGTGGCTTGTCTACACGCACCACCATTGGGATCACACCTGGGGCGCCTGCGCCTGGCCCGACGTCACCGTGGTCGCCCACTCCGCAGCCGTCGACCTCCTCGCGATCGAGTCCACCAGACCTTGGAGCCACCGCTACCTTCACGACCAGGTCGAGGCCAACCCGAAGCTCGCCCCCAGCTTCCGCGCTCGCGCCCTCGCCGTGCCGGACTGGACCGACTTCCGGATCGTCCTCCCGGATCAGACCTTCGACGACACCCTCACCCTCCCGACCGACGTTGTACTGCGGCACGTCGGCGGAAACCACGCCCCGGACTCCACCATCGTCCTCGCCGACGGTGTCGCCCTGCTCGGCGACGCGTTCTACCCGCCCCCGTACCACCTCCGCACCCCCGACGACACCCTCGACTACGCGATGGTCAAGCGGCTCCTGTCCGAGCGCCACGACTGGTACGTCGACGCCCACTCAGCTCCCCGCAGCAGGTCAGCCGCGCTCGCGGAAACTGGGGCCTAACGGAGAGCGGTCGCCGACGAACCACAGGTGTCCGAACGGGTCCAGGAACGACCCCTGCCGATGTGTCCCCCACGGCACCGTGTGGTCGCGGACCGGGTCGAAACTCCCGTCCGCGCCCGCCTCGACGGCTCGCTGGACGAAGCCGTCCGGATCGTCCACGAACACCTCGATCCGGACGGTCGGGGCACCGGTGTCGGCCGGCGTTTTCCAGATGTTGTTCCCCGGTTCGCCGAGGAACACCGGGGCGCCGTCGACGCTCAACCCGATCACGCTGCCGAGGTTCCAGAGCTCGACCGCTCCGAGCGCCTCGGCGTACCAGGCTGCGGCCGCCGGTGCGTCCGGCACGGCAAGCATCACGGAGATCTGTGCGAATCCGTTCATGTCTCCAGTAACCCACGGACGGGCCGCGAAGAGGTCCGATCGGCGGACCTGGGGAAGGAGTTCGCGGACGAGACCCGTAGGCTGGGCGGGCGATGAAGAGTTTTGAGGAGCTGTTTGCCGAGCTGGGTGAGAAGGCGGCGACACGGCCGGAAGGTTCCGGGACCGTGGCGGCGCTGGACGCCGGTGTGCACTCGATCGGTAAGAAGCTGGTCGAAGAGGCCGCCGAGTCCTGGATGGCCGCCGAGTACGAGGGCAAGGACCGGGCCGCGGAGGAGCTGTCACAGCTCTTCTACCACGCCCAGGTGATGATGCACGCGCTCGGCCTGGACCTCGAGGACGTGTACCGACATCTGTAGGAGTCCCTCCCACAGATCACCGGTTCACACCCCCAGAAAGGGCAGTCGCCATGCTGCGCGTCGCAGTACCGAACAAGGGCTCGCTCAGCGAAGCCGCTACCGAGATGCTCGTCGAAGCCGGCTACAAGCAGCGCCGGACCACGAAGGACCTCACGCTCACGGACACGGCCAACGAGGTCGAGTTCTACTACCTCCGCCCGCGTGACATCGCCGTGTACGTCGGCGAGGGCACGCTCGACGTCGGGATCTCCGGCCGTGACCTGGTGCTGGACTCGCACGCGGACGCGGACGTGATCATGGGCCTCGGGTTCGGCTCGTCAACGTTCCGGTTCGCCGGGCGGCCCGGGGCGGCGGACTCCGTGAAGGACCTCGCCGGGAAGCGGATCGCCACGTCGTACGCCGGCGTACTGCAGGACCACCTGGCCGAGAACGGTGTCGACGCGGCGGTCGTGCGCCTGGACGGTGCCGTGGAGTCGGCCGTCCAGCTGGGTGTCGCGGACGTGATCGCGGATGTCGTCGAGACCGGTACGACGCTGCGCCAGGCCGGGCTCGAGGTGTTCGGGGAGCCGATCCTGCAGTCCGAGGCGGTACTGATCAAGCGGCACGGTGTCGAGCACCCGGCGAACGGCCTGCAGCAGCTGGTCCGCCGGCTCGAGGGCGTCCTGATCGCGCGGAACTACGTGATGATGGACTACGACATCCGCGCCGAGGACGTCGACGCGGCCACCGCGGTCGCGCCCGGATTGGAGTCGCCGACCGTGTCCCCGCTGCACCGGCAGGGCTGGGTCGCGGTTCGCGTCATGGTCCAGCGTGCCGAGGCGCAGCGTCTGATGGATCAGCTCTGGGACGTCGGCGCCCGCGCGATCCTCACCACCGACATCCACGCCTGCCGGATCTGAGGCACTCCGATGCCGGACCCCGACCGCACCACCCCCGACCCGGATCCCTCCGACGGACCGAACTCGGGCGGCAGCGAGGTGCTGGAGTCCGGATCGGATCGGTCCGACGGACCGAACTCGGGCGGGGCTGAGGTGCTGGAGGCCCTCCCGGACCGACCCGCCAGCCCGAAGCCGGGCGAGTCGACCGGTCGCCTGTTCGTGTTCCATCCGCGGATCGTGGCGGGTATGGCGGGCGGGATGGGACTTTCTTTGATCGCCGTGTTCGGGGTGATCTGGTTCCGGTTGTCGCCGGAGGACAGGGCGTTGTTCGACTGGTTCCAGCGGCTCACCCTGCTGGCGTTCTTCGGGGCGATTCTCTGGATCCTGTACCGGATGACGACGCTGCGCGTCACGGCGTACGCGGACCGGCTGCGGATCCGGAACGTGTTCAAGTCGTACACGCTGCAGTGGTCGGAGGTCAGCGCGCTCCGGTTCCGGCCGGGCGACGCGTGGCTGCAGCTGTTCGATGCCGATGACAACCGGATCGGCATTCTCGCGGTCCAGGCCTCCGAGGGCGCGCGGGCGAGCCGCGCCGCGAAGCAGCTGGCAGCGGTCGCCCGCGAACACGGCGCCGGGCCCGCTAGACGGATACCTGAAAGCTAGTCGTGTGTGAGTCGCCGGGCTGGAGTACGACGAGGTCCTGACCGGTGCGGAACGCGTCCGGCGGGCAGGTCATCGGCTCGACCGCGAGCGCCGTACGCCCGACTGCTTCACCGGTGAACAGCTGCATCCACGGTGTGTCGCTCGTCAGCACGGACCGCGCGCCCGTGTCCGGATCGGTCAGCGACACCGACCAGTCGCCTTTCAGACCGGTGAACGCGTTGTCGATCGAGGTCGACCCGATCAGCCGAGCCTCGGTGAAGTCGTACGGCGATCCGTCGACCGGTGTCAGGCCCGTCGGAGCCATCCGATCCGCGGACACCTCGAGCCGCTGCGCTGCGGTGAACTCGAGGACGCACTCGTCGATCGGGCGGCCGACGGTGAGGTAGGGGTGCGCTCCATAGCCGTACGGCGCTGCGGTCCGGCCGATGTTGGTGGCTGTCGCGGTGACGGTGAGGCGGTCGGTGAGGTGGTAGTTCAGGCGCAGTTCGAGCTGGTGCGGGTACCCGGGCTGGCCGAACAGCTGGTGCCCGGCGACCACCGTCGACGGATCGGAACCGTTGTCGATGCGCTGCCAGTTCGCCCAGCGGGTGAGGCCGTGGATCGCGTTCTGGCGGGCCGGTTCGGTGAGGTACAGCTGCTGGTCGACGCCGTTGAACGTGTACTGCCCGTCCGTGATGCGGTTCGGCCACGGGAACAGGTGCTGCCCGAGTCCCGCATGCGCCGCCTCGTCCTCGCCGTACGCGAGCAGCACCGGGCGCCCGTCGTACGTGAGCTCGCGCAACCCGCCGCCGACACTCACCACCGTCCCCTCGTACCCGCCACCTTGGAGGACCCATTGCTCACCTGAAGGTAGAACGCTCATGTCCCTATCCTCACCGATGCGACGCTAACGACAGGAGGTAGTCCGCGGTGGAGGCACCTTTCGCGCGTGGAGCCGCCGGTGGCGGCCGGCTCGAGAGGACTACTTCCTGTCCTTAGCGCTGTCCATCGGGGGCGACCTCGTTCGTGGTGATGCTGTAGACACGCTGACAGGAGGTACGACGTGAAGTACATGCTGCTGATCAACGCCGGTGAGCTGGACCTGCAGGACACGCCTGTGGGGTGTGAGCCGGAGGACTGGATGCGGTTCGACAAGGAGATCACCGACGCGGGCGTGGTGGTGGCGTCCGAGTCGCTGGCCGACCTGGTCACCGCAACGCGGGTCGAGGTGGCGAACGACGGCAAGCGGACCGTGACCGACGGGCCGTTCGCGGAGACCCGGGAGGTACTCGGCGGGTTCTACGTGATCGACGTACCGGATCTGGACGTCGCGCTCGACTGGGCCGCGAGGTGCCCGGGATCGCGGGGCGGCGGCTCGGTGATCGTCCGCCCGGTCGCCGACTTCTGATGGAGCAGGTCGAGGCGGTTTTCCGGGAGGAGCGCGGCCGGTTGCTAGCAGCGCTAGCCCGGCGGTTCGGGGACCTCGATCTGGCCGAGGAGGTCACGTCGGAGGCGATCGAGGCGGCGCTCACGCGCTGGCCCGTCGACGGTGTACCGCCGAACCCGGGCGGCTGGTTGATGACCACCGCCCGGCGGAAGGCGGTCGATCGGCTCCGCCGGCACCAGGTGTACGCCGCCAAACTCGCGATCCTCCAGGTCGAGGCGGACCGCCCGACGCCGCATGCGATCGGGGACGAACTGCCCGACGAGCGGCTGCAACTGTTCTTCACCTGCGCCCACCCCGCTCTCGCCGCCGAGGATCGCGGCGCGCTGACGCTGCGGTGCCTCGCGGGACTGACCACGCCGGAGGTCGCGCGGGCGTTCCTGATCCCGACCGCGACGATGGCGAAACGGATCGTCCGCGCGAAGAAGAAGGTCCGGGAGGCGCGGATCCCGTTCCGCGTCCTCGGCCCGGACGAGTTGCCGGAGCGACTGCCCGGCGTACTGCAGGTGATCTATTCGGTCTTCACCGAGGGGTACGCCGCCAGCTCCGGGCCGTACCTGCAACGCCTGGACCTGGCCGAGGAAGCGATCCGCCTGGCCCGGATCCTGCACCGCCTGCTCCCCGACGCGCGCGAGGTCACCGGCCTGCTCGCGCTGATGCTGCTGATCCACGCCCGCCGCGACGCCCGCACCGGCCCGGGCGGCGAGATCGTGCTGCTCGAGGACCAGGACCGCAGCCGCTGGGACCACGAGATGATCGACGAGGGCCGCGACCTGGTCGTCACCGCACTCACCGGCGGGCCGCCCGGACCGTACGCCGTCCAGGCCGCGATCAACGCGGTCCACGACGAGGCCGCCGAGTTCGAGAGCACCGACTGGCCCCAGATCGTCCAGTTGTACGACGTACTTCTGGACCTCGACCCGTCGCCGGTGATCGCGCTCAACCGCGCGGCGGCGATCGCGCTCCGCGACGGGCCCGAGGCGGGGCTAGCACTGCTAGCGGAACTGGCCGGAGAGCCCCGGCTCCAGGACTACCACCCGTTCGCGCTGGCCCGCGCCGACCTCCTGCAGCGCCTCGGACGTTTGCCCGAGGCAATCACCGCCTACGAGCAGGCCCTCGCCCTGGCCGGCTCCGAACCCGAACGCGACCTGGTCCGCCGCCGTCTCGAGGGCATCTGACCGGGGCCCATTGTCAGTTAGTGGCGATTGCGGCACCGTTGGGCCGTATGGAGACCGTTTACGAAGCGGCGGGTGGGGCGGAAGGCATGCTGCGGCTGGCGGCCGAGTGGCACGAGCGGGTGATGGCGGACGAGGTCGTCAGCCACGCGTTCCACGACGGGGCGAAGCCGGATCACACCGAGCGGCTGGCGGCGTACTGGGGTCAGGCCCTGGGCGGACCGCCGACGTACACCACGACGTACGGCGATGAGGCGTCGGTGCAGCGCCGGCACGCCGGGAACGGCGAGCACGACGAGATGAACCACCGCGCGATCGCCTGCTTCGACGAGGCGGTGATCGCGGCCGGGATCGACGAACGGGTCCGCCCGGTGCTGCACGACTACTTCGCCTGGGCGACGTTCAACACGATGTACCGGCATCGGTCCGAGGACATCGACGACGGGCAGGCTGTCGTGCAGTGGTCGTGGGACGGGCTTCAGGACGCGGCTGAGTCGTGAGGCGGTAGTGCCACCGACTTCGTGACGAGTTCGAGTGCTGGGTCGAAGGGGGTCGACGGGTCGCCGTCGACGATCACGTGGGCGCGGGAGCGGGTGGCCTGTTCCGCGAAGTGGTCGCGTTCCCAGCGCATCCACTCCAGCCAGTGGTCGCGGAGGGCCTCGCCGTCGCGTTCGATGCCGCGGTCCAGGCGGACTTCGTTCGACGTCTCGACCCAGAGCCGCAACGACTGCCAGTGCGCGGCGTCCCGGTCGCAGGCGGTGACACCTTCGACGATCAGCAGGTCCACGGTGTTCGGTACGACGTGCAGCTCGGCGTACGCGCGCTGGTACCAGTCGTACCGGCGGTACCGTCCTTCGCGGCCGTCGGCCAGCCGTTGCAGGACGTGGTCGCGGAGCAGCGCGAAGCCACGCTCGGCTCCGGCCCAGCCGTCGTACAGGTCGTCCATGTGGATGACGTAGGTGTTCAGGTCGCGGGCAATGGCCCGGGCCTCGAGAGCGGCGGCGACGGTGGTCTTGCCGGATCCGGCGGGGCCGTCGATACCGATCAGTCTGGTCCGGCCGAGGCGCGGCGCACCGGCCTGGACGTTGTCCAGCAGCGAGTCGATGGTCAGGGGGTTCGGGCCTTGGTCAAGGGCCTTGTCAGTTGATTCCATGGCGCTTCAGGATGTCCTCGATCTCGTCGAACTCCGACGATTCCTGCTGCTTCGCCTTCCCCTTTGACGGCTTGGCAGCTTTGGCGGGAGCGGCCGAGGCAGGTGCGGGACCCGTCGCGGTGAGCTCACCCGCGGGCGAGGCGGGTTTCTTTTCCTTCGGTGCCTTCGGACTGCGGCCGCGGGCGACGCCGGAAACGACGTACAGCACGACCGAGACGCCGAATAGCGCGACTCCGGCCCACACGGTCGGCGAGAAGATCAGGTGCGTGACCCAGCTCACGGAGGAGCGGACCACGTCCCAGACCAGTTCCAGCAGACCGGTCAGGTACAGCGAGACCGGCAGCAGGGACCAGGCCACACCGCGGGTGCCGGCCGCGATCCCGCGGCGTCGCCAGGCGAACCACGAGCCGATCAGACCGAGCAGCGTGAGGCCTACGCAGAACGGCAGCAGCGTCAAGTCGTTGAAGTCAGGCACATACCCAGGCTCGCACAGTTGGCCCACGATCCAAGAGGGGAACAGCCCTGACGCACCCCTGAAACCCCGAGGGCGGACCCCCGCCACTCACCAACCGTGCTCCCACCCGGTTGCTGCGCCTGCGGCAGGCGTGACGGCTGCCGATCTGGGGCGGTTGATGAGTGGGGGCGGTCCGGGGGAGAGAATGCGATGGTGCAACCACAGCGGCGACTTGCCTTCACCGGTTTCGACAACGACGACGGGTCGGCGGACCCGGCGCTGGCCGCGGCGCTCACCGACGGCGACGGGGGAGCGGTGCTCGCGGCGCTGATCAAGGCACGGTTGCTGGTGCCGGTGGTCGCGATGCTCGGCGAGGTGGAGTACGACGACAACGGGCTGGCGCACGACAAGACGTCGGACATGGCCGTCGCGCTGCTCCAGGGACAGGACGGGCGGAATGCGCTGCTCGCGTTCACGGGCACCGAGAGCCTGACCCGCTGGAGCCCGGACGCCCGCCCGATGCCGGCCCAGGCGCAGCTCGTCGCCACCGCAGCGATCCAGGAAGGCGCCGCCGCGATCGTGCTGGACATCGCCGGCCCGGCCGCGAGCGTGATCGAGACCGACGACGTACATCGATTGGCCGCCGGCCTCCAGGTGGTGCGCCTGGAAGACGGCGGCTACGCGTGGATCGAACCGGCCGGCTCAGACCCCTCCAGCAGCTGAGCCGGCCGGCACGCCTCCTTTCCGGAAAGAATTCGTCGCCAGGTGACGATTTCTTTCCGGAAAGCTCAGCCGACGGGCGAGCTGAGCGCGTCCATCGGCTTGGACCGCATCGCGATCCGGCCGGTGATCGCGGTCGTCGGCAGGACCAGGAGCAGGACGACGGCCACCCAGATCAGCAGGACCCAGACCGGGCCGGACGGGATCGGCCAGCCGCGGGTCGCCAGCGCGATCGGGAACACGGTGAACGCCGCGGTGACCAGCCCGGCGACCAGTCCGAGCGCCGCGATCAGCAGGCCCTCCAGACGGAGCATCCGGGAGACTTCGCGCCGCGTCGACCCGGTCAGTCGTTGCAGCCCGAACTCGCGCCGTCGGTCCAGCACCGCGACGGCGATCGTGTTGATCGACGCGATGGCCGTGTACGCGACTGCGATGGCGGCCAGCAGGTAGCCGATCCACGCGTCCACGCCGAGCCCGGTGTCCAATCCTTCGCTGAGCAGTTCGCGGCCACCGATCGTCGTACCCGGCCACCTCGACAGGTCCGGGTGCAGCTTGTTGCTGGTCTTCAGCAGTAGCTGGCTCGGCAGGCCGCTGGTGGTGTGGGCGGCGAGCAGTTGCGCGGGCAGCAGGAGAGACTCGTACCCGGACGGTCCCTCGGCGAGGGCGACCACCTTGACCTTGACCAGGGCGTCGTCGCCGAGACGCAGGCCGATCTCCGAGCCGACGCCGACCTTGAGCTTCTTCGCCGTACCCGGCGGGAGCGCCACGGTGTCACCGGTCAGGTCGTCCAGCGAACCCTGCTTCACCTTGCCCGTGTACACCGGCCCGCTCAGGCCGAGCAGCGGCCAGGCGTCGCTGGTGTGCGACTTGTCGTACGGCTCCTCGATCCAGCCCTTGCTGCGGACTAGTTCCGACACCGCGGTGACACCGGGCATCGACCTGGCCGAGTCGGTCAGCGACGCCGGGATGCCGCCCGAGGTGGACGTGATCACCACGTCGCCGGACAAGTTCTTGGTGAACGCGTCGACGGCGGCCCGCTGCTGGGTGGTCTGCGAGTAGATGTTGCCGATGGCAATCGCCGTGGCGATGGTGATCGGGACCAGGATCGCGCCGAACTGCACCGCGCGGACCCGCAGGTTGATCACCGCGAGCGTTCCGCTGGTTCCGCGCTTCTCGACCAGCCGCGTGATGCGGGGGATCAGCGCCCGCTGGATCACCAGCGGCGCGAGGACCGCGACCGCGATCGACCCGGTCAGCCCGGCCGGCCCGCCGATCGCCGCAGCGTTGGCCGGACCCATGAACGGCGTGGACAACGCGATCGCCACGGTCGCGCCCGCGAAGACGAGACCGATGACGATCCGCACCCGACCCAGTGCCACGTTCGGTACGGCGGCCTCGGCCAGCGCCTGGATCGGGCGGATCCGGGCGGCCCGTCCCGCGGCGATACCGACGGTCACCCGCAGTACGGCGTACGTGAGGACGGTGGCGCCCGCGAACGGGAGCGGGCCCTGGTCGAACCGCAGCTGTGACGGCACGATCCCGCCGTCGGCCAGCATCCCGAAGATCCAGGTACCGGCGATCCGGCCGCACAGCAGCCCGAGTACGAGCCCGATGACACCGACCACCATCGTCTCGGCGATCACCATCTTGCCGACCTGCTGCGGGGTCGCGCCGCTGGCCCGGAGCAGCGCCAGTTCGCGGCGGCGCTGGCGCACCGACAGCCCGATCGTGGCCGAGACCACGAGCGCCATCACCACGGCCACCATCCCACCGAAGACGCCGGACATGATGATCAGCGGCAGACCGGTCGCGATCCCGGAGAACTCCGCGACACCGCGCTCGTCCCCCGTGTACGCCTTCACACCCGTCGGCAGGTCGAGCCGCTTCGCGAGGTCCCGTACCGACGTACCGTCCGCGGGAAACACCCCGATCGCATCCACACCCGCCGGGATGTCCGCGTCGGCGAAGAAGACGGACGGTACGTCGACCTCGTGCTGAGCGACCGCGATGCCCGCGAGGGTGTAGGTCCGGGGCGTCCCGCTGACTGTGATCGTCACGTGGTCGCCCGGCTTCGCGGCGCCGGCCAGCCGCTCATCCAGCACAACCTGCCCGCTGCGCGGCGCTCGCCCGGAATTCAGCTGGTACGGCGTGAGCGCAGCGGAACTCCACCCGTGCCCGGCAAGCACCCCGCCACTCCCTTCGGAGGAGTTGCCTGCGACTGCTGCGGGGAATGACCTGTCGGCGATTGCCTCTGCGACTCCCGGCGTGCTCGTGAGTTTGGCGAGCAAGCTGGCGTCTACTCGGTGGCGTTCCGGGAAGGCGGCGGAGCCACTGCCGTTCGGTGGGTGGTACGCCGGGTCGCCGGTGACCACGATCGGGGCCGCGGAGAGTCGTTGGGGCGGGGCGTTCAGGCGCAGACCGGTCTCGAGCAGACCGCCGGCGGCGCTGAGCAGCGCCCCGCCGAGCAGGACCGCGACGAAGATCGCGAGGAAGGCAGCGGTCCGGTACCGCAGGGTGGTGGCGGCGAGGCGGAACATGAGTCAGAGCTCCGTGGGTGAGAGGCGGCCGGCGCTCAGCTGGGCAAGCTCCGCGGCTACGGCCTCGGCGGTGGGGTGGACGGCCTCGGACACGATCCGGCCGTCGACGAGGTAGACGACCCGATCGGCGTACGACGCCGCGACCGGGTCGTGGGTGACCATCACGATCGTTTGACCGAGCTGGCGGGACTGGTCACGGAGCAGCGTGAGGACCTCGAGTGCGGTGGTGGTGTCGAGCGCACCGGTCGGCTCGTCGGCGAACGTGATCGCGGTCCGGCCGGCGAGGGCCCGGGCGATCGCCACGCGTTGCTGCTGACCGCCGGACAACTCGCTCGGCCGGTGCTTGACGCGTTCGCCGAGACCGACCCGCTGGATGACCTCGGTCACCCAGGCGTCGTCCGGCTGCTTGCCGGCCAGCGTCATCGGGAGTACGACGTTCTGCCGCACCGTCAGCGCCGGCATCAGGTTGAAGGACTGGAAGACGAACGCGACGTGCTCGCGGCGCAGCTCGGTCAGCGACGTCTCGTCGAGGCCGCGCAGCGACCGGCCAGCCAGTTGGACGTCACCGGTCGTTGGCGTGTCCAGGCCGGCCGCGCAGTGCAGCAGCGTGCTCTTGCCGGAGCCGGACGGGCCCATCACCGCGGTGAAGCTGCCGGCGACGAAGTCGTAGGTCACGCCGGCCAGCGCGTCGACCGCGCCGGGACCGGTGCCGTAGACCTTGCGGACGTCATCCAGTTGCACGGGGGCGCTCACGGTGCGACCAGTACGTCGGTCTTGCGGTGGTACGACTCGTTGGTCCACCACAGGATCGCCACGATCGCACCGAGGCCGAGGTCAGACCAGAGCCACCACGGGCCGTCGAAGTGACCGAAGACCGCGAGCGCCAGCCAGACCACGAACTGGACCACACAGGCGACCAGCCAGACACCGGTGAAGGCCTGGAGCGCCACGGTCAGCCCGCGGGGCGGGGCCGCGTTCGCGACACCCGACAGGATGCCGCGCAGTTCGCCACGGGTCCGGGCGCCGAGGACCTCATCCTGGCGGTCGCTGGCCTGTGATGGGGTCAGCGCTGCCTGTCGTACGGCGCTTTCGAGCTTGGCGACTGCGGCGCGGCGATCGGCGTCGGTGAGCTGCACCTGATCGGGGGTCAAGAGGGGTTCGAGGATCGTGTACATGAGAGGGGTCCTTGTCCTGAGGTGGGGTCCGATGTGAAACAGCGTATGGGTTGAACAGTTTCAGATCCCGGTGCTCAGGCCCCGTTTCCGAGGTGGACCTAGCTCCCCTGTCCGGCGCGGGCCGGCGTACGTCAGGATGGGAGGTATGACCGAGGACCGCGGAGACCTGCCGCCGGGGCTCGCCCTCGCGTGGGGTGTGCTGCCGGTGCAGCGGCGCGGGCCGAAACCGGCGCTGTCGGTCGAGCAGATCGTCGCCACCGGCATCGAGTTCGGCGACCGGTACGGGTTCGAGGCGATCTCGCTGCAGCGGATCGCGGCGCAGCTCGGCGTCACAACGAACGCGATGTACCGCTACGTCCGGTCCAAGGAGGAGCTGATCGTCCTGGTCCACGAGAAGGCGGTCGGGCTGCCGCCGGAGCTACCGTCCGGCTGGCGCGCGGCGGCGATCGCCTGGGTGGATGCGCAGGTCGAGATGTACGCGGACCGCCCGTGGCTGATCGACGTACCGATCCGTGGCGCGCCCGTCACGCCGAACCTGCTGCGCTGGGTCGAGGTGATGCTAGCGGCGCTAGCGGAGACCGGGCTGAGTCAGCACGACAATCTCGGGTGCCTGATGCTGCTGGACGGGTACGCGCGGAACTACGCGGGCCTCGCGCGTCAGCTCGGGGCGAGCGATCGGACGCCGGTGCAGGCGGAGCAGGTCGGTCAGTTCCTCGTCCCGCGACTGATGGAGGGCGGGTATCCGACGCTGGTGTCGCTCTACCTCAACCAGGAGTACGAGGACGAACTCGACGACGACCTCGAGTTCGGCCTCGACCGCATCCTCGACGGCATCGACGTACTGATCTCCAAGAAGTCCTAGGGCAGGGCGATCCGCACGGGTCCGTTGCTGCGGGCATCGACCCACTGCAGGTGGAATTCGCTGCCGGGGGCAACTTCCGCGCGACGTGCCGGCTCGGTGCGGAGGTTGACCGGCGCGGTCAGCGTGGTGGCGGGCGGTTGCGCCGGTACGCCGTTCGCGCGGACCGTCGCGATCACCTCCGCCAGCGCCTGCGCGGACGGTTTGCGCCGGTGGTCGACCGTGAACAGGCCGAGGTCGTACTCGCGGTCCGGGAAGTCGAGCAGCCGCCGCTCGATGTCGTGCGAGGACCACCACGTCACGCCGTACAGCGCGGGGTTCGGCAGGACGGACTCGACGGTCCGCCGGGTGAACTCGGCCTGCAGATCGACGGGGATATCAGGCCCCGGTACGCCGATCTCCTGCAGCCAGACGGGCCGGTCGTGCTCGAGGGCCGTGGCCTTGGCGAGCTCGATCAGGTAGTCGGCGTGGGTGAGGGTGGCCGGACCCAGGGGACCGTCCACTCGTGAGACCCCGTTGAAAACCCACGAGTGGACAGTGGTCAGGTCACCCAGGTCCACCGCGTCGACGGGGTGGAACGGATGGTCGCCCTTGTACCAGGCGTCGTCGAAGACCGAGTGCAGCGCGAGTACGTCGGGCGCCGCCTTCTTCACCGTCGTCAGCAGTTCCTGCGCCCACGCGGTCGAGGTCTCGGGCGTGGTGGAGCTGTCCGGCCAGAGGTTGTTGACCTCGTTTCCGAGCGTGATGGCGAAAACGTTCGGCTTCGTCGCGACCGCGCGCGCCACAGCATCGACGTACGCCGTGAGACCGTCGCGGACCGTGCTGTCCTCGAACAGGCTGCTCCTATGCCAGGTCAGCACCCACGACGGGAGGAAGTCGAAGCTGGACAGGTGCCCCTGGATCAGGTCGACCGCGACGGTCAGGCCGTGCTCCGCGGCGGCGTCGATCGTGTCGAGCAGGTCGGCGATCGCCTGCTCGCGGATGATCGCCCGGTTCGGCTGGATCCACGGCCAGACCGGGAAGACCCGGACGTGGTCCAGACCCATCCCGGCCAGATCCGCGAAGTCCCGCCGTACCGCGTCGCGGTCGTAGTCCAGCCAGCTGTAGAACCATCCCGCCGAGGGAACGTAGTTCGCACCGAACCGGGGCGTGACGGTCTCCAAAGCCATGCCGAGGATGCTAAATCGGTTTAGGCCACAAGAGCAACTGCGCCTCGCTCAAGCTGGTGGAGCAGTGGACTCGCGGACCGTGAGGACCGGGTCGGCGGTGCGGCGGTTGATGACGACGCTGGGATCGGCGATGGTTTCGAGCAGGACCTCGGCGGCCTGGCGGCCGAAGTCGAAGGTGTCGCGGGACAGCGCGGTCAGCGCGGGGTGCATGAGCTGGGTGAGGATCGAGTCGTCGAACGCGACGATCGACAGGTCGCCCGGCACCGAGACGCCCATCTCCATCGCGACCCCGAGGCCTGCGACCGCCATCACGTCGCTGTCGTAGACGATCGCGGTCGGGCGCACGGACTGCGACAGCAGCTTGCGGGTGATCGCGGCGCCCTCCGCGTCGCTGAAGTCCGTGGTCAGCGACGGGGCGTCGAGCAGCGCGAGCCGGGGCGCGGCGTCGCGGAGGGCCCGGATCCGGCGCTGCGTGTGCTGGAAGTTCGGCGTACCGGCGACGTGGGCGATCCGGCGATGGCCGAGCGCGGCCAGGTACTCGACGATCGAGAGCATCGCGTCGCGGTCGTCGGCCCAGACCGAGGCGAGTGCGCCCTTGCCGCCGCGGCCGCCGATCACCACGGCCGGCAGTTCGAGCGTCCTGAGCTCGTCGACACGTGGGTCCTTCACGGTCAGGTCGACCAGGATCACGCCGTCGACCCGGTGCTCCGACGCCCACCGCCGGTACACCTCGATCTCGGCCGCGGTGTCCTCGACGATCAGCAGTTGCAGCGAGATCGACTCCGCGGACAGCCCCGACTGCACGCCGGACAGCAGGTGCGCGAAGAACGGCTCGACCCCGAGCGTCCGCGCCGGGCGGGCGATCACCATCCCGACCGAGTCGACCCGTGACGCACCGAGCGCGCGCGCCGCGCTGTGCGGCCGCCAGCTCATCTGCTCGGCGATCTTCAGGATCCGCTCCCGGGTCGCGTCGCTGACCCCCGGCCGCCCGTTCAGCGCGAACGACACCGCGCCCTTGGACACCCCGGCCCTGGTCGCGATGTCCGCGATCGTCGGTCTTGCCATCGTCGTACCACCTTCCACCCTTGACAGCGGATTCTACGATGTGAATAGTTCGGGAGCTATACCGGTTTATCAATTCCAGGAGATCCCATGCGTAGACGCCGTCCGGCGCTCGTGGCAAGTCTTGCCGCCGCCGCCCTCACCCTCGCAGGTTGCGGCCTCGGTTCCGAGGACTCCGGCGGCAGCGGCGGGGCCAAGCCGACCGTCGACGCGAACGCCCAGGTGACCGGTGAGGTCAGCTTCCAGACCTGGGCGCTGAAGCCCAAGTTCACGTCGTACGTCGAAGGCGTGATCAAGGCGTTCGAGGCGAAGTACCCGGGCACGCACGTCACCTGGCTCGACCAGCCCGGCGACGGTTACGACAAGAAGGTGCTGAGCCAGGCGTCGGCCGGCTCGCTGCCGGACGTGACGAACCTGCCGCCCGACTTCGCCCTCAGCCTGGCCAAGCAGAACATGCTGCTCGACGTCGCCGCCGCGGACCCGAAGCTGAACGAGGAGTACGTCGAGGGCGGCGTGCAGGCGTACCAGTACCAGGGCCTGGACGGCACGTTCGGCTACCCGTGGTACCTGAACACCGACATCGACTACTGGAACGCGACCAAGTTCGCCGCGGCCGGCCTCGACGTGAAGAACCCGCCGAAGACCTTCGACGAGCTGCTCGCGGCCGCGAAGACCATGCACGACAAGACCGGCGGCAAGGAATACCTGATGAGCCGACTGCCGGGCATCGGTGACTTCACCAATGCCGGGGTCAAGATCATCTCCGACGACGGCAAGAAGTTCACTTTCAACACCCCCGAGGCCGCGGCGCTGCTGGACAAGTACCGCGACGCCTACAAGGCCGGCTACATGCCGCGCGACATCCTGACCAACGAGTACCTGGGCAACTCCAAGCTCTTCACCCAGGGCAAGGTCGCCTGGACCACCGGCGGCGGCAACGCGATCCAGGACTTCCAGAAGGACAACCCGTCGCTGAAGGGCAAGGTCGTCCCGTCGCCCGCGCTGGACACCCCGGCGCTGTACGTGCAGGGGCTGTCGGTCTCGGCGAAGACCAAGAACCAGGCCGCGGCGATCGCCCTCGCCCGGTTCGTCACCAACGCCGAGAACCAGGCCGCGTTCGCGAAGATCGTGAACATCTTCCCGTCCACCAAGGCCTCCGCGTCCGACCCGTACTTCTCGAAGTCCGACGGTACGCCGGAGAGCGACGCCAAGGTGCTCGCCTTCCAGTCGCTGGCCAAGGCGAAGGTGCTGGCGCCGCCGATCATCAGTGGCGCGACCAACGACTTCATCGGGCAGCAGATCTCGCTCGCGATCTCCGGCAAGATCTCGTCCCAGGCAGCCCTCGACGCCGCGGTGGCCAAGGCCAACCAGCTCCTCACGCAGTAATGCGGTACAACCGTTGGTTCACCCCGTGGGTGCTGGTGATACCGGCACTCACGTGGTTGCTGGTCTTCAACCTGTGGCCGTCGGTCAACACCGTCATCCTGTCGTTCACGAACGCCAAACCGATCGGCGGCGGCCACTTCGTCGGGCTGAAGAACTTCGAGACCCTGCTGCACGACGAGCAGTTGCGGTGGGCGCTGCTGAACAGCGTCATCTACATGGTGGTCTGCCTGCCGTTCCTGACCGTCCTGCCGCTGCTGCTCGCCGTACTGGTGGAGAAGAAGCTGCCCGGGATCACGTTCTTCCGGACCGCGTTCTACACCCCGGTGGTGGCGTCCGCGGTCGTGGTGGCGCTGATCTGGCAGTGGATCCTGGACGACCGCGGCCTGGTCAACGGACTGGCCGAGAAGCTCGGGGTCATCTCCGGGCCGCTGCCGTTCCTGTCCGACCAGTGGCTGTTGTTGCTCAGCGCAATCAGTCTGACGATCTGGAAGGGGCTCGGGTACTACATGATCATCTACCTGGCCGCCCTCGGGAACGTCGGGCGTGAGCTGCACGAGGCGGCCGCGGTCGACGGCGCGGGGCCGCTGCGGCGGTTCGTGCACGTGACGATTCCCGGCGTACGGGGAACGATGATCCTGATCTCGATCCTGATCTCGGTGTCGGCGCTGCGGGTGTTCTCCGAACTGTTCATCCTCAGCGGTGGCAAGGGCGGTCCGGGCGGCCGGGACAACTCGGTCGTGATGCTCATCCAGCAGTACAGCCAGGGCTTCGAGGGCAACCTCGGGTACGCGTCCGCGTTGTCGATCGTGCTGTTCTTCGTCACCGTCGTACCGATGTTGGTACTCGCCCGTCTCAACCGCCGGGGGGCCGAAGCATGACGACTGTGACCGATCCGCCGCGGCAGGCCGTGGCTACCGAAGCGCCGGTACGACGGCGTCGATCGTCCGGGTTCAACTCGGTGTCGCCGCGGGAGAAGGTCGCGCGGTACGTGCTGCTGGTGTTCGTGCTGCTGATCACGATCGGGCCGTTCCTCTGGCAGCTGTCGACGTCGCTGAAGGGATCCGGGGAGGACATTTACACCCGGATCCCGCGGCTGCTGCCGTCGCAACCGACGTTCGACCACTACAAGGAGGTCACCGACACCATCCCGGTCTGGGACTACGCCCGGAACTCGCTCGTGGTCGCCTTCCTGGTTGTCGGCGGCAACGTCATCGGCGCGTCGCTGGCCGGGTTCGCGCTGTCCCGGCTGCAGTTCCGCGGCCGCAAGATCGTCCTCGGCCTGTTCCTGGCGACCCTCGTGCTGCCGGGTGAGGTCACGATCATTTCGCAGTACGTCACGGTCCGGGAGTTCGGGCTGGCGAACACGCTCTTCGGCGTCGCACTGCCCGGGATGATCGGCGCGCTCAACGTACTGCTGATGTACAACGCGTTCCGGTCCTTGCCCGTCGAAGTCGATCAGGCCGCGGTCGTGGACGGGGCGAACGCGTGGCAACGATTCCTGTACATCGGCCTGCCGTCGGTGCGCGGGACGATCAGTGTGGTCGCGATCTTCGCGTTCATCGGCGCCTGGGACGACTTCCTCTGGCCGCTGATCGTGCTGACCGATCCGAACAAGTACACGCTGACCGTCGGCCTGCAATACCTGTCCGGCACGTTCAGCAACAACCCGCGACTGATCGCGGCCGGCACGATGATCGCGTTCATCCCGATCGTGATCGTCTTCGCCACCCTGCAACGCTTCTTCTTCAAGGGCGTCGAGGAAGGCGCCGTCAAGGGATAAACGGCGCTTCAGCCAGCTGCGTGGGCGTCTCCAGTCCCCACCGCACCACACCACCGCTCCCTCGCACCACACCACCGCTGGCCCGCACCGCTCGCTCGCACCACACCACCGCTCGCACCACACCACCGCTCGCACCGCACCACCGCACGCACCGCACCACCGCACCGCCCGGTCCGTCTCGCCGGCCGGCCCTGGCCGGGCGCGACGGGCCCCTCGCACACGAGGGGATATCCGTCGGTGTTGTGGGTTCTCTGTTGGTACTAGAGGGGAGAACCCACAACGCCAGGGGATATCCGGCTCTTCTGACTGATCCGTGGGTCAGTTTCGGCCGGGGAGGGGTGGGCGGTAGCCGCCGAGGGTGAGCATGGCCAGGGCGATG
>NZ_JBSGTS010000025.1:0-115715 GCF_053607525.1 Kribbella sp. NPDC055110
CGCGCAGACCCACCCACGGATACGTCACGAGAGCCGGATATCCCCTGGCGTTGTGGGTTCTCCCCTCTAGTACCAACGGAGAAGCCACAACACCGTCGGATATCCCCTCGTGTGAGAGGGCTCTTGTCGCGCCCGACCTCGGCGCCGGCCGGCGCGACGGACCGAGCGGTGCATGCGGTGGGTGCGGTGGGTGCGGTGCGAGCGGGCGGGCTGGCCGGCGGGCCGGCGGGCTGGCGGGCCGGCGGGCTGGCGGGCTGGCGGGCTGGCGGGCTGGCGGGCGGGCGGGCTGTGGATAACTTTGGCGGGGGTGGGGCGTTCTGGGGCAGGGTGGTGGGGTGCGTACAGCAGAAGCGACGCGGGACGGCCGCCGGTACGAGATCGTGGACGGCCGTCTGCTCATCACCGGCCCCCAACCACCCGCGCACCACGCGGCCGTCCTCGCGCTCATGGTTCTGCTGAAACACGCCTGCCCACCCGACCTCCTGGTCGCCGTTGGCTCGGTCGCCTTCCGCCCAACGCCCCACACCACACTCCGCCCGGACGTCCTCGTCTGCCACCGCGACGCCGCCGTCACCCAGCCGCCCCTACTGGCAGTCGAGGTCCTCTCCCCAGCCACGCGCACCACGGACGTGGTCCTCAAACGATCCCTCTACGAACAGCACGGAGTCCCGTCGTACTGGCTCCTCGACCCCACCAACCAAGAACTGACAATCCTCGAACTGACCCCAACCGGCTACGAATGCCAGGCCGTAGTCCAAGCCGAGGAAACTGCCCACGCCACAAACCCGTTCCCTGTCGACGTCACGCCCGCGACGCTCTCAGGAATCTATTGAGGCCCAGAAAGCGCACTGGTGTTCCTGCGCCAGGTCGGCTGCCGCGATCTTTGCGGGGGCGAGTGACTGGACGTGCTCCTTGTTCTGGAACGGCTGCCACCGTGGCTGGCCCGGACCGTTCGGGTTGCCGGTGCGTGCGAACTGGGTCCAGTAGCGCATCATCGTCGCGGAGAGTTGCTTCTGCGCGGGTGTGCTCGGGCCCGGGAGTTGCTCGTCGGTGAAGAGGTACTGCAGTTCGGCACCATGGAACGCGCCGGTCGGGAAGTTGGGCTTCGGCAGCGTGGTGAACCACGGAGCGCTCTCGTCGGCGAACTCGTACGCATACAGCGGTGTCTGCGCGGCGAGTGCGCGGTCTCGTTCGAGGACCGGGCAGCCCCACGCCCAGTCGGTGACGACGGTCGACAAGGCCTCGCCTGCCGAATGGAACTGTTCGACGGGATAGCGGGCCAGGATCCGTTCGGCGTCTTGCTGGTCGAACAGCGTGTGGACTTCTTTGCGATAGCTGGCCGGGGTCGTCACCTGGCCGGTTGCTGTTTCGATTGCCGCAGTGAACAGGCGGTGCTCGTCCCGCGTGATCCCCTGAATGATCGGAACGTGGTTGAAGCGGCCGGTTGCAAAGGCGCGATCCGGACTGAGAGGCAGTACGCCGCCGCCGACGGTAGGCCCTGATCCGACTCCGTCGTCAGACCACTTGGTGAGTTCGTCCGTAGGTTTGGCCCGCAGACAGGCCGCAGCGGTGGCCGGGGCGGTGCAGCCGACCTTGGCCGCGACGTCTAGGCCGTGTTGTTCGCGCTCGGAGCGTGGCAGTGGGAACCAGGTCGGCGGTCCGGGCGACCATTTCTGCCCGGTGCATTCGGCGCTCTGCAGGATCGCCTTCTGGAACAGCCCTGCGGATCCCGGCGCGACCAGATGGGAGCAGACGCTGGTGCCTCCGGCGGACTCACCGAAGATCGTGACATTGCCCGGATCGCCGCCGAACGCCGCCGCGTTGCGCTTGACCCACTGCAACGCGGCCTGCTGGTCTTCGAGGCCGAAGTTCCCCGAGAGTTGCCGAGCTTGACCGTGGTCGAGCGCCGGATGCGCGAGGAAACCGAAGATTCCCAGCCGGTAGTTGGGACTGACCACGATCACCTGGCCGCTGTTCGCCAACTGCTGTGCGTCGTACAGGCTGCCCGCCCCGCTGATGAAGCCGTTGCCATGGATCCACACCATGACCGGCAGTTTGTGTGCGCCGCGGTCGCGTGGCGTCGTGACGTTGAGGTAGAGACAGTCCTCGGTAGTGCTTGCCGGATCGATCAGCCCTTCTGCCTGGGCACAGCGATTCCCGGGTTTGGTGGCGTCCCGGATGTCACTCCATGACGCGGCGCGTTGCGGCGATGCCCAGCGGAGCGGGCCGACGGGCGGTGCGGCGTACGGAATTCCTTGGAAGAGCCGGGCCTCCGCGGTGAGCCTGCCGCGTACTGCTCCGGCGTCTGTCGAGACCACAGTGTCCGGTGTGCTGCGGCCGCTCGTCTTGGCCTCGGCTGCTCCGCCACAGGCCGCCGCCGAGCTCGCGAGCAACGCCGCGGTCAGCAGCGCTCCGAGCCGGCGGGAAAGGTCGAACAGTGGTCGTGATTCCTGGTGTCCCATATCGTGCTCGCCTTCTCGGATCAGTTCGTGTGTGGGTCACACTAATATAAAGTGTAAGGTACACACGAAGTCAAACCCCGAGGCGGGAGGAGCCGACCTGATGCCGTTGACCGACGATGCGCACCTGCCACCGGGGCTCGCGCTGGCGTGGGGCCTGCCCGCGAAGTCGAACCGACTCGGGCGGCGGCCGACGCAGAGCGTCGAGCACATCGTCGACGCGGCCCTCGAGTTGGCCGATGCCGACGGGTTCGCCGCGTTGTCGATGCCCAAGATCGCTCAGAAGCTGGGGCTGACCGCCAACGCGATCTACAGGTACGTGAGGTCACGCGACGAACTGCTCGTGCTCCTCGGTGACGCCGCCTGGGGGCCGGCACCGGACGGGGTCGCCGAGGCACCGGACTGGCGCTCCGGAGCGACCGTCTGGACGCAGGCGATGGTCGATCGGTGCGACGTCCACCCCTGGCTCTGCGATCTCCCCATTCGCGGAGCGCCGATGACGCCGAACCTGCTCGGCTGGGCAGAGGCGATCCTGAAGGTGCTGACCGGCGCGGGGCTGAGTCCCAGCGAGAGCCTGTCGTGCGCGTTGCTGCTGGACGGCTACGCGCGGCGTATCGCCAGCGCGCGTCGCGATGTGCGCGACAGCACCACGACGTCCGTGCAGCCGGCCGCGATGGCACGATTCCTTGAACCGCGGCTGCACGAACTCGGATACTCGGTCCTGGCGGCACTGATGGCCAGCAACGAGTACACCGACGAGATCGATGCCTCCGAGGTGGCCTTCGGTCTCGAGCGGATCCTCGACGGCATCGACGTACTCATCACACAGAAGCGGTCATCAGCCGTTCAGAAGGGTGGTTAGTTGGTGTTTGCCGGGGAGGTTCTCGGGGCGGATGATGTCGGCGGTGCGGACGTAGTAGAAGGCTGCTGTTACCTGGTCGAGGGGGATGTTCATGAGTTCGGACCAGGCGACTCGGTAGATCGCTAGCTGGAGGGGGTCGGCGGTTTCGCCGCGGGTGGTTTTCCAGTCGATGACGTCGTACCCGCGGGAGCCGTCCGGGCGGACGATCTGGTAGACGGCGTCGATGCGGCCGCGGACGACCCGGCCGTCCAGCGCGAGGGCGAACGGGGCTTCGATCTCGTACGGCGTGGTGTCGCCGAACGGGCCGTCGCGGAACGCGTCCATCAGGTCGGTGAGGTCGGTGTCGTCGACAATGTCCTCGTCCGCGGCGCCGGGCAGATCGTCCGGGTCGAGCAGCAGTTGCTGGCCGAAGTAGCTCTCCACCCACGCGTGGAAGCGGGTGCCGAAACGCGCGGCCCGGTTGGGTTTGCGCGGCATCGGGCGGGCCAGTTCGGCGGCCAGACCGTCCGGGTCCTTAGCCAGCCGCATCATCTGCGTCGCGGACAGCGCGGCCGGCAGCGCCACGTCGTACGCCTTCCGGCTCCGGCTTTCCCTTGCCTCGGACAACAATCGCTCGAGCTCCGAGTCCCAGCGCGCCACCGTCGCCTGCTCGTCGAGCAGCAGTGACTCCTCCGCCTCGATCGACGGACCCTCCGCGCGGGACAGCTGCACCAGAGCAGCCGACTCCAGCCGTCGCTGGAACGAGTCCACGTCGTACGGCGTCGGCCACGGCGCCAGGGTCTGCTCGGCGAGCTCCGGGTTCTCCGCCGTCAACTCCGGCTGCTCGGCCCACTTGATCACCCGCTCACCGGCATGCTGCTTCAGCACCGAGAGGTACGGCGACGGGCCGCGCGGGCGCTTCTGCGTCGGACCCCACCAGTGGCCGGTCGCCACCAGCAGATCCTTCGCGCGCGTGAACGCGACGTACCCGAGTCGTCGTTCCTCCAGCGCGTTCACGTCCTTGCACTCGTCCGCGAACGCCTTCAGCCCCGCGTTCGACAGGTCGTGGATGTCCGGCAGCGTGTCGGCGTCACCGCGCAACGGCCACGGGAGCACCTTCGCGTTCGTGGTCCACTTGTCCCGCCCGCGGTCCGACGGGAACACCTTCGACACCAGCGTCGGCACGAACACGACCGGCCACTCCAGCCCCTTCGACCGGTGCGTGGTGAGCAGCTTCACCGAGTCGGCTTCACTCGGTACGGCGAGGTCGAGGCCGGCGGCGTACTCCTCCTCGGCGGCGAGGTACGCGAGCAGACCGTCCAGTGACCCGTCCGACTCGGTCGACACGAAGTTGCCCACAGCATCGAGGAACGCGGCGAGATGATCGCGGCGCCCGGCGTCGACGTGATCGGGGGTCGCGGTCAGCTCGACGTCCAGGCCGATCGTGCTGATCACCCGGCGGACCAGATCGAGCAGCGGCTCGCCCGCATGCGCGCGCAGCTCGCGAAGCTCGACCGACAGCTCCTTGAAGCGGACAAGAGCTTCCGGCGCGTACGCCGCCAGGCCCGGATCGTCGACCGCCTCCGCGAGCGAGATGACCTCGGTCGAATCCATCCCCGCAACGGCCGCGTCGAGCGCGGCGACCAGGTCGTCGGCGGCCGGCCGCTCCCCCGCGTCGGCGAGCGCGCGGGCCCGGTTGGCGAGCAGGGCGAGATCGCGGTGACCGATCCGGTACCGCGGGCCGGTGAGGATTCGGAGCATCGCCGCGTTCGCGGTCAGGTCGTTGACGGCCTGCAGTGTCGCGACGACGTCGACGACCTCGGGAAGCGCGAGCAGACCGCCGAGGCCGACGACCTCGACCGGGACCTTGCGTGCGATCAGCGCCTCGTGCACCGCGCTGAGGTCGACGTTCGTCCGCATCAGGATGCCGATGTCCTTCCAGCGGCGGTTCCGCGTGCGGTGCGCGGCGACGATCGCGTCGGCGACCCACTCGATCTCCTCCGAGCGAGTCTCGAACAACCCGACCGTGATCGCGCCTTCCGGAGCGTTCGCTGGAGCCTCAAGCGGGATGACGCCGGGGTGCTGTTCGTAGAGCTCGGCCGCATGCTGGTTGGCGGCCGCGAGAATGCGACTGCCGCAGCGGCGGTTGACGCTCAGCACATATCGCTGAGCCGGCGATCCATCGGCCTGTGGGAAGTGCGTCGGGAACTCGTCGAGGTTCGCGACCGACGCACCGCGCCAGCCGTAGATCGCCTGGCACGGGTCACCGACCGCGGTGACCGGATGGCCGCGCCCGTCGCCCGCGGCGAACAGCGCGGTGAGCATCCGGCGCTGCGAGACGGACGTGTCCTGGTACTCGTCGAGCAGCACGACCTTGTACCGCGACCGCTCGACGGCGGCGACCTCCGGGCACTCCTCAGCCAATCGCGCGCCCAACGCCATTTGGTCGGCGAAGTCGACGACGCCGCGCTCCCCCTTGTACGCCTGGTACTCCTCGACGAGTTGCAGGATCTCCCCGCGCTTCAACGCGGTCTCGGCGAGCTTGCGGACCTCCACCGTCTGCTTGCGAGCCGCCGCGACCTCCTGCCGTACGGCGTCGTCGTGGTCGCGGATATCGTCGGGACGGAGCAGGTGATCCGCGAGCTCACCGTCGAGCGCGAGCAGGCTGTTCACGAGCGTCGGCACGTGATGCGACGCGAAGCGGATCGGCCCGGCGGACCGGCGTACGACACGACCCGCCAGCTGGAACCGGGTGGCGTCGGCGAGTACGCGGGAGTCCGGCTCGAGGCCGATTCGGAGGCCGTGCTCCGCGATCAACGTGCCGGCGAACGCGTGGTACGTCGAGACGACGGGCTCGCCCGGCTCCTCGGGCTCCCAGTTGGGAATGTTGCTCCGCAGATGCGCGGCGAGAATCGGGTGCTGATCCTTCGGCAGCGTGGATCCGAGAACGCCGGCCTTCGTCAGGTCCTCGCGGATCCGGACGTCGAGCTCGTTCGCCGCCTTCTTGGTGAACGTCAGCCCGAGCACTTCCTCCGGCTTCACCTGTCCCGTGCAGATCAACCACACCACCCGGGCCGCCATCGCCGTCGTCTTCCCCGACCCGGCGCCGGCCACGATCACCCCCGGCGCCAACGGAGCAGTAATAGCCGCCAGTTGCTGATCCGAAAACGGAACCCCCAACAACTCACACAACTCAGCCGTAGACCGCAGCTGAACCATCACACCCCCTCGGCCGTTGCACAGGAACTGGGGTGGTGGGACAGGCTATTTCCTGTCTCCCGCCACCACGGATTGTCTCCACACCCGGCGGGCGGACGTCGAGAGCCCCCATCACACGATCTCCCGTCCCTCGGGCTGGATGGGGCACAGGGCGCGCGCTTCGCAGCGGTTGCAGCCGTCGTTGCGCTGGGCGGTGAAGTGTTCGGTGCGGATCATGCTCTCGGCGTCGTCGACGGCTTCGTCGAGCCAGGTGCGGCCGTCCTCAGAGGCTTCCAACGGGCCTTGGTGCTGGACCTTCGGGAAGCCGCCGTTGTCGTCGTGGCGGAGCTGGACGAGCTCGGCCCCACCGGCGACCGCGTCCTCGCCGAGCTTCTTCAGCTGCCGCGAGTTGATCGCACGCTGGTAGATCGCCAACTGCACGTGCCGCTCCAGCGCAGGCTTGGTCGGAATGTTCCGCCCGGTCTTCAGGTCGACCACCCGGACCGTACCTTCAGGGTCCGTTTCGACGCGGTCCATCCGGCCCTTCACCCGGACCGCGGGGTGCTCCTCGTCCGGCAGCAGTACGTCGAAGTCCACCTCCGACCCCACCAACGTCCGGTCCGGCCGCCCCTGGTGCCACGCGACGAACCGCCGCAGCGCCTGCTCCGCCTCGACGCGCTCCCGGTCCGAGATCCACGCGGACTCGAACTCGAGCTGCGTCCACACCTTGTCCAGCCATCCGTTCAGCTCGTCGACCGACGGCGGCAGCGTGCCGGTCGCGACCGCATCGGCCAGCGTGTGCAGCACCATCCCGAACCCGATCGCCGATGTACTCGGTGTCTCCCCACCGGCCCGCCGGGTCAGGAACCACCGCAACGGACAGTCCACGATCGTCGTCAACGCGCTCCCCGACAAAGGGACCGGCAACGCGGGATCCGCGATCGGCCGCACGGACTCCGTCCGCTCCCGCACACCCCACCACCGCGAAGGATCGGCAGTAGGCACCAAGGCGTGATCCCGATCGTCCACAGCGTCAGCCAGTAACGCCAATCGATCGGCGGCGACCCGCTTCAACGCCGGCGACGACGAAGGATCCGCCAGCACGCACCGCAGATCCGCTACCAGACCCGATAACGACAACGGCCGCCGCGGCCGCCCGGCGACCAGTTTCAAAGGAATGTCCAGCTCGGCAAGGAATCGGGACGGTTGATCGCCGTCGGCCTCGGGCGCCTGTACGGCGGTCACGATCAAGCGTTCTCGCGCCCGCGTGATCGCGACGTAGAACAACCGTCTCTCCTCGGCCAGCAACGCGCCCGCCGACAACGGATCGATCAACCCGTCAGGCCCCAACCGGTCCGGCTCCAGCAACGAACCGCGCCGCCGCAGGTCCGGCCACTGCCCCTCCTGCACCGAAGCAACCACGACGAGCCGCCATTGCAGACCCTTCGACCGGTGTGCCGTCATCAGCTGTACGCCGGCCTCGCGGTACGTCCCGTCGAACCGGTTGTCCCCCGCGATGTCCAGCGACTCCAACTCGGACAGGAACGCCGAAACGCCCTTGAACCCGACCTGCTCCTCCGCCCGGCCGGCCGCGTCGAACAACGCGCACAACGAATCCAGGTCCCGGTTCGCGGTCCGGGCGGTCTCGCCACCCGAGGTGGCCTGCCCGCGCAGCCGCCGCAACCACGGCGACTCCGACCACAGCGACCACATCACCTCGTCCGGCGCCGCGCCCGCAGTCACGATGTTCCTTGCCTTGAGCAACCGTTCGCCGAGCGCCGCGAACCGTGCCTCGGCCGGTGACGCCTCCTCGTCGAGCAGCAACGGATTCAGCATGGCTTCCCGCAGCAGCTCGTCCGACGACCGCGGCAGCCGCAGCCCGCCTGCCGCGTCCCGATCGCGCCGCCGGAGCACCCGTGCCAGCCGCCGCAGTTGTCCCGCGTCCATAGCGCCCAGAGGCGACAGCGCCAACGCCCGTACGACATCGACGGTCAACGTCTCCGGGTCGGCCACCGCCCGCAGCGCCAGCAACATCGGCCGTACGGCGGGCTCGCGCGATAACGGCAGCTCATCGCCCGCGACGTCCACCGGAATACCGGCCGCTGCCAACGCCCGGCGCAACGGCGGAATCGAACGGCTCCCGGAACGAACGAGCACCGCCATCTCGCTCCACCCGATGCCGTCCTGAACGTGCGCGCGCCGCAACAGGTCCGCGATGTGCTCGAGCTCCGCGCCGCTCGTCGAGTACAGGTTCGCCTCGACCTTTCCCGGACCGAAGACACACGACGAGGCATCCGGGTTCCGGAACCGCTCGAACGTGTCCCGATCCAGCGATCCCGGTACGCCGAGGCGGTTGACGACGTTGCGCGAAACGCGTTGCAGCGTGGTCCCGAAGCGTCGCGTCGTACCCAGAGCGATCTGCGCCGCCTCCGCGCCGTCGCGGGACCGGAACTCGTCGGTGAACCGCAGCAGTCCGCGCACGTCCGCCCCACGGAACGTGTAGATCGACTGGTCCGGATCGCCGACCACGACCAGGTCGCGACCGTCGCCCGCGATCGCCTGCAGCAACTTCGTCTGACCGGGATCGGTGTCCTGGTACTCGTCCACGAACACCGCTTTGAACTCGGTCCGCAGCTTCGCCTGCACCGACGGCTGCTGCGCCAGGATCACCGCGCGATGGATCAGCTCGGAGTAGTCCAGCACCTGCTCGGCGTCGAGCACCTGCAGGTACTCCTCGAAGAAGTCGCCGACCGCGACCCACTCGGCCCGCTCCGCCGATCGCCCGATCGCGGACAGGTCCTCCGGGTCGAGGCCCAACTGCCGCGCCTTGCCGATCACCGCCTGCACCTCGTCGGTGAACCCGCGCGTCTTCAACGCCGGATGCAGACTGCTCGGCCAGTGCACCGCACCGACCTCACGACTTCCCGACAACGCCTCACTCAACCGCAGCGACTGCTCTGGCCCGGACGGCAGTCGCAGCGGTACGTCGAACGCGTCGGCCGGCGTGAACCGGCGCAGCAACGCGTAGCAGAAGGAATGGAACGTCATCGACGGCATCACGCGTGTCGTCCGCCCGAGTCGACCGGTGATGCGGTCCCGCAGCTCGGTCGCCGCCTTCCGCCCGAACGTCAGCACGAGCACCTCGTCCGGACTCAGCCCACGATTGCGGACCCGGTCGACGACCGCCTCCACCAACGTCGTCGTCTTCCCGGTACCAGGCCCGGCGAGCACCAGGAGCGGTCCGCCCGGGTGATCCACCACTGCTTGCTGGTCGGCATCGAGGACGGGGGCCTCCGCGCTTCGGCACTCCTCCCGGACCAACCGGTACCGGGACCTCTGTCTGCTGACCACCGCCTTATCTCAACAGACCCCACCGACAGTCCGCGCAGTGGCACTCCGCCCCGGCCTCGATGGGCCGGAAAGC
Organism: Kribbella sp. NPDC055110; assembly: GCF_053607525.1. Lineage (NCBI taxonomy): Bacteria > Bacillati > Actinomycetota > Actinomycetes > Propionibacteriales > Kribbellaceae > Kribbella > Kribbella sp. NPDC055110. The sequence goes on from NZ_JBSGTS010000025.1 coordinate 9,923, forward strand.
GGACAGGACGACGTAGCCGGTCGATAACTTTCCGCGTCCGCGGTGCATCGAGCACTTCGTCAGCACACGACTACAAGGAGCACCGAATGAGGACAATGCGGCGTACTGCCGCCCTCCTGGGGGCGGCTGTTCTACTGGCAGGTCTCGGTACCGCCACTGCCACCGCGGCAAATCCGAAGATCCAGTCGATCTGCTCGCTCGATCTCGGCTCGATCACCGCGAACGGCAACTACACCGACCAGGTCCTGTCCGCCGCGAGCCCGCCGGCCGCGAGCGAACGCCGGGTCGGCCCGCAGGTCGCCGAGCCGGGGGAAACGAAGGCCAGTGCAACCTGGGAGTTCTCGTACGACAGCCACGACGGCATCGTCGACCGCGGCTACGCGATCTACGGCACCGAGCTGTTCAGCACGCTGATCGCCCGGCCGTCGGACGGACCGTGGTGGGGTCGCGGCAATGTCCAGGACGGGCTGGGCGACGTCACGCAGCTGGCCCGGTCCGGCTATCCGAAGGGCGCCGATCCCAGCCGCGAGTACCTGTACGGGCTGCGCAACGACGGCGTGCTGTTCCGCTGGAAGATGGACAACGTCAAGGGCTTCCAGGCGCTCGGCTCGTACGCCGGGTTCTCGGCCGTGAAGACCATGACGCTGATCAGCCAGACGGCGACGTACGACACCTTGCTGGCGACCACGAAGGCCGGCGCGCTCTACACCATCCGGATCCCGGTCACATCGCCGATGAAGCCGGTGGTGAAGGTCGTCCGGTCGTCGACCTGGCAGGGCTTCGAGGCGATCGTCGCGGAGAAGTGCGGTACGCAGAGCACGCTCCTCGCCGCGATCGACCGTGACAGCGGGTCGGCGTACCTGTACGCGGTCGGCCACGCCAACGGGACCGCCACGACCATCCAGGGCCTGGGCAAGGTGCCCGGCACGTTCAACGACCCGATCTACTTCCTGCGCACCTCGCAGGCAGGCACGCCGCTGAACGGCGAGTAGCTCATCGGCGGCGCGGGGACCCGGGGCGGGGTCGCCGCGCCGCCGATGTCAGTCCTCTGGGTCCCAGCGGAACTGACGTAGATTCACGCGACCGTTGGTGATCCGTACTCCGTCGGAACGCAGCCGGTGCAGTTGCTCGTCGCCGACCTCGTCAGCCGGTACGCCGGACGCGCGGATCACCCGCCACCACGGCACACTCGCGCCGTACTCGCGCATGATCGCCCCAACCTGCCGCGGTCCACCCTGCCCGACGTACTCCGCGATGTCCCCGTACGTCGCGACGCTGCCCTCCGGGATCGACTCCACGGCCCGTAGCACGGCCTCGACGTACTCCTCCCTGTCCACGGAGCAAATCTAGGCGAGTGGGGCGAGTGCCTTCGCGAGCGGCTCCAGGACGGACGGCGGCGCGTCCAGCGGGAGGTTCATGATCACCAGGTCGACGCCTGCCTCGCCGTACGCCGCGGCTTCGGCGACCGCCTTGTCGAGCGGGCTGTCGGGGTCGACGCGGACGTTCACCGAGCAGGTGATCTCGTTGACGTCGCGACCGGCCTCCTCGCAGCGCTGGACCAGGACGTCCTTGAGCGGCTTCCACTCCTGCGGGTTCGGGACGATGACGTTCCACTGCTGCGCCCACTTGGCGACCGCGCGGAGCGTCCGGTTCGGTCCCTTGCCGCCGATGGTGATCGGCGGGTGCGGCGTCTGCAGCGGCTTCGGGTTGCAGTACGCCTCGGTGAGCTTGATGTACTTGCCGTCGAAGTTCGCGACCTTCTCGGTGAGCAGCGCGATGATCGCCTGCGTGCCCTCGTCGAATCGGTCGAAGCGCTCCTTCAGCCCGTACAGCTCGATGCCGTACGCCGCGGTCTCCATCTCGTTCCAGCCGGCGCCGATGCCGAGCTCGAGACGGCCGTTGCTGATGATGTCCGTGGTCGCCGCCATGTTCGCGAGCACGGCCGGATGCCGGTAGATCATCCCGGTCACCTGGCAGCCGAGCCGGATCCGGGACGTCGCCTGCGCGAGCGCGGCCAGCGTCGTCCAGGCCTCCAGGTTCGGCCCCTGCATGTCACCGCTGAGCGGGTAGAAATGATCCCAGTGCCACGCGGACTCGAAGATCTCGAACTGATCCGCGGCGACCCACACGTCCCGCATCTGCTGCCAGCTGGTGTGTTCCGGCCTGGTCTTGATCGCGAACCGCATCCGCGCCTCCTAGGTAACCGTTCTCCTCGGAGGACATTACCCCCGCCGGGGCGGCACGCCGGGATCGATAGGCGGCCGCACCGCCGGATCGGGACACTTGGTTTGAGGGTGCGAGACCTGGGGGTTCGAATGCTGACAGAGTTGCCGCAGGAGCTGGCCGAGGACGGGTTCTGGACGAAGCTGCCGCCGCCGGTGATCAGCATCTTCGTCATCGGGACGGCGCTCGGGTTCGCGGCGCTGCTCGGGATCGACGGATCGGACGGGACCGGGGCGAGCGACTCCTTCGTCGAGAGTGTGCCGTGGACGGTCTGGCGGGCGATCTCCGGTGCGGCGCTGGTCGTGTTCATCCTGCTCACGGTCCAGGCGGTCCGGATCCTGCAGCATCCAGGCAAGTGGGGTTTCTACCCGAAGCATCAGAACCGGGTGCGGTACCTGATCTACGCGGTGCTCGGGGCTGCGGCCGCTGCGAGCTACCGGCTGTTCTTCCCGGGCGTCGGACCCGACCTTCCGGTCCGCAACCTCGATCTGCGGACAGCTGTCGTCCTGGTGACGGCGATGATCGCGGCGGTGCCGTGGATGACGGTCGTCTGGCTGGCCCACGCCGAATGCCGTGACCTCGCGAACAACCTCGACGTGCGCCCGGTGGAGGGGAGCGCGTACGCGCGGGCACTGCGGGACGACACCAACGATCCGGAGCTGTTCAGGCGCGCCGTGAACCAGCTCGACCGGCTGTGGCAACTGCTGTGGTTCTGCGCACTCTCGTCGACGGTCGGCATCATCGCGGCGGTCGCTTCAGCAGGAGCTCTCCGGGGCGCGTTCATCTCCGCACACCCCGAACGCGCCGGTGAGTTCCCGCCCGCGAACGTGCTGCTGTACGGCGGACTGTTCACGCTCGGGCTGTCGGTGATCGCCGTACCGTTCTTCGTCGCCTGGCGGAACCGTGCACAGCAGCTCGCCGGCCACGTCTGCCCGTTGCCCGCGGACGGCAGGCCGACCGAGGACTGGCTCCAGCACCGCAAGCGGGTCGAGCAGCTGCTTCATCTCGGACCGCTCTTCGCCGACTCGGTCACCGCCGTCGGCGTCCTCGCGCCACTGGTCGTGAGCGCCGTCGCCGCCTTCCTGCCGAACTCGGCAGGCTAGTCGAGGCCGAGGCGGGCGCGGACTTCCGGGCGGCGCAGCGGCGGGACCGTTTGGGGTGGGGTGCGGCGGGCCGGCATCTCCGCGAGGAGCTGCTCGGTGATGCGAGCGACCTCGGTGGCCGCGCGTTCGATCGGGGCGCGGGTGGTCGCGCTCAGCGAGCCGACTCCCGTCACCTTGCGGACATACTGCAACGCGGCCGCGTAGATCTCCTCGGAGGTCGCGGACGGCTCGAGTCCCCGGAGCACCGTGATGTTTCTGCACATGCCACAAAACAGTACGCGCGACCAGGGACAACCTATGAGGTATTGACATCCCTAACGCCGTTAGGTTTTCCTCATGACATGAGCACTACAGCGCCGGACCGCCGTACCCGCCGTCGTCAGCAGACGATCGGCGAGATCCTCGACGTCGCCATCGAGCTGATGGAGGCCGAGGGCGTCGCGGCGCTGAGCCTGTCCGCGGTCGCCCGGCGGCTCGGCATGCAGCCGCCGTCGCTGTACCAGTACTTCCCGTCGAAGATGGCGATCTACGACGCCCTGTTCCAGCGCGGCGCCGAGTTGTTCCTGGCCGCGCAGCGGGACGCGATCGCGGCCGCGACGACGGACGACGTGGTCGAGCTGCACCTGATCGGGTCCACCGCGTTCGCCCGCTGGTGCATGCGGAACCCAGTGTACTCGCAGTTGCTGTTCTGGCGGACGATCCCCGGCTTCGAGCCCAGCCCGGAGGCTTACGCCCCGGCGCTGGAGGCGCTGGCCGAAGTTCGCCGGCACCTGCAGGCGGCGGTCGACGCCGGCCGGCTACATCCGGACGCGGCGAGCGACGAAGGGCTCGCGGTGCTCACGTCGATCACATCCGGGGTGCTGTCACAGCAGCTGGCGAACGAGCCGGATGCGCCCTTCGAAGAGGGGCGGTTCACCCGCCTGCTCCCCGTCGTACTCGAGATGTTCTATCAGCACTACGCACCAAGCAGGGGGAAATGATGACCGCAGTACTCGCAGAACAGATCGGACGGGCAGACCGGCTACGGTGCCGTGTGCACCGGGACGCCGAGCTGAAGGCGTGGCACGAGCTGCTCGCGTCGATCGAGGGGGACGAGTGGCACCGACGTACCATCTGCGACGCGTGGGACGTCGCGGACATCGCAGGCCACCTGATCGGGCAGGCGGAGGACGTGATCAAGCCGACGTCGTTCCCGCGGCGGTGGCTCAAGAACAAGCGGGTGTATCCCGGTGTGCCCCGGTTCGACGCGCACATGATGGTGCAGGCCGACGAACACCGCGGTACGCCGCCGGCCGAGCTGCGCGTGCTGTTCGCCCAGGTGTGGGCGAAGGCGACCCGGAAGATCTCGCGCGCTCCGGAGTTGTTGCGGCGGGTATCGATGCAGGTGGACCCGGCGCCCCGGATGTCGTTCGGCTATGTCCAGGACATCCTGCTCGCGCGGGACCTGTGGATGCATCGCGACGACGTGTGCCAGGCGCTCGGGCGGCGGTTTGACCCGGGGCCGTACGCCGAGGAGCTCATCGCGCAGGTGATCTACGACCTGGAGGCTTCCGGGCCGTTCTGGGGTGATCGGCCGGCCGTGGTCGTCGAGCTGACCGGGCCGGGAGGTGGGACCTACTTGCTGGGGAGGGGTGAGCCGGTGGGTCGCGGCTCCGTGGACGCGGTCGGCTACATGCGGACGCTGTCCGGGCGAGACGACGCCCCGGCGGTCTCGGGTGATCCCGTCGCCGCCGAGGCGATCACATCCTGCCGAATGCCGTTCTAGTTCTCGCTAGTACGACGGTTGGCTTGGGTCGATCTGGTCGACCCAGGCGACCACGCCGCCGCCGACGTGCACCGCGTCCGCGAAGCCCGCGCCCTTGGCGATCGCGAGCACCTCGGCGGAGCGGACGCCGGACTTGCAGTGGAAGACCAGCTGCTTGTCCTGCGGCAGCTTCTCCAGCGCCACACCGGTCTGGAAGTCCGCCTTCGGGATCAGCACCGAGCCCGGGATCCGGTTGATCTCGTACTCGTTCGGCTCCCGGACGTCGATCAGCACGAAGTCCTTCTCGCCGTTGTCCTTGAGCTTGATCCACTCGCTGAGCTGCTTCACCGAGATGGTCGAGCCGACGGCCGCGTCGGCCGCCTCCTCGGTGATCGCGCCGCAGAAGCTCTCGTAGTCGATCAGCTCGGTGACGGTCGGGTTCTCGCCGCAGATCGCGCAGTTCGGGTCCTTGCGGACCTTCAGCGCGCGCCAGTTGAGGTCGAGCGCCTCGTAGATGTTCAGCCGGCCGAGCGACGGGTCGCCGATCCCGGTGAGCAGCTTGATCGCCTCGGTGACCTGCGCCGCGCCGACGGACGCGCAGAGCACGCCCAGTACGCCGCCTTCCGCGCAGGACGGGACCATGCCGGGGGGCGGCGGCTCCGGGTAGAGGCAGCGGTAGCACGGGCCGTGCTCGGCCCAGAACACGCTGACCTGGCCGTCGAAGCGGAAGATCGAGCCCCAGACGTACGGCTTGCCGAGCAGCACCGCGGCGTCGTTGACCAGGTACCGGGTGGCGAAGTTGTCGGTGCCGTCGACGATCAGGTCGTACTGCTCGAAGATCTCGAACACGTTGTCGTTGTCGAGGCGCACCTCGTGCAGCACGACGTTCGTGTTCGGGTTGGTCTCGAGGATCGACTCGCGGGCCGACTGCGCCTTCGACTTCCCCACGTCGGACTGGCCGTGGATGATCTGGCGCTGCAGGTTGGACTCGTCGACGGTGTCGAACTCGACGATGCCGAGCGTGCCGACACCGGCGGCGGCCAGGTAGAGCAGCGCGGGGCTGCCGAGACCGCCGGCGCCGATCACGAGCACCTTGGCGTTCTTCAGCCGCTTCTGCCCGGCCATCCCGACCTCGGGGATGATCAGATGCCGCGAATAACGCCGCACCTCGTCAATCGTCAGCTCGTCGGCCGGTTCGACCAGCGGTGGCAGTGACACGTGTCGGCTCCTCAGGAAGACGTCGGACAGGATCTGAAGGTTTCAACCATCCGTCCCTCCCCCATGTTCCCGCACTACCCCAACCACCCCCACCGCAGTCCACATCCCGGTCCCCGCGTCTCACTCCCCGCACCTTCTTTGAGCACCCACCAACCATTTCGGCGGGTGAATTCTGGTTGGTGGGTGCTCAAAGACGATTCAGTCGTTGTCGGTGATCGTGGCGGTCAGGGTGGTGGGGAGCTTCAGGACGGCACCGTCGATGCTGGTGATGACGGCCGAGAACGTCTCGGTTGGTTCCTTGAGTTTGTCGTCGAGGATCTTGACCTGGAGGTCGCCGGTGGTCTTGCCGGGTTCGACGTAGCCGTCGATGGCCCGGTCCGCCGTGCCGGTGCCGTCGTCGTTGACGCTGGTGTAGTCCTTGCGGATCACCGCCGTGCCGTCCTTCAGTACGCCGGCGAAGCTGACGTACTTGTCGCTCGGGGCGGAGAGTTTGACGCCGAAGCTGACCACGCCGGTCTTCTCCACCGCCTTCAGGTTTCCGAGCGTCAGCGTCGGCGTCGGGTCGTCGTCGATGACCAGACCGTGCCCGAACGACTCGTTCAGCAGCCCGTCGTGCGGCGCCGAGAGCACCAGATTGAACGGGAGGTCGTAGCTGTCCCGGGTGTTCGCCACGATCGGCACACTGACCTTCTGCCGTACCTGACCCGGTTTGAACACCAACTGCCGCCCAACGTCCCCCACGGACTCGCCGAGGTCCCCGCTCGTCTCGACGTACACGCTGACCGGCCGGATGCTCGGCCGCGACATGCGCACCCAGAAGTCCACAGTGCGCCTGCCCTTGTCCCCCTCCTTCACGGTGAGGCTGGACGCGGACAGCTTGGGCAGCAGGACCGCAGGTGCCGAGAGCCCGAGCCCGGGCGACGAGAAGCTCAGATCGCTCACGTACGCCGACCCGCTGGCGACCCTGTCCGTCCGCAGCTCCACACTGCGCACGTCACGCAGGTCCACGCCCTTAAGCGACGACACCGGGATGCGTACCGTCCGCAGCAGGTTCTTCGGCAGACCGATGTCGTTGTTGCCCGGCATCCGCACCAGCGCATCACTGACCGCAGACACCGGTACTACTGCCGCCCGGCCATGCCCGTCGACCACCCGGACGCTCAGGTCGGTCTTGGGCGCGCCGGCTGGGTCGGGCGCGGCGCGGAACGTCAGCGCCGCAAACCGCCGTACGTCGCGCTGTCCTGCAGGTACGTCGACGCGCACTACCCCGTTCGTACCGGTCCACTTCAACTTGGTGACCACTGTGGTCGGTGTCCTCGCGGCGAACCACGCCGTACCCCAGTGCGGCGCGTTGCCCCAGTCTTCGGTCGCCATGCACGTCGCCGTACCCGCCCGCATCGTCGGACCGGACACACCCGCGCACACGGTCGCAGACAGCTTCCCGCTGACCGCACCGGTCGGCAGTGGCTTGTCGAAGTGGTTCAGGTCCCGCCGCGACCCCAGTGGTGCCTGCGACACCACCCGTACGACGGCCTTCCCAGCGGACGCCGCCCGCGAGTCCGACCCGTCGAACTGCGCCAGGAACTGCGTCTCGTGGCCCAGCTGCAGCCGGAAGAACCCAGCAACGTACGCCGTACCGACGGCCTGCTGCTGCTTCGCGGTCAACCGGCCCGCGTACTTCGCTCCGCACGGCGACGCCTTCTCGTCACCGAACCAGTCGTCGTTCGACGGAGCCTCCGACTGGCCAGGGGTCCATTCGGTGTTGAAGAAGTTGTGGTTGGCGCCAAGCACCGTCACGGTGGACCGCGGCGCCAAGTCACCGTCAATGGAGTACCGGGTGTCGTCGTAGAACTTCTGGCCCTGCAGATCGGACACGTCACCGTCGCAGTACGGCAGTACGACGCTCATCGCCACACCGGGCACCGTGGCCCGCGCGAAGTCAGTGGGGGCGAGCGGGAGCACTGCACGGATCCCGTACTGGCCACCGCGGTCAGCGTTGAGCACAGCGGCCCGGGCGACGCCCTCGCCACCACGTGAGTGCCCCATCAGGCCCACGTTCTGCAGGTCCATCTTGCCGACGAAGCGGGTGCCGAACGGTGCCCCACCGATCGTCGACCACTTCCGCCACAGTGCGAGGTGGTTCAGGATCAGTTCGGCCCGGGCCTGTGCGCCGGCGTCGTACGCGTCGCTGTCCCAGCCGTTGATCGCGTTGGCGCTGATCGAGACGACCTGGTACCCGTTGCTGGCCAGTGCGGTCGCCGGTCCGTCGTACCCGCGGTAGCTGGGGATGGGCTTCATGCCCGGCGGACACGGCCACGGCTTGTCGTTGTCGGACGGGTGCGTGGGCTCGCCGTAGCAGACCTCGTGGCGGCCGTGCAGGAACACCACCAGCGGCCGCGGGCCAACTGCACCACGTGGCGAGTACACCTTGCCGCGGAGCTCGGACCGGTGTGCGAGACCTGGCAGGTACACGGCCTCGTCACCCAGGTTGTACTCCGCGGTGTCGACCTTGTACTTGCCCAGCGCGCCGGGGTCCGACGGCAGGAGCGGTCCACGCCGCGCCTTCAGCCAGTCGGCATCGGTCGGCCCGGCGGAGCCGACGCTCCGGCTCCGGCCGGCCTCCTTGCCGAGGTCCCCGGACCAGACCAGGCGTACGTCGCGCGCTTTCAGCACGGCCGGATCGGTGCTGATCAGTGTCAGCGTCTTCCGGTCCGGCGACTGCTTGGCGACGCCGAGCGGCGTACCGTCGACCTCCAGCAGCGGCAGCGATGCACGCATCGGTACGGGCGCGTCGAGGCGCAGGGTGAGTTGATATCCGCTGGCAACAGGCCGGACGTCCCATTGGTTGCTCTGAGCAACAACCGGCGGTGCGGCGGTCGCAGTCAGAGGCCCCACACCAAGGAGTACGGCGATCCCCAACGACAGATTTCGGGCGGTTCTGCCAATCACGCGCCCAAGTTGACCTGACGCTCTGCTCAGTCGTGTCTCAGCCGAGCCACGGATTCGACTCGATCAGGCGATCAGCTGACGGAACGCCCGCGCCACCTGGTCCGGGTGCTCCATCTGCGCGACATGTCCCGACTGCGGCAGGTAGAGCAGACGTGCGTTCGGGAAGGTGCGCTGGGCCTTGGTACGGATCCGTGCGTCGACCAAGCGGTCCTTGCCGCCGTAGATCAACAGCACCGGGCACGTGACCCTTGCAGCATCCGCCCAGAGCGATCTGCGCGGTCTGGCCAGCGACGAGCGCAGGATGCTGCGTGCAGCCTCCACAGTGGCCTGCCGGCCCCACGGGTCGGTGTCACGCCGGTGCAGCTCCTCCTCGTACGCCGCGCGCACCTCCGGCGCCAGCGACCGCGGGTCCCCGAACACCATCGCCAACGACGCCTGGAACCGCTGCTCGAACGGCAACCGCGCCGTCCGCTCCAGTACGGCGGGACCGATCCGGGGCGTCGCCAGCGCGGTGAACCACAACGCGCTCGCCGACACCCGCGGATGCGGTAGTGCGGGCGACACGAGCGTCAGCGACGCCACCAGGTCGGGACGCTGCGCGGCCAGCGCCACAGACGAGGCACCGCCCATCGAGTTCCCGAACACGTGCACGGGCTGGTCGTACTCGCGCTCCAGGAGCTGGATCAGTACGGCGGCCTGCTCCGAGATCCCGGCCGCGCCAGACAACGGCGTACGGCCGAAACCTGGCAGGTCGGGAGCAATGCCCCGGATCGTGTCGTTGAGCAGCAGGCCGAGTGCGGTCCAGTTCAGCGACGACCCGCCCAGACCATGGACGAACAGAGCGGGCGGCAGGTCCGGTGCCGCATCCGGCACGTCTCTGACCAGCAGCTCCACCCCTGCGACCGGCACCCGCCGCTCCGGCCACTTCTTCAGTTCCACGGGTACGGCGTCCCCGGTTACTGGCCCGTAACTGTCCACGTGACCCATGTTAGGCCGCTGTTCAGGTGGAGACTGGGACGCATGGCGGGAGCGCAGCAGCAGCTGACGACCGAGGTGGATGGGCAGACGATGAAGCTCACCAACCTCAGCAAGGTCCTGTATCCACAGACCGGGTTCACCAAGGCCGAGGTGATCGACTACTACCACCAGGTGGCCGCGTTGCTGCTGCCACACCTGTCCGACCGGCCCCTGACCCGCAAACGGTGGCCGGACGGCACCTCAGCGGCGTACTTCTTCGAGAAGAACGCTCCACGCGGTACGCCGGCCTGGGTACGGACCGAGACGCTGCCTACTCCCGGTAGCTCGACGGGCCGCGACGAAATGAGTTTCGTGGTGTGCGACGACGTACAGACCGTGGTGTGGCTGGCCAACCTGGCTGCACTGGAGCTGCACGTCCCGCAGTGGCGGATCGGGCTGTCCGACCAGGGCAGGGACCCGCAGGCGGACCTGATCGTGTTCGACCTGGACCCGGGGCCAGGAGCGAGCATCGTCGAGTGCTGCGACGTTGCGCTGGCGCTGCGGCAACTGCTGGGCCACTACGGACTGGAGGGCTGGCCGAAGACGTCCGGGAACAAGGGGATGCACCTGTACGTGCCGATCGAACCTGCGTCGTCCAGGCAGACCAGCGCGTTCGCCAAGCAGCTGGCGGAGCAACTGGCGGAGGCGTTGCCCGAGAACGTGACCGCCAACATGACCAAGGCACTACGGCCCGGCAAGGTGTTCATCGACTGGAGCCAGAACGCCAGCGCGAAGACCACGCTGGCCCCGTACTCGCTCCGCGGCTCCGACGAGCCCCGCGTCTCCACACCGATCGACTGGGACGAGGTGGCGTCCGCCACGTCACCGGAGGAGCTCAGATTCCTGCCGCACGACGTCCTCGCCCGGATCGAGGCGTACGGCGACGTACTGGAAGGGCTGTACGACGACCCGCAGCCGCTACCTATCTGACCAAGGAGGCGACATGACCGAAACCGATTTCGAGGGCCCGGACTACGACCCGGCCTTCGACGCCGAGCACGACACCGACCGCGACACCGACGAGGACGAACTGGAGCCCGACGTACCCGCCGATGCCAACCCGGCGGACGTGGAGGAGCAGCGCCGCGAGCTGGGCGACTCCGGCGAGGACGATTACCGCTGACAGCTACCACGATGGAACGCTGTTCGGCGGGGAAGCTACTGGTGAGGAGGACTGCTGGGTAGGATTCGGGGAACGATCTGGCGGCGGACGCAGACCGCCACCGGAGCGCACCCTCGAAGGAGCCCGACAGTGTCGACGACACCGGAGACCGCACCCAAGCGTGGCAGCCGCCTGCCCCGGCTGGCCCGTCGCGCGCAACTGCTCGAGGCTGCCCAGGAAGTCTTCGTCGCGAACGGGTACCACGCCGCCGCGATGGACGACATCGCAGACCGGGCCGGCGTGTCCAAGCCCGTCCTGTACCAGCACTTCCCCGGGAAGCTGGAGCTGTACCTGGCGCTGCTGGACACCTCCTGCGACGCGATCGTCGCCTCCGTGCAGGACGCGCTGAAGTCGACCGAGGACAACAAGCTCCGGGTCGCGGCGACCATGCACGCGTTCTACGACTACGTGGCGAACGCGCAGGGCGCCTTCCGGCTGGTGTTCGAGTCGGATCTGACCAACGAGCCGGCCGTCCGGGAGCGCGTCGACCGGGTCACCCACGCCTGCGCCGAGGCCGTTTCCGAGGTGATCAGCGCCGACGCCGGCCTCAGCCGCGAGCAATCGATGGTGCTGGCCGTCAGCCTGGTCGGCATGGCCCAGGTCAGCGCCCGCTACTGGCTCGGCGCCGGCGACCCGTCGTTCCCGCAGCAGCAGGCCGCCGACCTGGTCGCCTCGCTGGCCTGGCGCGGCATCCGCGGCTTCCCGCGCACCGACAACTGAGCCGAGCCGCCCGGGTTCTGCTTTGGGCGGACGGGTGAGAGCTGGGGTTCCCGAGCGGATAGGCTCGAAGCGTCACCGGCGAGAGTCGCCGGTCGGAGCGTGCCCGGAGGGTTTCGTGGAGGTCAAGATCGGCGTGCAACACGCCAATCGTGAATTGGTTCTGGAGAGCGAGCAGACTCCGGAAGAGGTCCAGGAACTGGTGGCGGCGGCGCTCACCGGCAAGTCCGGTCTGCTCGAGCTGACCGACGAGAAGGGCCGCAAGGTGCTGATCCCGGCCGACCGGCTCGCGTACGTCGAGATCGGCGAGGTGTCCACCCGCAAGGTCGGGTTCGGCGCTATCTAAGCGTGGGGTTGGGCGACAAGCCTTGATCCCGTTCCGGACACGGTCGCGCGTGTCCTGGTTGCGGAGCGCCACTGACAGGGCACGATTGCGGTGAGACCTGCGCTGCACTGGTCTGGTTGTCACGGGGCACCGGGCCGGCGCAGGTTCACCATCCCTCACAAGGAGGAACCGTGTACTGGGTCTGGATGCTCATCGTCAGCCTCATCGCGGGCATCATCTTCGGGCCGTTGGCCCGGGCGGTGCTCCCCGGCAAGCAGAACATCAGCCTCGGCTGGACCATCCTCGGCGGCGGCATCGGCGCCTTCATCGGTGGTCTGATCGCAAAACTCCTCGGCGTCAAGGACACCTCGGGACCGGACTGGATCCAGTACCTGATCCAGATCATCTGCGCCGCGATCGTGGTCGCCATCATCTCCGCACGCAACAGCAGGACCAAAGCCGCCTGATCCCAGGGCATCACCAAACGGCCGCCGCCCCACCCGGGGCAGGCGGCCGTTGCCCTTTCCCTGGGTCAGGCCTGGAGGCCGAGGGCGGTCATTCGGGCGGTGTGGGCCTCGGTGAGGCGGGTGAGCATGCGGCCGATGGCGGCCAGGTCCAGGCCGGGTCGGTCCACGCTGCCGGCCAGCAGCGCGGCCAGGGAGTCGCGGTCGGCGGCGATCCGCTGCGCCTGGCTGAGCGCCTCGCCCACCAGGCGGCGGCCCCACAGCGCGAGCCGGCCACCGAGCTTCGGGTCCTCGTCGATCGCGGCCCGGACCCGGTCCACCACGAATTCGGCCTGACCTGAGTCGGCGAACACCTCCAGCACCAGGCCCCGCGTCTCCGCATCCACGAACGACGCGATCTCCCGGTAGAAGTCGTTGGCCAGCCCGTCCCCGACGTACGCCTTGACCAGGCCCTCGAGCCAGTCGGACGGGGCGGTGTGGTCGTGGAAGGCGTCCAGCGGGGTGACGAACGGCGTCATCGCCGCCATCGGATCCACCCCGAGCGCGACCAGCCGGTCCCGCAACTGCACGAAGTGCCCGAACTCGGTGGTCGCCAGCGCGGCGAGCTCCGCCTTGTCGTTCAGGGTCGGCGCCAGCTTGGCGTCCTCCGCCATCCGCTCGAACGCGGTCAGCTCGCCGTACGCGAGCACTCCCAGCAGATCCACCGCCGCGGCCCGGTAGGCGGGATCATCAAAGGCCGTCTGCTCCATGCCCGGCACCCTATCGGGCCGCGCGGGACAGTGGCGCACGCCACACGAAGCGGCGTTGACAGCTGCTGCGGTTACACTGGTGAGCGATTCGCCGGTGACGCGCCCAGATGGGCAAGCTGGTGCGAGGTGCTTGCACAGTGTCCCCGCGCCTCACGATCGGGGCTTTCATGCCCCAGGCGCCCGGCCACTGAGCATCTGTCCGCACAAGCATGTGAGAGGCGATCAGCCTGACCACCTTCCGAGAGCTCGGGGTGCTCCCCGAGATCTGTGACGCGCTCGATCGCGTCAACATCGTCGAACCCTTCCCGATCCAGGAGATGACTCTCCCGGTGGCCCTGATGGGCACCGATCTGATCGGGCAGGCACGCACCGGCACCGGCAAGACGCTCGGCTTCGGTATCCCGTTGCTGCAGCGCACGATCGCGCCGAACGAGGCCGACTACGACGAACTCGTCGCACCCGGCAAGCCCCAGGCGCTGGTCGTCACCCCGACCCGGGAACTGACCATCCAGGTCGCCAAGGACCTGCAGACCGCCTCCACCGTCCGCACCGTCCGGATCCTGACCATCTACGGCGGCGTCGCGTACGAGCCGCAGCTGGATGCGCTGAAGACCGGCGTCGACGTCGTCGTCGGTACGCCGGGACGCCTGCTGGACCTGGCCAACCGGGGCGTTCTCGACCTCGGCCACATCAAGGTCCTGGTCCTGGACGAGGCCGACGAGATGCTCGACCTCGGCTTCCTGCCCGACGTCGAGCGGATCCTGCGCAAGACGCCGGAGCTCCGCCAGACCATGTTGTTCTCGGCAACGATGCCGTCGGCCGTGATCGGGCTGGCCCGCACCCACATGCGGCACCCGCTGAACATCCGGGCCGAGTCGCACGAGGACACCCAGATGGTGCCGACCACGGCACAGTTCGTCTACCGCGCGCACGACCTGGACAAGCCCGAGGTGGTGGCCCGGATTCTGCAGGCCGAGGACCGCGGCCGGGTGATGATCTTCTGCCGGACCAAGCGCGAGGCCTCCCGGCTGACCGACGACCTGGTGGACCGCGGGTTCAAGGCGGCCGCGATCCACGGTGACCTGAACCAGCAGGCCCGCGAGCGGGCGCTGACCCGGTTCCGCGGCGACAAGATCGACGTACTGATCTGCACCGATGTCGCGGCCCGTGGCATCGACGTCGAGGGCGTCACGCACGTCATCAACAACACCTGCCCCGAGGACGAGAAGGCCTACATCCACCGGATCGGCCGGACCGGGCGCGCCGGGGCGAGCGGCATCGCCGTCACCTTCGTCGACTGGCCGGACCTGACCCGGTGGAAGGTGATCAACAAGGCCCTCGACCTGCCGTACGACGAGCCGCAGGAGATCTACTCCACCTCGCCGGAGCTGTACCACGACCTCGGCATCCCGTCGGACGCGAAGGGCCGGATCCGCTCGGCGCGCGACTCGAAGGAGACCCGCGAGCCGCGGCAGTCTCGGGAGACGCGCGGGTCGCGTGAATCGCGGGAGACCCGCGAGCCGCGTGAATCGCGTGAATCGCGGGAGACGCGTGAGCCGCGGGGTCGTGGCGACGAGGGACGGGCCGAGGGCGAGCGTTCGTCGTCCCGGAAGCGGAACCGGTCGCGGAAGCGTACGCGGGCCGGTCAGCCGGTCGAGGAACTCGCCGACGTGACCACGAAGACCGAAGTACCGGCGGCGACCGAGGTCTCGGAGGACGCGCCGGCGCCGAAGGCCCGCAAGCGCGCCCGCACCCGGAAGACCGCGGAACCTGTGGAGGCCGCTGCCGTCGAGGCCGTGGCTGTTGAGGCTCCGGTTGAGGTGGCTGTCGAGGCTGCTGAGGAGAAGAAGCCGGTCAAGCGCACCCGGACCCGCAAGACCGCTGCGGTGAAGGAACAGGCCGTCGAGGCACCGATGGAGACTGCGGCCGAGGCGTCGGTTGACGTGCCGGAGAAGAAGCCGGTCAAGCGGACGCGGACGCGCAAGACGACCGAGGCGAAGGCACCAAGCGAGGCGAAGGCTTCGGGCGACGTCAAGGAAGCTGAGTCGGTCGGTGAGAAGCCGGTTAAGCGGGTGCGGGCTCGGAAGGCGGCGGCGAAGGCTGAGCCGGCTGCTGCGCCGAGGACGACGCCGATCTTCAGCGCGCCCGAGTGACCGTTTCCGAATGGTGATCTGAAGCTGCAACACCCAGCCCCACGTGGGCCGTCCTAGGGCGGTAGACCACGAGAGAGGGGCTGGGTGATGAGGCGGATCAGAGCGGTATCAGCCGTGGTGGCTGTCGCGGGGGTCATGCTGCTGGCCGGTTGTGGTGCCGGCGGAAACGACAGCTCGACCAGCGGCGACGCTGCGCCGGCACCGGCCGCGAAGCAGGGCTCCGGTGAGGCGGCGGGCATCGCGAAACCGCAGGCACCGGCCGCAGGCAAGTCGGATTCGGCAGCCGGCGGCGGTGCGGAACAGCCGGCGATCACGCGGGCGATCATCAAGAGCGGCTCGCTCACCGTCGAAGGCGACGACGTCTCCGGCATGCGGCAGAAGGCGGTCACCGCGATCGGCAGCCTGGACGGTCAGGTGGCGTCCGAGGACACCGGCAGCGACTCCGACGGCAAGATCACCCAGTCGAACCTGGTTCTCAAGGTCCCGACCAAGTCGTTCGAGACCGCGATCCAGCGGCTCTCGGACCTCGGCAAACGCCTGCAGATCCACCAGGAGTCGACCGACGTCACCGAGCAGGTGGTCGACGTGGCCAGCCGGGTCGAGTCCCAGCGCGCCAGCCTGGACCGGATGCGCGCGCTGATGGCGAAGGCGAACACGATCGGCGAGATCGTCTCGGTCGAGAGCGAGCTCACCCGCCGTGAAGCCGACCTGGAGTCCCTGCTGGCGAAGCAGAAGAACCTGTCCCTGCAGACCGATCTCGCGACGCTCACGCTGACGCTCACCGAAACGGGTAAGCCGCCGGCAATCTCCGAGCCGAAGGAGGACAAGGGCTTCGTGGCCGGCCTCAAGAGCGGCTGGAATGCGTTCACCGCGGCGTTCTCCGCGATCGCGACCGCAGTCGGCGCGATGCTGCCGTTCCTGGTGCTGCTGGCGATCATCGCCGTACCTCTGTGGCGTTTCCGGAACAAGCTGCGTCGGCAGCCGGCAGCTCTGCCGCCACCTGCGCCCAACAGCGGTCAGTGAAGTAGTGCGCCGGCCACCGCCCGGTAGGCCTTCGCGCCGGGCGAGGCCGGCGCCGTGCTGAGGATGGTCTCGCCGATCGCGGGCGCCTCCGCGAACCGGATCGACTTCGGGATCGCCGGCTGCAGCACGTCCAGCGAGTACGTGTCCGCGATCGTCTCCAGGACGGTACGGGCGTGCGTGGTGCGTCCGTCGTACAGGGTCGGGAGTACGCCGAGCACCCGCAGGCTCGGGTTCGTCAGCCGCTGTACGTCGTGCACGGTGTCGAGTAGTTGCCCTACGCCACGATGCGCCAATGTCTCGCACTGCAAGGGAATCAGGACGTCGGACGCCGCGGAAAGCGCGTTCACGGTGAGCAGGCCGAGCGTCGGCGGGCAGTCCACGATGATCCAGTCGTACGACGACCGCAGCGGGCGCAGCGCCGTACGCAGTACCTGCTCCGGACCGCTCTCCCGGGCCAGCTGTACGTCGGCGGTCGCCAGCGCGATCGTCGCGGGCAGCAGGTCCGGGGCGTCCTCCAGCTCGATCAGCACGTCACGCGCCCGGACCCCGCCGAGCAGCACCTGGTGGATCGACTTGTCCAGGTACTCGGGGTCGATGCCGACCGAGAACGTCAGACAGGCCTGTGGATCCAGATCGACCAGCAGCACCCGTTGGCCGAGCTCGACCAGGGCAGCGCCGAGGGTGGCGACGGTGGTCGTCTTGGCCACGCCGCCCTTCTGATTGGCGACCGCGAGAGTGCGAGGCACCCGGCCATTGTGCCGTACTGCGGAACGCCCGGACACACGCGGCTCGCACCGGCCTCCGGGCGACCAGTACCCGTTCGTCGGTACGCTCTAGCTGTGAGTACGCCGCGTACGTTGACGCTGCCCGACGGGGTGCGCCCCGAGACACTCGAGACCGACCGTGGTGCGTTCGCCACGCTGACCGCCGTACCGGACCTCGGTACGCCGCTCGGCACGGTCCTGCTCGTGCCGGGGTGGACGGGGAGCAAGGAGGACTTCACTCCCCTCGTCGACCACCTGTGCCGGTACGGGTGGCGCACGGTGGCTGTCGACCAACGTGGTCAGTACGAGACCACAGGTCCGTCCGACAAGTCGGCGTACTCGCTGGCAGAGCTGGGCGCGGACGTGGTCGCGATGAGCAAGGCACTCGGCGGGTACAGCCAACTGGTCGGGCACTCGTTCGGTGGGCTCGTAGCGCGTGAGGCGGTGCTGACCGACCCGTCGGTGTTCTCCACGATCAGCCTGCTCTGCTCGGGACCAGCCGCGTTCACCGACGAGGCGACGCTGCAGAGCCTGCAGATGCTCGCGTTCGGGCTGGAGAACCTGCCGATCGAGCAGGTGTACGACATGAAGCTCGAACACGACAGCAAGACCCCTGGGTACGTCGCACCGCCGGAGGACGTCGCGGCGTTCCTGCGGAAGCGGTTCACCGGGAACGTGCCGACCAGCCTGGCCGAGATCACTCGCCGGCTGACGGACGCGGACGACAAGACCGATCAGCTCGCGAAGTCCGGCGTACGCACGCAGGTACTGCACGGAGCGACCGATGACGGCTGGCCGCTCCCAGTGCAGCAGGCGATGGCCGCTGCGCTCGGGGTGGAGGCGGAGGTTATTCCCGACGCCGGTCACTCACCGGCCATCGACCAGCCCGCAGCAACCGCCCGCCTCCTCGTGGACTTCTTCCACGACTACCCGAGCCTGACAACTACCTGACCGGCCGCACCTGCGGCACCACCTGGATCAGGTCGAGTCCGGCCGGGGTGAGCGCGGCCTTCACCTCCGGCGTGTACGCCACTACGTCGGCCAACGCGCGCCCGCCGTAGATCCCGGCGCCGCTGCCGCCGTAGATCCCGAGCGTCTTGTCCTTACTCATCGCGTCGCCGATCGCGGTGCTGACGCGCTCGTTGTCGGACCGGCTGAGCAGGACGGGGACGACACAGTAGTTCCCCTGGTACACCTGCTCGAAGGCCTCCCGGAAGACGGTGGCGTCACCGTGCGCGATACCGATCAGGATCACCACGGGTGCGCCGCGACTGGTGCCGTTCGGGTACCGGAAGATCGGGCCGTCGATCTGGGCAGCGTGCGCGGCGAGGAACTGGGTCACCGCCGTCGACAGGATGTTGCTCGGCTTCGACTTCCAGCCGCCGGGCGGGACCGGGCACTCCAGCTCGTTCTGCGCCGGGTAGGGCAGTTGCTTCGCGGCCGACTGCTCTTCGACGTCGACCGCACCGCCGCGCCAGATGCCGGTGACCGCGGCGGCGCCGACGCGGACGCCCTTGATCGTGGTGATCCCCGGGACCTTGTCCAGGTCCAGGCCGTTGAGCTTGACCGCGAAGTTGTCGGGGCAGCTCGGGGCCGGCTCCTTGCCGGGCGGGTAGCCGATGGCGGGGACGGCCAACGGCGGACAGAAGACGGGCGTCTTGCCCGGGACGGCGACGATCTTGCCGCTCACCTGCACCTTGTCCCCGGGCTTCACCAGGAGGTCATCGTTGCCTTGAGCAAACGTCTGCGGAGTCCCGGCGTTCGGCGCGCCGCCGGCGGGGGCACTGGCGACGGGACTGACCGGCGCATCGGCTGTCGGCGACTTCGGGTTCGGGAGTACGGCGACGACGCCGGCCGCGACCACCGCGACACTGGCCGCCGCGAGCGCGGGCACCCAGCGACGGTGCTTGCGGCCGCCGCTCAGCATGTACTCCAGATCAGGCTCCGGCGGCGCCTCCTGATCGGCCCGCCAGCGAGCCCCAGCACGCGTCAACAGGTCGTCGACTTCATCGGTTTGCTTCATTCGGTCACCTCCAGGAGGGTGCGGAGTCTGGTGCGAGCGTCGGAGAGAGTCGATTTCACGGTGCCTTCGGAGCAGCCCATGACCGCGGCGGTGTCGGCGATCGACAGGTCCGCGAAGTAGTAGCAGTCGACCGCGAGGCGCTGCCGCGCCGACAGCGACATGATCGCGTGGTCGACATCCATCCGGGCGTCGAGATCCGGCCGCGACACCGGGCCGGCTCCCTCGTCGATCAAGTACAGGTTCCCCGGGCGCATCCGGCGTACCGCTTTCCGGGCCTGATCCGCCGTGATCGCGAGCAGCCAGGCAGACGGCGTACCGCGGCTTTCGTCGTACTGCGAGCGCTTGGCCCACGCCCGCGCGAGCGCCTCCTGCACGATGTCGTCCCGATCCGCCCCCACCGCAAGCCGCGCCGCCAACCGCGCCATCGCCACCAGATGCGGCCGCACCCACGCAGCGAACCCAGGCCCGTCCCCCGGCGGGCCCTGAACCTCCACCACCGGCTCACCCGTCATCGTCGGCATACCTTCTCTACCCCCGATCGACCCACCCGGTTGGGTCCTACCCGCATTTCAACGACCCCACCACCCCAAGGTCACAGCCCCCACCCATTCCGTAACCCACCCGAGTTATCCACAGATCCCCAAAACCCACCCCACAGCCCCCCGCGGATTTCCTACGGTCGAAGAACAAGCCAGCTGAGTCAGGGGAGCCAGATGCGCACAGGGCTGAACAGCGTGCCAGAACCGGAGGATCTGCACGCCTGGATGTCGGAGCGGCGTCCGCTCGACTGGGGGGATCCGATCCCGACCAAGGCGGAGATCGCCGCCAAGTACGGCGACGGCACGGCCGCGCGGAGTCTGCAGATGCTGACCAAGGCGGCCGCGGTAGAGCATCACATCACGGACGCTGTGGTCTCGGCGATCGGAGCGGAGGCAACGCCGTACCACCTCGAGAACCGGATGAAGTCGCCCCAATCGCTCGCCCGCAAGCTGGCCAGGTTCGAGGACTACTACCGTCGCTCGAACCAGGTTCCGGAGGACGTACTTCGCTACACCGCAGCCGTCAAACATCCGGACGAGCTCACTCAGGCCGCGATCAGAACGATCGATCGCCTGAACGACAACGACTGGCAGACCGAGGCCGCACACCACTCGTACCTCGACGGGAGCCGCTACAAGGGTCTGCACGCCTTCTTGCGCGCCCAGGGGGAGAAGATCGAGCTGCAGGTGCACTCGGGCGAGTCGATCGATGTCAAGGAACGCACCACGCCGCTCTACGAGATCGAGCGGGATCGCGATCAGCCGCCTGCCGCACGTGACGCGGCCCGCAGGGAATGCATCGCCCTGTCAGATCAAATGACCCAACCCGCCGGCATCGAGGACCTCAAGGAACTCGGAGGCGTGCCGGTGGACGCCATTAGCTACGGTAAGAAGCGCCAACAGCACCGCTCCGAGACAGGGACGGCCCGCGCGAGCGAGCCGAGCCGTACACCGGAGCAGACCCGCCAACAGTTTCAGGATCGACAGAACGGGGCTTCACGATGACGCGGTTGTTCTTGGTCAAGGACGGCGAGAAGGAGCTGTGGGTGGCGGCGTTGGTGGAGGAGGATATTTGGACGTATGTCGGGAACACCGGGAAGTTCCACTACAACGAGGGCGCCCGGCATGACTACTACTTCCTCAACGGGCTGCAGTACGTCGACATCGGTATCGCGGAGGCCAAGCGTCTGATCCAGGCCGGAATCGGCGTCGTGGACGAGGACGAACTCCCGGACTCCGCCCGCCGCTGGCGCGAGGACACCCAGGGCATGGACCCCGAAGTCGTCTTCGCCTCGATGGCTGCGGATCTCGCGTAGCGGCGGGTGGGGTTGGGGAGGTTTTCTGCCCGGTTCGGGTAGGTAATCCTCCCCAGGTGGTCGGGGTGGGGGGTCCTTTGGCCAGGAAGGCTTCCACCGCGTGATGCACGAGGACCTCGACCTCGCCCCGACACCGACCACCAACGAACCAACCATCGCCACTACCACCGAACGAGCACGACCAGCACGAACCCGCCCAGACGGCCTCGCCCGCTGACCCACCGAGCGTCCGGAAGCCTCGCTAATCCCACCGAGCGTCCGGAATCCTCGCTAACCCCACCGAGCGCCCGCCGGACGTCTCGCCCGTTCCCGGGGGTGGCCGGGGCGGTATTCTCGCCCGTCAACCCGCCAGGTGGTCGTTTCTACGCGGAGTTGTAGAGCTGGGTGATGACGGATTCGATGGTGGGTTCGGAGACCGAGAGGTCGACGAGCGGGTAGTTGGCGGCGAGGTCGGCCAGGAGGGGCGCGGCGCTGGTGTTGGTCGGGAAGGTGAGGTGCTGCCGCGGGCCGTCGACCTTCACGACGGTGGCTCCGGTGACCTCGATGGGCGGAAGTGACGCGGCGAGGTCCACGACGAGGGTGCGCGGCGCGGACTGGCTGGACTTCAGGCCGTCGAGGGTGCCGTCGAAGATCTGGTGACCGTGGTCGATGACCATCACCCGGGTGCAGAGCGCTTCGATGTCGTCGAGGTCGTGGGTGGTGAGGATGATCGTCGTACGGCGTTCCGCGTTGATCTGCGCGAGGAACTCGCGGAGCCGCGCCTTGCTGATCACGTCCAGCCCGATCGTTGGCTCGTCCAAGTAAACGATCTCTGGATCGTGCAGCAGTGCGGCCGCGATGTCACCACGCATGCGTTGGCCCAGCGAGAGCTGGCGGACGGGGACATCCAGGAGATCGCGCAGGTCGAGCAGTTCGACGAACGTCGCCAGGTTCTCCCGGTGACGTGCGAGTGGTACGCCGTACATCTTCTGGAGGACCGCGAACGAGTCCTTCAACGGGAGGTCCCACCACAGAGTGGTTCGTTGGCCGAAGACGACGCCGATGCGGCGAGCGAGCTTCAGCCGGTGCCGCGACGGATCCACCCCGGCCACGCGAATCGAGCCGCCGGACGGCACGAGGATCCCGGTGAGCATCTTGATCGTGGTGGACTTCCCGGCCCCGTTCGGTCCGATGTACCCCATCACCTCCCCCGGTTCGACGCTGAACGTCATACCGTCCACCGCCCGCACCTCCCGCCGGGTACGCCGCCAGCCGGACCGCGACGTGACGGTGAAGGCACGCGAGACGTCCGTCAATTCGATAACAGGCACGACCTCAACTCCCTGTACTGCGATAGCGACGAAGGCCGGCCCGCCACGCCAGCGATGCCAGCGCGACCATCACCGCCGCGACCAGCGGCGACAGCAGCCCGATCCAGGACGGCAACCCCAGCGGCGCCGGCTTGCCCAGTACGTAGAGCACCGGGTAGTAGTTGACAAAGGCAAGCGGTACGACGAACGTGACTGCCTGCACGATCTGCTTCCCGAACACCGTCAACGGGTACTGCGTCATCGTCTGCCCGCCGTACGTGAACGAGTTCGCCAGCTCGGCGGAGTCCACCGACACGAACTGGAACGCGGCGCCGAGCACGAAGATCGCCGCGAAGATCACCGATCCGGCGATCATCGACACCAGCAACATGATGCCGCGGGCAACTGTCCAGTCGACCTCGAGCCGGTTCAGCGCGAACACCAGCACGATCCCGGCCTGCAGCGGCCGCCCGATCCGCCGGAGCGCGAACCCGTCCGCCGCGGCCTGCAGGAACGCGGGCACCGGCCGGATCAGGTAGGCGTCGAACGTCCCGGTCCGGACCCGTTCGCCGACCCGCTCGATCGACCCGGTGAACAGGTCCGCGATCCCGAGTGTCATCGAGGCCGTTGCGTACAGCAACGCCATCTCCGCGAGCGAGAACCCGCCGAACGACGAGATGTGGCTGAACATCAGCACGACCGCGACGAAGTCCATCACCGTGATCAGCATCGAGCCGAGCAGCATCAGCACGAACGACATCGGGTACGCCATCGACGACCGCACCCACATCATGATCAGCATCCAGTACTGCGACGGCGCCCGGAGCACACGGTCAACTTGAAGGTCAACCACCTTGGATCACCACCTTGCGGGTCGCGACCGACGTGAGCAACTGCCCGCCGAGCAGCAGCACCACGATCCAGCCGAGCTGGAACAGCAGCGCCGGCCCGATCCCGTGAGGGCTCCGGCCGAGCCAGATGTCGATCGGCACCTGCATGGTCGCGGCCCACGGCGTCGCCCGCGCGAACTCGCCGATCCAGCCCGGGAACACCACCAGCGGCAGGATCGTCCCCGAGAAGAAGCACGACAGCACCAGCGCCAACTGCTCCATGCCACGCGTGTCGGTGATCCAGAAACCGGACAGCGCGACCAGGTACCGGATCCCGAAGCTGACCAGGATCGCCAGCAGCAGACCGGCCGCGACCACGACCCAGACCAGCGGGTCGGAAGGGAACTTGAGGTCGAACACCAACGCCCCGACGAGCAGCGGCGCTCCTCCTCGCACCAACAGCTGGAACATCGCGCGCCCGAGGTCGACCGACAACCACCACAGCAGCAACTGCGTCGGCCGGTACAGATCCACCGCGATCTCGCCGCTCCGGACCCGCTCCCCCAGCTCCACGGTCGTGGTCGCGCCGAAGATCCCGATCGGCATCAGCAACCCCTGCTGCAGCCACACGAACGTGAGCGCGTCCGAGACGTCGTACCCGCCGAGCCCGGGCCGCTCGTGCCACAACGTCAGGTAGATGCCGCAGAGGATGAACCCGAAAACCGTGTTGGTGAACGCACCGGACGCGGTGGCGACCCGGTACGTCGAGAACCGCCGGAACGACCGTACGGCGATCGCCCAGTAGACCCCCACGTTGCAACCTCCTCTCGAAACAGGTGATGTCCGAGAGCCACAGCGGCACGCAGAACCGCCCCGAATCCAGAAAGACCCGGGGGTTCGGACACCACTGTGACGGCATGGGTGAACCACGCCGATTGTCAAAGGCAGAAGACGGACGGTACGCCGTACCGCGGCGGCACGTCAACACAAATAACCGGTCCGGGCGTGGGACCCCTCAGACCCACGCCCGGACCGGTGTCCGGAAGGTACAGGAACCTACAGGGTGTCGCTCTTCAGCAGATGAGCGAGGTGCGTGGCGAACGGCGCCGGGTGGCTCGCGTACCCGCCGTGCCCGCCCGGGAACATCACCACCGGCCAGCCGAGGTGGTCCGCGATGACCTCGATCGGCCGCCCCGGAAGGTGCATGTACGACTCCAGCCCGGCCGCCGGTACGACGCGGTCGGCGACCCGCTTCAACGCGTCCAGATCCGGCTCGTAGCGGGTGAACGGCAACAACTTGTGCTCGTAGAAGTTGGCCGCGTTCGCCTGCATCCGCTCCGCGAGCTCCCGGTACTCGGGCAGCAGGTCCTCCATCGGCGGCATGGCGTCGTCGTCCATGCCGGTGCCCATCATGAACACCACGTCGGCCGCGGTCAGCCCGTCCTTGCGGTACGTGTCGTACACGTCCGCGAAGAACGCCCGCGCGTCGTCCGCGTCGGCGTCCGGCAGCACTTCGGTGCACGGCGGCTCATGCGCGACCAGCATCCGGACCCGCTCGGGATGCCGGGTGATCAGCTCGAGACCGGTGATCGCGCCGGAGCTGCTGCCGAAGACGTACGCCGGTTCCGCGCCGGCGACCGCGTCGATCAGGGCGAGCGCGTCCGCGGCCGACTGCACGAGGGTCTCGTCCGTCGCGTCACCGTCGTACACGCTGCGCGAGTTGCCCCGCGGGTCGTAGCTCACCACCGTGTACTCGGCGGCGAGCTGCCCGACCATCCCGGAGAACACACCGGCGTCGGTCCCGCCGCCCGCGATCAGCAGCAACACCGGCCCCGAGCCGGCAACCTCGTAATGCAGCGTTGCCCCCGGCACCGCCAATTTGTTCACAGTCTTCGCACCCATCAGGCGATCCCCTTCCGTTCCCCCTCAGGCTCCCCCCACCCACTGGCACCCCACGCACACGGCGCTGGCACGGCGGCAGCTCGACAGGAGGTGTCGGCCGATCGACCCGCCCGTCAGGCGTGCGCACCCGCCCGCTGACCTGGCAGTGGACGTATACGTACTGTCGAGCTGCCGCGGAAAGTCACGGGACCTGTGCTGGCTCGTCCAGGCCGGCCCAGGGGTCTCGGGTGGGGGCTTCGCGGCGGCCTTGGGGGCAGATTTTGGCGAAGTCGCACCAGCCGCAGAGCGGGGACGGCTCGGGTGGGAAGGCTTCGTCTGCCTCCGCGGGGGTCAGGCCCTCGGCCCACTTTGCTTCGGCGGCGGATGCGTCGTCCGCCATCGACTCGGCGCGTTTCTGGTGCCGACCGAGCGACGCCTCGTCGTGATCCGCGGCGGCGATGGTGTTGGTCGGCAGGTGGTGGAGCTCGACGCGCGTGCACGGCTTGTGCAGGACGCGGCGCGCGCCGAGCACGTACAAGGCCATCGCCAGCGAGGATCGGGCGTCGTCAGTGGTCAACGGGCGGCGACCGGTCTTGTAGTCGACGATCGCCAGCTCGGTCCCGCCGCCCCCGTCGCGCGCCGGGCGTTCGTCGATGCGGTCCACACGTCCGCGCAGCGAGGCCCGCTCCGTGGTGAACGCGACGGTGCGTTCCACTCCGCGAGGTTCGTAGTACGGATCGGAATCCCGCAGGTACGCGAGGACCATCTCGGTCGACCGGTCCCGCCAGTCGAGCGACTGCTGCTCGTCGCGGAACCCTTCGCTACGCCAGCTCGATCGCATCTTCGCCACGACCTCGTCCGGCGTACGGCGGGACGCGGGCCAGCGCCCGAAGAAGTCGGCGAGCACCTCGTGGACGATCGCGCCGACCGTGTTGTGCGCCCATGGCGGACCTTTGGGCGGCCGCGGCGTCTCGAGGTACGTGTACCGGTACTTCCGCTTGCAGTCCGCGAACGTCAGCAACTTCGTCGGCGTCGCGACGAACAACCGCTTCGGCATCCCGGGAAGCATCGTCATCCCGCCTTGATGAAGTCGGTCACCGCATCCGCCACGAGCTGTACGGCGATGGCGCTCAGCAGCAGACCCGCGATCCGGGTGACGAGCAGTACGCCGTTCTCGCCGAGGATCCGCATGATGATGCCGGAGAACCGCAGCGTCAGCCACATCACCAGGTGGATCGCGATGATGCCGACCGAGATCGCGACCACGTCCGGCAACGAGCCGTTCGCACGCTGCACGAACACCATCGTGGCGACGATGGCACCCGGCCCGGCGAGCAACGGCGTACCGAGCGGAACGAACGCGATGTTCACGTTCTTGGTCTGCACCGGGTCCTCGGCGGTGTCGGTCAGCAACTGCAGCGCGATCAGCAGGAGCAGCAGACCGCCGGCGCACTGCAGCGCCGGGAGCGTGATACCGAGCCGGTGCAGGATCTGTTGCCCGAACGCCGCAAACACCACGATCACGCCGAACGCGACCAGCACGGCCTGCCACGCCGCCTTCTTCCGGACCGCACGGGACTGGCCGGCGGTCAGCGAGATGAACAGCGGCACCGTGCCGGGCGGGTCCATGATCACGAACAACGTGACGAAGACCGAGCTGAACAGGCCGAGGTTGATGACGCTGTTCACGGCAGGTAGGCCTCGGGAACAGCGGAATCGGAGGCGGCGGCGTTGTTCTTGGCAACGTCCAGCAGACGCTCGAACTGCTCGGGCTCGGTCGAGTTCACGCCCAGGTCGTGGTCGATCTTGCCGACGCCGTGGTGGTCGCTGGAGCCGGTGTAGATGATGCCGAGGTTGCGGGCGATGGCCCGCAGCGCTTCCCGGGACTCCGGCGAGTGGTCCTGGTGGTCGACCTCGATACCGGCCAGGCCGTGTTCCGCGACCAGACCGGCCAGGTTCTCCTCGGTCATCACCTTGTAGCTCGACCGGCCCCACGGGTGCGCGATCACCGGCACACCGCCGGCCTCGCGGACCAGGTCGATCGCGTGGCCCGGCTCGAGCGCGTAATGGGGGACGTGGCCGGCGCGACCGTCGGCGAGAAACCGGTCGAACGCCTCGCTGCGGTTGGCGACCGTCCCGTTCGCCACGAGCGCGTCCGCGACATGCGGTCGGCCGACCGACGGCGTACCGGTCGCCTGGGCGAGCACCTCGTCGACAGTGAGCGGTACGCCGATGCTGTTCAGCCGGGCCACGATCGTCGGAATCCGATCGGTGCGGCCTTCGCGGACCACGCGCAGGTCCTTCGCGAGCGGGGCGTACGTCGGGTCGGGGAGGTAGCCGAGCAGGTGGACGCTGATCCCGTTCAGCTTGCAGGAGATCTCCAGCCCCGGGATGAACCCGATGCCGAGCTCCTCGGCCGCCCGCCGCCCGTCCACCCAGCCGTCGGCGGTGTCGTGGTCGGTGAGCGCGATCACATCAAGCCCGGCCTGCTGCGCGTTCCTCATCAGGACGTCCACCGTGTCGGTGCCGTCCGAACGGTTCGAGTGGGTGTGCAGGTCGATGCGCACGATGCGGTCCGCGTCCCTTCGCCGGGCTGACTGTCAGGGCTGATGCTATCCGCGTTTACCTCCGCGACCTGGCACTTAGGTCCTGTCTGGTAGTCCCACGCCGTCGCGAGCAGGTGCTCGGTGCGGTGCATCGGCGCGCGGGGGCGAAGGTCTCGATGCGGAGCATCGTGGCCTTTGCACCCGTGCGGCGAGGTGCCGTGCCGAGTGCCGCGCAGTAGGCGTGGGACTACCAGACAGGACCTTTGCACAGAACCCCTATCCTCGGGGGGCATGGAGCGCGTCGACTGCGTAGGGGCCCTGGTGTACGACGAGCAGCACCGGTTGCTCGTCGTACGGAGAGCACACGAGCCCGGCCGGGGACTCTGGTCGATCCCGGGCGGCCGGGTCGAGTCAGGTGAGGACGATCCGACCGCGGTCGCGCGAGAGGTCGCGGAGGAAACCGGGCTGACCGTGGAGGTCGGCGATCTCGTCGGCGAGGTCGAACGGCCCGGTCCGCGCGGACAGCTGTACGTGATCCGCGACTACGCGGCGACGGCCGTTGGCGGCACGCTCACGCCGGGTGACGACGCGTCGGACGCGCGCTTCGTGACCCGCTCCGAGATCGCGGCGCTCCCGACCGCGACACTGCTCGTTTCCACGTTGGAGCAGTGGAACGCGCTGCCTGGTTAGCAAGTGCTGCCTATTCAGCAACCCTTGGCGAGTAAACGCCGCCAACGCGGTACGTCGTGAGCGAGGCTCGCGTGGTGTGGGGGATGAATATGACGTGCGCGTGGTGGACGGGGCTGGGATGGTGTGGGTGGGCTGCACCGGGGCAGTACGTGGCGGACGAGGCTGGGGTGGTGTGGGTGGACGACCGTGATGTGGTGCGGGCCATCGAGGAGAACTCGGCCGAGTTGCTGATGGCGATGGGGGCTGCGGGTGGTGGGGCGCAACGGGTCGACGAGCGGGCGGAGTGGACGATCGGTGGTTCGCCGATCGACTATCACAACGCGGTGGTGCAGGCGTCCGACGTGGACGTGGCTGCTGAATCCCTGGTGGAGTTGAAGAAACACGGCGTACCAGGCACCTGGCATGTCGGTCCGTCGATGCAGATCGACGGCGCCACCCTCACCTCGGCAGGCTTCGTCCCGGCCGGGAGCGAGCCGGGGATGGCCGTGCGGATCTCGGAGCTGATCGCGCCCCGTGCCGTACCAGGGCTGACCTTGACGCGGGTCGATGACGACGACGCGCTGGCGGTGTGGGAGGCCACGCTCGGGCAGGGGTTCGGCGAGGGTGAGCGTGAGGCGCGGTGGGTGGCGTCGGTGTACCGGAAGCTCGGGTACGACGACCCGTGGCGGCACTACCTCGGATGGCTGGACGGCGCACCGGTCGCGACCGCGACGGTGTACCTGGGCGCGGGCGTTGCCGGACTGTACTTCGTGATGACGGTGCCCGAGGCGCGCCGACGCGGGATCGGGGCAGCCATTACGTACGGCGCACTGCGCTTGGCGGACACGGAGTACGCCGTACTGGAATCCTCGCCGGCCGGGCGCCCCGTATACGAGGCGCTCGGCTTCCGCGAGCACTGCACCATCAACCTCTACGAGTGGGCCGGCTGAACAACTTCGGCGGTGCCCGCGACGTCGGGGGTACGGCGTTCGCGGAGGAGAAGGACCGCGTCGAAGAGGACGACGAGTGCGGTGAGCCCGTGCACCCCGAACGCGGTCGCCGCCGGACCGTGGTGCGTGAGGACCGTGGTCATGTCGATGATCGGGATGAGCGTCGCGATCGCCAGAACGACGCCCGTCGCGCGGCGCTCACCGAGCGCGAAGACGGCCAGGATGATGAGTCCGAGGGCGATGTCGCGGACCCCCTTCACCGCGAAGTACCCGGCGGCGGTGCCGGTCGGCCACGGGTCGATCCCGAAATTCGCGGCGGCCCCATGCCCGCCGAACAACCCGTTGATCAGGAACTGGGCTCCGAACGTCAGCGGGAAGATCCCGAGCAGAACAGTCAGAACGGTGGCAAAGCGGCGCATCGCAGTACTCCCTAACGTCTCGATCTAGCAGTGCTAGCTTTCCTAGCGATGCTAACCCTGTCATCGCTAGATTGTCTAGCGGCGCTAGACTGTCTAGCAGTGGCAGATTGTCTAGCGGCGCAAGATTGTCTAGCGATGCTACGATTCGGGCCATGCCGACCCTGTCACGCCGCGAACGGGCCCGTGCGGAGCGTCACGAGCTGATCCTGCGCACCGCCCGCGAGCTCGCCGAATCGATCGGCTGGGGGGCTGTCACCACCCGCCGCCTGGCCGAGGCGATCGACTACAGCCAGCCAGTCCTCTACGGCCACTTCGAGAACATGAACGCGATCGCCGACGCCGTCGCGATCCAGGGCATCGAGGAACTGATCGCCGTACTGCGCCGCGCCCGCACGAGCGCACCGGACGCGACGGCCGGGCTGCACGCACTGGCCAAGGCCTACCTCGAGTACGCGTCGAAGCATCCGGCCGTCTACGAGGCGATCTTCGTCCGCCCGACCGACCTGGAATTCGCTAGCAGTGATAGCCCCCTGCTGCTCAAGACCGCGTTCGCCGAGTTCCAGGCCGCCGTCGAACCGTTCGCCGCCGAGGACGACCCCGAGACCCTCACCGAGATCTTCTGGAGCGCGCTCCACGGCCAGGCGACCCTCAACCACAGCCGCCGCCTGCGCCCAGGCCAGCGTGACGCCCGGGTCGAGCTCCTAGTAGCCCGTCTTTCCGGAAAGAAATCGTCACCCAGCGCCAAATAAGTTCCGGAAAGCGCGGGTCGCCAAGGTTGTCCACAGGGGGTACGGCGGGCGCGCGCCAAATCCGTCATCCTGGGCTGCGTGGAGTGGTGGTGGTCGCGTCAGCTGCGCAAGAAGGGGATCGATGCGCTGATCCATGACCAGGGCCAGATCGTGTCGCGCGCTCAACTGCTCCAAGCGGGCTGGTCCGAGACACGCATCAGAACACCGCTGCGCAACAGGCGCTGGCGAGCGATTCATCCCGGCGTATACGTCACGCACACGGGTCCGATCGGGTACGGCGAGCGCTTGCTGGCGGCCCTGTTGTACGCCGGCCCCGAGGCAGCGTGGAGTCATTACACCGCCGCGGAGCAGCTCGGGCTGATCAAGCCGGATCCGGAGCGCCGCGTCTACGTGACCATCCCCGAGCGCCGCAAGGTCCGGTCGCGCGCCGGCCTCGTCATCCATCGCGACGAGTACTGGGCCGCCCGTCTCGCCGCGGTCGCCCCGCCCCGTCGTACGCCTGCAGACGCGGTCCTCGACATCGTGGGCATCGCGCCGTCGTTGGACGAGGCAGCCGCGGTGATCGCCGAGGCGTGTCAGAGCGGCCGTGTCGGCGCGCAGGACATCCTGAGTTCGCTGGCGGATCGTCCGCGACTGCGGCACCGCGGCAGCCTCCGGCCGATCATCGGCGATGTCGTCGCGGGATCACACTCGCTGCTGGAGATCCGCTACGCGCGCGACGTCGAGCGTCGGCACGGGTTGCCGCGCGGGACACGGCAGCGCTCCGTGGACGGCGAGTTCACGGACGTGCACTACGACGGGTTCGGTCTGAACGTGGAGCTCGACGGGCGCCTCCACCTGGTACCGCGACAACGCTGGCGTGATCTCGAGCGGGACAATCGCGCCACGATGCGGACCGAGGCGACCCTCCGCTACGGGTGGTTCGACGTCACGAATCGCGCGTGCGACGCCGCCGTACAGGTGCTTCGAGTACTTCGGCGTACGAACCCGTTCCTCGACGCCACACCCTGCTCATCCACCTGCCCCATCGCAGCTTTCCGGAACATTTTTGCCAGCTAGTGCAAGAAATGTTCCGGAAAGGTCAGCTGTTCCAGCGCAGGATGGCCGGGGAGCCGCGTTCCCAGCCCAGGGTCGAGATGGTGGCGGTGTTGAGGACGAAGTGGCGGCCTTCGGTGACGTCGAGTTCCAGCCAGCGGGCGGTCAGGCCGCGAAGGGCGTGGGAGTGGCCGAAAACCAGGACGTCTCCGGGTACGGCGGCCAGGCGGGCGTTGACGCGGTCGAGGCGGGCGGCGACCTCGGCCGGTGTTTCGCCGTGGGGTACCGGGTCGTCCCAGACCGTCCAGCCGGGGACGGTCTCGCGGATCTCGGCGGTGGTGATGCCCTCGTAGTCGCCGTAGTTCCACTCGACCAGGTCGTCGTCGACCTCCGCGTCGGGGAAGCCCGCGAGTTCCGCCGTACGCCGGGCGCGCTGCCGCGGTGACGTCAGCACCAGGTCGAAGGACTCCTCCGCCAGCCGCTCCCGCAGACTCGCGGCGACCCGCTCGCCGTCGGCCGTCAGCGGGAGGTCGGTGACGGACGTGTGCCGGCCCGACCTGCTCCACTCGGTTTCCCCGTGCCGGACCAGGAAGACCCGGTCCTTTCGCTCCTCTGTGGTCACGCCTGCATCCTCGCAGACCGCAGATCTCCCCGCGCCGAACCCTTGACCGTTGGATCGATCCAAGGCAGGGTATCGAAACTGTAAGCGCTTCCACTTTCCTCCCAAGGAGCGAACCCAGTGCCTTCCGGACCCACCGGCAGGCCGGCGACGATCTACGACGTCGCGGCCCGCGCGAAGCTGTCGATCGCGACGGTTTCGCGTGTCCTGCAAGGGACCGGTCCGGTGTCGGCGAAGGCGCGGGAGCGGGTGGACCAGGCGGCGCAGGAGCTGAACTACGTACCGTTGCGGGCCGCGCGGAGTCTCGCCGTGCAGCGGCACGAGGCGCACGGGCTGGTGCTGCCGGATCTCGCCGGTCCGTTCTACGGCGACCTGCTGATGGGGTACGAGCGCTGGGCCGGTGAACACGGTCAGAGCGTCGTCATCACCGTCACGCACGGCAACCCCGATCCGCGACGCACCGTGATGGACCTGGCCGGGCGCGTCGACGGGATCGTTGTCCACGGCAACGCTCTCGACCTGCCGACGGTGCAGGGGCTGCGGAAGGCCGGCGTACCGGTGGTGCTGATTGCGCATCCGCCCGTCACCGGTTGCGACTCGGTCCGGAGCGAGAGTGCTGCGAGCGCCGAACAGCTCACCACCAGACTGCTTGATCACGGGCGGCAAAGTCTTCTGTTCGTTGGTGACCCGGCTAGTTCGTACGACGTTTCCGAGCGGTACGCCGGGTTTGCGAAGGCGCATGAGCTCCGCGGGCTGCAGGTGCCGAAGCCGGTGCAGGTCCCGCTGACGGAGGAAGCCGGCCGGGAAGTCGCGGAAAAGGTGCTCCAGGCAACCACACGCCCGCCCCGCGCTGCGCGCAGGACGGGCTGGGAAAAGGTCGGCGGGAGTGTGCGGCCGGACGGGTTGGTGTGTGCCAACGACGAGTTGGCGTTGGCTGCGCTGGCGACGCTCGCCGCGAACGGGGTGCGGGTGCCTGCGGAGATTGTCGTGACCGGGTGGGACGACGTGATGGCGGCTCGGTACGTGTCGCCGGGGTTGACGACTGTGCGGCAGCCGATGGCCGAGCTGGGCCGCGTGGCAGCGGAACGGCTGCACGAACGGGTGACCGGGGTTCGGACCCGGGCGCGCAACGACGTACTGGCAACACAACTGGTGCTGCGGGACAGCTGCGGCACAAACCCGGGGGATGCACAGCAGTAACGAGTGAGGAGACAACACATGTTCACCCACAGCATCCGCCGCCGGCTGGTGATCGGCAGCGCTGCATTGACCGCGACGGCGCTCGCGCTGGTCGGGTGTGGACGGTCCGCGGACTCGCCGAGCGGCGGGTCGCAACCGACCACCACCGTCAGCGAGGGACCGGCCACCGGCAACCTGACCGTCTGGGCGATGGGCACCGAGGGTGAGAACCTGCCCAAGCTGATGGAGCAGTTCAAGCAGGCCAACCCGGGCGTCAACGTGACCGTCACCCCGATCCCGTGGGACGCGGCGCACAACAAGTTCACCACCGCGATCACCGCGAACACGCTGCCCGACGCGGCCATGGTCGGCACCACCTGGATGGGCGAGTTCGCCGATCTCGGCGCGCTCGACCCGACACCGCAGGGCTTCGACAACTCCGGCTTCTACGAGGGCGCGCTCGACACCACGAAGGTCGGCGGAACGCAGTACGGCGTTCCCTGGTACGTCGAGACGCGGCTCGTGTACTACCGCAAGGATCTCGCCGCGAAGGCCGGCTTCAGCACTCCCCCGACGGACTGGGACGGGTTGAAGGCGATGGCCAAGGCGATGAAGGAGAAGGCCGGCGCGAAGTACGGGATCAACCTGCAGCCGGGCGGCGACGGCTCTTGGCAGACGGTGATGCCGTTCGCCTGGTCGGCCGGGGCGAACATCACCGGGGACGACCAGAAGTCGTTCACGTTCGACACACCGGAGATGCAGGAAGGGCTGAAGTACTACCAGAGCTTCTTCACCGAGAAGCTGGCCGGCTCCGACCTGCCCCCGAACCAGACCGAGGCGCAGTTCGTGAACGGCCAGGTGCCGATGTTCATCTCCGGTCCGTGGATGGCGGGCTCGGTGGCGAAGGCCGGAGGGGACGCGATCAAGCCGAACATCGGCGTGTTCCAGATCCCGAAGAACAAGACGGCGACGTCGTTCGTCGGCGGCTCGGACTTCGTGGTGTTCAAGGCGTCGAAGAACAAGGACAGTGCCTGGAAGCTGGTCAAGTTCCTGTCGGATGCGAAGACGCAGGCCTCGTGGTTCAAGCTGTCGTCGGACCTGCCCGCGGTGAAGAGCGCGTGGGAGGACCCGAGTATCTCGTCCGACCCGCTGCTGCCGGTGTTCGGCAAGCAGCTCGAGGACGCCAAGGCGCCGCCGGCGATCGTGAACTGGGAGCAGGTCGCGAAGGCGTTCGACACCGAGGTCGAGAAGATGGCGAAGTCCGGGCAGTCGCCCGCCGACACCGCCAAAGCCATTCAAACCAAGGCGTCGGCCATCGGTACGGGCGGTAGCTGAGCACGATGACAGTCGTCACCGATAGGCAGGCCCAGGCGGTACGGCGTACTTCGCCGCCTGGGCGCCCGCGGCGCCGGATCACTCGCGAGGCTGTGGCCGCGTGGGTGCTTGTTCTTCCGTTTGTTGTGCTGTTCCTGGCGTTTACGGCGGGGCCGGTGCTGGGGTCGTTCGGGATGTCGTTCACCGATATCAAGCAGCGGGATCTGCGGACGCCGTTCTCGGTGAACGGGGTCGGGTTCGGCAACTACCTCAAGGCCCTCCAGGACGAGACGTTCCGCAAGGCGGCTTTCAACACGGCGTACTTCGTGATTGTCGGCGTCCCGTTGACACTGGTCGTGGCGCTGGGCGCGGCGGTGCTGCTGGATCGTGGTGTCAAGCGGTTCCAGGCGCTGTTCAAGGTCGCCTACTACCTGCCCGTGGTGACGTCGATCGTGGCGATCGCGGTGATCTGGCGGTTCGTGCTGTCGCCGGACAACGGGCTGCTGAACACCGCACTGGGCTGGGTCGGTATCGACGGCCCAAACTGGCTGGCGTCCAAGACGTGGGCGATGCCGTCGCTGATCGCGATGGCGGTCTGGCGGAACTTCGGCTCCGCGATGATCATCTTCCTGGCCGGTCTGCAGGGCATCCCGGAGTCGGTCGAGGAGGCCGGCCAGATCGACGGTGCGGGCTCCTGGCAACGATTCCGGTACCTGATCCTGCCGTTGCTGCGGCCGACGATCCTGTTCACCAGCGTCACCACCGGCATCGGGTACCTGCAGTTCTTCGAGGAGCCGTTCGTGATGACCAAGGGCGGTCCGCTGGACAGCACGCTGTCGGTGTCGATGTACACGTACAACCAGTTCGGCTTCGGCAACTACGGGCTCGCGACGTCGATGGCCTACATCCTGTTCGTCGTCATCGCGGTGGTCACGTTCATCCAGTTCCGGCTGCTGAGGGAGAAATGATGCGCCGTACCTGGTGGATCTACCTGATCGGCGTGCTCGGCCTGGTGGCCGTCGCGGCGCCGTTCCTGTGGATGGTGCTCGGCAGTTTCAAGACCCAGGGCGAACTGCTCCGGGTCCCGCCGACGTGGTGGCCGGATCAGCCGACCTCGCAGAACTACGACGACCTGTTCAACAAGGCGAACTTCCCGCGCTACTTCCTGAACTCGACCCTGGTCGCGCTGGCCGTCACGGCCGGCAACCTGACCTTCTGCTCGATGATCGGCTACGCGCTGGCGAAGCTCCGGTTCAAGGGCCGCAACGCGTTGTTCGTGCTGGTGATGGCCACGCTGATGATCCCAGGCATGGTCACGTTCGTCCCGCTGTTCGTCCTCGTCACCAACGCCGGGCTCGCGAACTCGTACCCCGGCCTGATCCTGCCGTTCCTGGTCTCGCCGTTCGGCGTGTTCCTGATGCGGCAGTTCTTCCTGGGGCTGCCCGACGACCTGATCGACGCCGGCCGCGTCGACGGCACCGGCGAGCTGGGCATCTTCGCGCGGATCATGCTGCCGCTGACCCGGCCCGCGCTGGCCACGCTCGGCATCCTCACCTTCCTCGGGTCCTGGAACAACTTCCTCTGGCCGCTGGTGATCGCCCAGACCGAGGACAAGTACACGCTTCCCGTCGCCCTGGCGCTGTACTCGACCGGACAGAACGCGCAGAACTACGGCCTGCTGATGGCCGGCGCGGTCGTGGTCGTCGTACCGGTGCTGGTGATGTTCCTGGCCTTCCAGCGCCACGTCACCCGCGGCATCGCAATTACCGGACTGAAATAGGAGACCTCAGATGACCGCCATCATCAGTCGCCGCACAGTGCTCGCCGCCACCGGCGTCGCAGCTCTCGCAGGAACCGCAACCCCCGCCTTCGGAGGAACGCCGTCACCGGCGGAGGTCCTGAAGGGCAGCTGGACACCAAGCCGCGACGACAAAGCCACCGTAGGCCGGTGGGCTCGTGACACCTGGCGAAGCATCGTCGCGATGACCGACGAGCACACCGGGCTGCCCGCCGACAACATCGGCGAATCGGTGACGAACCCGGTGCGCAGCAACTACACCTCCCCCACCAACATCGGCGGCTACCTGTGGAGCACGGTCGTCGCCAAGTACTTCGGCATCATCTCGCCGCAGGAGTCGCTGCGCCGCATCACGCAGACGCTGACGACGATGCAGAACGTCGTACATCACGAGCCGAGCGGCATGTACTTCAACTGGTACGACGAGGCGACCGGCGAGGTCCGGTACGTCGACCCGGACGGCACCCGCCCGATCACACCGTTCGTGTCGAGTGTCGACAACGCCTGGTTCGCCTGCGCGCTGATGGTGGTCCGCAACGCCGAGCCGCGCGCCCGCGCCCTCGCGGACGCCCTGCTGGACAAGATGAACTTCGCGTTCTACTACAACCCGGCGGCCCGCCCGGGCGGTCTGATGCGGGGCGGATTCTTCGAGACCCCGCCGCCGGACGAGGCCACCGACAAGGGCAACCACGCCGGCGTCGGCCCGGACGTGTACTACCGCAAGTTCCACTACGACACCTGCAACACCGAGGCCCGGATCGCCGGGTACGTCGGGTTCGCGCTCAACCAGGTCCCGCACACGCAGTACTTCGCGACGTACCGCACCTTCCCGGACAGCTGCGACTGGTCGTGGGTGGAGCAGAAGCCGAAGGGCGTGCACCGGACGTACCTCGGTCTCGACGTGTTCGAGGGCACGTACGAGTACCGCGGGATGCGGATCGTTCCGTCGTGGGGCGGTGACATGTTCGAGTCGCTGATGCCCGACCTGTTCGTCCCCGAGTCGACGTGGGCGCCGCGCAGCTGGGGCATCAACCACCCGCTCACGGTCCGCGCGCACATCGAGCACGGCCTGGACGACGCTCGCTATGGCTATTGGGGTTTCTCGCCGGCGTCGAACCCCAAGGGCGGGTACTCCGTCTACGGCGTCGAGCCGCTCGGGATGGATCCGGGCGGCTACCCGTCCGACCTCGAGGGCACCAACTTCGACGCGGGCTTCGAGGGTTGCCGCGAAGGCACCAACCCGAACCCGACGTACGGCGACGGCGTCGTCACCCCGCACGCGGCGTTCCTGGCGATGGCGTACGCGCCGCGGCAGGCGATCGCCAACCTGAGCAAGATCGAGAAGACCCTGCACGCGTACGGCGGTGGCGGGTTCTACGACTCGGTCGCGGTGAAGTCCGGGCTGATCGCCCGCCGGTACCTGTCGCTGGACCAGGCGATGGTGATGGGTGCCATCGGCAACGTGTTCGGCGAGAACCTGATTCGGCGCAGCTTCGCGAGCCGGACGGTGGAGAGCCGGATCCGGCCGCTGATCGCGATGGAACAGTTCGAATCCGGCGTCGAGTAACAGGAGACAATCTAGATGCAGCAGGATGCCAAGACCGACTGGGACGAGCGGATCGCGGTTCGCAGTGACGAGGAGCGCGCGTTCGCGTTCCCGGACCTCGATCCGCCGAAGGAGGTCCGGGCGGTCGGCGGCGTCGGCCAGGTGACGATCGACTGGTCGCCGGTGGACGGCGCAGTCGGCTACCTGATCCTCCGGGGGACCGGAGAGCGCGGTCCGCTGGAGCCGGTCGACCATCACAGCGGCGACGTGCTCTCGGTCCCGTCACCGCCGTACGTGGACACCACGTGCACCCCGGGTACGCCGTACCGCTATGCCGTCGCGAGCGTGCCCGAGGTGACGACCCACGGACGTCCGAGTCAGGCCGTCGGCGCCGTACCACTGGTTGCCGACGGCACGATTCCGAACGTCTCGGTGACCGTCGACACGGTTGCTGAGGGCACCGAACTGCAGCGGCCGTGGGAGCCGATCGTCGGCAGCGAGCGCCTGAGTCAGCTGCTCTGCAAGGACCTGACCGGCGGACACGAGATCGGCGGCGAGCTCGAGGACGCGCTGCGCCGGATGCACGACGAGATCGGCGTCCGCACGGTCCGCGCGCACGCGATCTTCCACGACGACACGCACGTGATCGATGGGGACACCTACAACTTCGATGTGGTGGACGCGATCTACGACAAGCTGCTCGCGATCGGGCTGCGTCCGGTGGTCGAGCTCGGGTTCATGCCGCGGGAGCTGGCGAGCGACCCGACGAAGACGGTCTTCGCGTACGGCGCGATCATCTCGCCGCCCGCGTCGTACCAGCGCTGGCACGACCTGGTCCGCGCGCTCGTGCAGCACCTGGTCGACCGGTACGGCCTCGACGAGGTGCTGACGTGGGACTTCGAGGTCTGGAACGAGGCGAACCTCGAGGTCTTCTGGTCCGGCACCAAGGCCGAATGGCTCCAGCTGTACGACGTGTCCGCTGCCGCCGTGAAGTCCGTCGACCCCCGCCTCGCGGTCGGTGGCCCGTCCTCCGCCGCAGCCGGCTGGGTCGACGACCTCCTCGCTCACGCAAAACAATTCGGTACGCCGGTCGACTTCGTGTCCACGCACACGTACGGATCGCCGCCACTCGACGTACGCGCGTCGCTGGAGCGGCACGGGTTCGGCGATGCGCGGATCCTCTGGACCGAATGGGGCGTGACGCCGACGCACTTCAACCCGATCAACGACTCGGTGTTCTCCGGGGTGTTCCTGCTCCGCGGCATGCGGTCCGCGGCCGGGCGGATCGACGCGCTCTCGTACTGGGTCGCGTCCGACCACTTCGAGGAACTCGGCCGGCCGCCGCGGTTCCTGCACGGCGGCTTCGGGCTGCAAACCGTTGGTGGATTGGCGAAACCGCGCTACCACGCGATGACGCTGCTCAGCCGGCTCGGACCGGTCGAGCTGCCGGTGACGTACGCCGGTGACGGTGCCGGAAGCCTGGTGGAAGCCTGGGCATCCCGGGACCGCGACCGGATCGCCGTACTGCTGTGGAACTTGACCCTCGACCAGACCAAAGCCGACGGGGCATCAGAACTGACCAGGACGGTTCAGGTCCAGCTGCCCGGCGTTGACTCGTCCTGGCAGGCCACGGCCACCACTCTGGCTGTCGGCACCGCCGACATCGCGCAGGCCGCCGAAGGTCTTGGCGACTGGCCGACCGACGAGGAGCTGGCCGACCTTGCCGAGCGCAGCCGGCTCGTCAGTACCCCACTCGAGTGGAACGGTTCAGCCGTCGAGGTAACGCTGCCGATGCCGGCCGCGGTGCTGCTGGAGCTCCGTCCACCTCGAGCTTGACCGCCTCGTTGAGCCAGCGTTCGACGCCCGCGATATGCACGGTCGCCCAGGCCTGGGCGACCTCGGGCTCGCGGGCGGCGATCGCCTCCAGGATCGAGCGGTGCTCCGCGACCGAGCGGCTCACCGCACCCGTCTGGGTCAGACCGCGCCAGATCCGGGCCCGGTAGGTCGGCTGCCGCAGGCTCTCGATGATCGAGGCCAGCGTCCGGTTCCCGCTGCCGATCGCGAGCAGCCGGTGGAACTCGACGTCGCAGGCGAGCTGGTCGTCGGCGGACGGGTCGTCGCCGAGGTCGTCCAGCAGCGCGCGCATCGCGGTGATCTCGTCGTCCGGCATCCGCAGCGCGGCCCGGGCCGCGGCGGCCGGCTCGAGAATCCGCCGTACCTCGAAGAACTCCAGGACGGAGGCGTCCTGGTGCAGGTCCAGGACGAAGCCCATCGTCTCCATCAGGAGTGCCGGGTCGAGGCTGGTCACGTAGGTGCCGTCGCCCTGCCGGACCTCGAGGACCCGGATCAGCGCCAGCGCCTTGACCGCCTCGCGCAGCGAGTTGCGGGACAGCCCGAGCCGCGCGGCCAGGTCTGCCTCGCGTGGCAGCCGGTCGCCGGGCTGCAGCTCGCCGGCCACGATCATCTGCTTGATCCGGTCGATCGCCACATCCGTGACCGCCATCCAAGCCCTCCCTTCGGGGACAAACCTCCGATGTCTTCGGACCATACATCGGAGGTCTAGGCCTTGCGCTAGAGCGTGGGAAGTTCCTTTTCCTCCTGAAATAAGCCCACGAGCTGTTGACTCTCGTCAAGATCCCGACATATTGATCGGATGACTCACAGTTCTCCTTGGAGGTCAGGATGAGAGGAACACCAGCTCGGGCACGCCGCTGGCTCACCGCCACGTGTGCGGTGCTGGCCCTGACCGCCGTTGCCGCGTGTGGCGGCGGCGACAGCGGTAGCAGCAGCGGGTCCGGGTCGGCCGACAAGGCCGATCTGACCTGGCAGTTCTGGATCGGCGGAACCGAGGACCAGGCGGCCTGGCAGAAGGTCGCCGACCAGGCGCACACCGACCACTCCGGCATCACCGTCAAGCTCCAGGGCACCGACTGGAACAACTACTGGTCGAAGATCGGCACCCTGCTGGCCAGCGGCAAGGCCCCGTGCATCATCGGGATGCAGTCGCTGCGGCTGGCGTCGTACGCGAACGCGATGCTGCCGCTCGACGACCTGATCACGAAGTACGGGCTGAAGGCCGACGACTTCGACAAGCCGATCATGGACGGCCTGAAGGCGGACGGGAAGCAGATTGCGATCCCGTACGACTCCGGTCCGATGGTGATCTTCTACAACAAGGACCTGTTCAAGGCCGCCGGCATACCGGACCCGAAGCCGGGCTGGACGATGGACGAGTTCAAGGCGGCCGCCAAGAAGCTCACGACAGGTGGCCGGACCGGCCTGGTGACGACGCCCGGCGACCTGAGCGTGACTTCCTGGGTGCGTACCCTGACCGGCGCCGAGCCGCTGGCCGAGGGCAAGCTCAACTTCACCGACCCGAAGTTCGTCGACGGGTTCAAGAGCTGGGCGGACCTCGTCCGGACCGACAAGGTCGCGCCGCAGGTGCCGGCCGGCAGCACCGACTTCGAGACCACCCAGTTCGTCTCCGGCAAGTCCGCGATGCAGCTGAACGGCCCGTGGTCGCTGATCGACACCCTCGGCAAGGTCAAGTTCAACCTCGGGATCGCGCCGATCCCGGCCGGTCCGGACGGTTCGAAGACCTACACCGCCGGCTCGGGCTTCGGCATCTCCCGGTCCTGCAAGACGCCGGACGCCGCGTTCCAGGCGATCATGTCGATGACGAGTGAGAAGCCGCTGACCACGCTGGCCGCCGCCGGTCGTGCGTACCCGGCCCGGATCGCGGCGCACCCGGCCTGGTTCACCGCGGCGAAGATCCCGGAGGCCAAGGAGGTCATCGAGTACGCCTCGCAGAACTCGATCGCACTGGTCACCTCGAAGAACTGGGTCCAGGTCGCCGACCTGCTCACCCGCTTCGGCACCCAGGCGCTGAACGGCGAGGTCCCACCGGATCAGGCGCTGAAAACCATCCAGGACCAGGCAGGCGCAGGTTCCTGATGGCTGTCGAAACAACCGTTGCCCCGGCCGGTACGTCGCCTTCGCGCGGCGTGCGGCCGGGGCGGCGGCCCGCGTTGCGCAGGGACGGGCGGTACGCGTCGGTCTTCCTGGCGCCGAGTCTCGGCGGACTCGCCCTGTTCACACTGTTCCCGACCGCGATGGCGCTCGCGATCAGCCTGTTCGACTGGCCGGTGTTCGGGGAGCGCAAGTTCCTCGGGTTCGGCAACTACTCGCACCTGCTGAGCGACCCGGTGTTCCGCCGGGTGGTGCTCAACACGGCGCTGTTCGTGGTGCTGTACGTGCCGCTGAACGTGGTCGTCTCGCTCGGGCTGGCGACCTGGCTCGGGCCGAAGATCAAGGGCCGGCAGGCGTTCCGGGTGCTGTTCTTCATCCCGGTGATGACGCCGATGGTCGCCAACGTTATGGTCTGGCGGCTGCTGTTCCAGCCGGGCGGCCTGCTCGACGCCGGCCTGGACAGCTGGTTCGGGATCCACGCGCCGAACTTCCTCGGCTCGTCGAACTGGGCGATGCCGGCGATCGTGGCGATGTCGATCTGGCAGGGCTTCGGGTACAACTTCCTGGTCTTCTCCGCCGCCCTCGACCAGGTACCGCAGTCACAACTGGAGTCGGCGCAGATCGACGGCGCCGGGCCGCTCCAGCGGTTCCGGTACATCACCTGGCCGATGATCACGCCGTCGATCTTCTTCGCGACCACGATGACCCTGATCACCTCGTTCCAGGTGTTCGCGCAGCCGTTCATCCTGACCCAGGGCGGTCCGGGCGTGTCCACGCAGACGATCGTCATGTACGTCTACAACCAGGGCTGGCAGTTCCTCAGCATGGGCCTGGCGTCGGCGGCCGGATGGGTGCTGTTCGTGATCATCATGGGCATCACCGCGATCCAGTTCGTCGGGCAGCGGAAGTGGGTGAACTACGATGTCTGAAACGTCTGTGGTGGCCCGCCGAGTGCGGAGCAGCGTCTCGCACGTGCTGCTGATCATCGTCGCGGTCCTCTTCCTCGGCCCGCTGGTGTACGCCGTCTCGACGTCGCTGAAACCCGCCGACGAGGTGTTCACGCCGACACCGCACCTGTTCGGCTCCGAGATCCGCTGGCAGAACTACGCCGACGCGTTCACGTTCGCGCCGTTCGGCCGCTACCTCCTGAACAGCTTGTTCGTGGCAGTCGCCGGCACGCTCGTCGTGGTGGTCGCCTCGAGTATGTCGGCGTACGCCTTCGCGCGGCTGAAATTCAGGGGCCGGGAGCAACTGTTCGTCCTGTTCCTGGGCACGTTGATGGTGCCGCAGGAGGTGCTGATCGTGCCGATGTACTGGCTGATGCAGTCGCTCGGCTGGGTGGACAGCTACTGGGCACTGATCCTGCCGTGGGCGTTCACCGCGTTCGGCACCTTCCTGCTGCGGCAGTTCTTCCTGACCGTCCCGGCCGAGCTCGAAGAAGCGGCCCGGGTCGACGGCTGCGGTCCGTTCCGGACGTTCCTGCGGATCATGCTGCCGCTCGCGCGGCCGGCCATCGCCGTACTGACCGTCTTCAGCTTCATCAGCTTCTGGGGCAGCTTCCTGTGGCCGTTGATCATCATCAACAGTGTCGAGGACAAGGGCACCGTCCCGCAGGGCCTGGCGCAGTTCATCGGCCAGCAGGGCACCCAGTGGAACCTGATGATGGCCGCCTCGATGATGGCGATGATCCCGACCGTGCTGCTCGTTGTCCTCTTGCAGAAACACCTCGTCCGCGGCCTGCTCGTCACGGGTCTCGGCGGACGCTGATCCATAAGGAGAATTGAGATGACCGACGCGCCTCCCGCGCATTCCGTCGAGAAGTTCCGCGACTGGCGGTTCGGCCTCTTCGTCCACTGGGGCCTGTACGCGCTGCCGGCCCGGCACGAGTGGGTGAAGAACCGCGAGAAGCTCACCGACGAGGACTACCAGCCGTACTTCGACCACTTCGAGCCGGACCTGTACGACCCGGCCAAGTGGGCCCGCGCCGCACGCGAGGCCGGCATGAAGTACGCCGTACTCACGACCAAGCACCACGAGGGTTTCTGCCTGTGGGACTCCGAGGTGTCCGACTACACCGTGGCGAAGACCGCCTGGGGCAAGGACCTGGTCGGGCCGTTCGTCGAGGCG
Organism: Kribbella sp. NPDC055110; assembly: GCF_053607525.1. Classification (NCBI taxonomy): domain Bacteria; kingdom Bacillati; phylum Actinomycetota; class Actinomycetes; order Propionibacteriales; family Kribbellaceae; genus Kribbella; species Kribbella sp. NPDC055110. Next base: position 54,332 of record NZ_JBSGTS010000025.1, read on the forward strand.
TGCCGCGCCGAGGGCCTCGGGGTCGGGTTCTACCACTCGCTGATCGACTGGCACCACCCGGAGTTCCCGATCGACCTCGTGCACCCGCAGCGCGACGACGAGGAGGCGATCGCGAAGGCGGCCGGGCGGGACATCCAGGTGTACGCCGACTACCTGCACGCACAGACCCGGGAGCTGCTGACCAACTACGGGCCGATCGACATCATGTGGTTCGACTTCTCCTACCCGGGCCGGACGTACCCGGACGGGCGGGACGGCCACGGCAAGGGCCGCGACGACTGGCGCTCGGTCGAGCTGATGGCGATGGTCCGCGAGCTGCAGCCGGACATCCTGATCAACGACCGGCTGGACATCCCGGGTGACTTCGTGACGCCGGAGCAGTACCAGCCGGACGGGCCGATGCTGCGGGACGGCGTACCAGTGCTGTGGGAGGCGTGCCAGACGCTCAACGGCAGCTGGGGCTACGACCGGGACAACCTGGACTGGAAGTCACCCGAGCTGCTGGTGAAGATGCTCGTCGACTCGGTCTCCAAGGACGGCAACCTGCTGCTGAACGTGGGGCCGACGGGTCGTGGTGAGTTCGACCCGCGGGCGCTGGCGACGCTGGCCGACATCGGTGAGTGGATGCGGCTGCACGAGCGGTCGATCCGCGGCGCACGCCCTTCGGAGTACGCCGCTCCGCCGGACGCCCGCTACACCCAGAAGGGCAACCGGTTGTATCTGCACCTGTTCTCCTGGCCGATGGGCCACGTGCATCTGGCCGGCCTCGGCGGGAAGGTGAAGTACGCCCAGCTCCTGAACGACGCGTCCGAGATCAAGCGCATCGAGAACGACCCGCACCGCACGGCTCAGAACACCACGATGGGTGGCGTCTCAGCCGACGTACTCACGCTGAAGCTCCCGATCCAGAAGCCGAACGTCCTGGTTCCGGTGATCGAGCTGTTCCTTTAGAAGATCAGGAGGTCGGGGTGGGGCGGCCGGGTTGTTCTCCGCCCCGGCTCTCCAGGTAGTTGTTCTTCGGGACCATGACCTTGCGGCGGAACAGGCAGACGACGGTGCCGTCCTGCTTGTAGCCCTTGGTCTCGACGTAGACGACGCCGCGGTCGTCCTTGGACTTGGACTCCCACTTGTCCAGGACGACCGTCTCGCCGTACACGGTGTCGCCGTGGAAGGTCGGGGCGACGTGCCGCAGCGACTCGATCTCCAGGTTCGCGATCGCCTTGCCGCTCACGTCCGGGACCGACATCCCGAGCAGGATCGAGTAGATGTAGTTGCCGACCACAACGTTCTTCCCGAACTGGGTCGACCCCTCCGCGTAGTGCGTGTCCAGGTGCAGCGGATGGTGGTTCATGGTGAGCAGGCAGAACAGGTGGTCGTCGTACTCCGTGACCGTCTTGCCGGGCCAGTGCTTGTAGACCGCACCGACCTCGAACTCCTCGTAGCTCCGCCCGAACTGCATCTGGTTCCTCCTCGGCTGCTGGAATCCCCATGCTGCCGGGTCCGGCCGCCTCCGGGCCGTGGCGTGGCTCTCACCGGCAGGAGAGATAGGTCACCCTCAGTCGACCGGCCGCTGGGTCTGGTGATCCGGCAGCAGCGGGTGCACCTCACCCTTCAGGGCGAGCTTGGCCAGGTGGTTGCGCGCCTCTTCAGCGAACTTGAAGTCGCAGAGCACGTCGTACGTCGTGGCCACCACGGCGGTCCGCGACGTGAAGTCCCGGCGGCCGGCCGACTGCGCGTAGCCGAGGCCGCCGAACACCAGCCCGAAGAAGGCACCCAGTACGACGCCGGTGAGCACCGCCGCGATCCAGTTGTTCGTGGTGAAGAGCCCCAGCAGCAGGCCGACGAACAGCCCGAACCAGGCGCCGCTGGCCAGGCCCGCGGTCAGCGCCCGGCCCCAGGTGAGCCGGCCGGTGATCTTCTCGACCTGGCGCAGGTTGTTGCCGACGATGGTCGTGTGCTCGACCGGGAACTTCTCGTCCGAGAGATAGTCGACAGCTCGCTGCGCCTCCCGGTAGGTGTCGTACGTCCCGATCGTCAGGCCGGTCGGCCTGGGGTCCATCGAGGGCATGCCCTGGGTGGTCATCGTCGTTCCTCTCCACGTGCTTCCACCCCCATCATTGCCGACAGCTGGTTACCGCGTCTTGATAGCCTCGCCGGTAATGACCGGGCGACGATGGGACATGGGCGCGACACGCCGTGTTGGACGGGTCTTCGCCCGCCGCGGCGTCGGCCCCGGACGCCCGCCGGACGACGTGGTCACCGGCAAGCTCGAGGGCGCCCTGGTCGACTGGGGGCTGTACCGCGACGGCGTCCGCGACAACCGGGTCAACTCCTACACCGAGGCGCTGGTCCGAGCGCAGCGCGGCCAGGGGTTCGTGTGGATCGGCCTGTTCGAGCCGACCGACCATCAGCTCGCGATCATCGGTGCGGAGTTCGGTCTGCACAAGCTGGCGCTCGAGGACGCTTACGAGGCGCATCAGCGCCCCAAGCTGGAGCGGTACGGCGAGACGCTGTTCGCAGTGTTCAAAACGGTCACGTATGTCCCGCACGACGACCTGACCGCCACCAGCGAGGTGGTGGCGACCGGTGAGGTCATGGTGTTCTGTGGACCCGGCTTCGTCGTCACGGTCCGCCACGGTGAGCACAGTGAGCTGACCGGGCTGCGGCAGGAGCTGGAGCGCGAGCCGCAACGGCTCGCCACCGGTCCAGGCGCCGTACTGCACGCCATCGCGGACCACGTCGTGGACCGGTACCTGGAGGTCGCGGACGCCGTACAGGCCGATATCGACCTGATCGAGACCGGCATGTTCACACCGCGTGGCTGGCGGAATATCGACAAGGTCTACCAGCTGAAGCGCGAGGTGCTGGAGCTCAAGCGGGCCGTAGCTCCGCTGACCGGCCCGATGCGGACACTTGCCACGCTGCGGCACCCACTGATCGCCGAAGAGACCAGGAACTACTTCCGCGACGTCGACGACCATCTGCAACGGGTGAAGGAGCAGGTCATCTCGTTCGACGAACTGCTCAGCTCGATCCTGCAGGCCGGGCTCGCCCAGGTGCAGGTGGCCGAAAACGAGGACATGCGGCGGATCTCGGCCTGGGTGGCGATCCTCGCCGTACCGACGATGATCGCCGGGATCTACGGCATGAATTTCGATTACATGCCGGAACTACGGCTCAAGTACGCGTACTTCGTCGTACTCGGAGTGATGGCGTCGGCATGCACCGTCCTTTACCGGTTGTTCAAGCGGAACCACTGGCTCTAGCTGGCAACCTTTTGCCATGGCCAGGACTGCTCCCGGATTGGAATGTTCAAACGGTTGTCGCCGAATCCGCTGCCTTGATTGAATTCCCGAGTCGCATTCGGTCAGTAATTGATTACGTTCCGCGACCATCAGGATGGGAGGGGAATCGTGGTGCTGCGCATTCATTTCACGCCGCGCGACCTGACCCGGGTCACGGTCGCCACCACGCCGGCACCGCTCTGGGAGGTGCTGCTGAGCCTGCACATGCTCCAGCACTCGGAAGGCCGGCTGATCTTCGAGGACTGGCGGCGCCACGTGCGGGCCACCGTCGCACCGGACCAGATGCGGCTGCTGCTGGAACTATGCCCGTCGAAGGGCTACTCCCCCGACTTCCTCACCCCGTCGGAGCCCGCACCGGACTTCGACACCGCACTGGAGCAGGCGCTGGCGACACCGCGGCAGCAGATCCACAGCCAGCTCGACCTGCTCGCGCAGTACCGGCCGGCCTCCCCTTGGACACGGGAGCTGGCGCAGGGCGGCCGGACGTCGATGCAGAAGCTCGGACGGGCCATTCGGACGTATCACGACGCCGCGATTGCGCCGTACTGGAAGTCGATCGGGACGCACGTGTCCGCCGACCACGCCCATCGAGGGGAGGCGTTGGCCCGGCACGGCGTCGACCGGCTGCTGTCGTCGCTGCATCCGCGGGTCCGGTGGGTCGCACCGGTGCTGCAGGTGCTGGACATGAACGACAGAGATCTGTATCTCGATGGCAGGGGAATCGAGTTGCAGCCTTCGGCGTTCTGCTGGCAGGTACCGACCAAGCTGCGGGACCCGGACCTCAAACCGATCCTGGTGTACCCGATCCAGCATGCGCCCGGGATCCTGCGGCAGACGCCGATGGAGCACTCGCCGTCGAGTGATCCCCTGGGCTCCCTCCTCGGCTCGACCCGGGCCGCCGCACTGGAGGCGACCGTCAGCGGCTGCACGACGACGGAGCTGGCGAAACGCTGTCGGATCTCCCCGGCCGCCGCGAGCCACCAGGCGACGGTACTGCGGGAGGCCGGCCTGATCACCACCCGCCGAGACGGCGCGTCGGTGCGCCACGAGATCACCCAACTGGGCATCTGGCTGCTGTCCGGCCACGGCTCCGGCAACACCCGGGAAGTCCCGACCCGCAGTACCGCTTAGCCCCTGCCCCGCCGCGCGCTGGGCCGACCGGCACCGCCCCGCCTGTCGACCCAGCGCACGGTCAGAGCTTGTAGTCCTCGAGCAGGCGGCGGCCGATGATCATCCGCTGGATGTCCGCCGTGCCTTCTCCGATCAGGAGCATCGGCGCCTCGCGGTAGAGGCGCTCGATCTCGTACTCCTTGGAGAAGCCGTAGCCGCCGTGGATGCGGAACGAGTCCTCCACGACCTGCGAGCAGTACTCACTGGCCAGGTACTTCGCGACGCCGGCCTCGAAGTCGTTGCGGGAGCCGCTGTCCTTCTTGCGGGCCGCCTTCACCATCAGCTCGTGCGCGGCCTCCACCTTGACGGCCATGTCGGCGAGCCGGAACAGCACCGCCTGGTGTTCGGCGATCTTCTTGCCGAACGTCTCGCGCTGCTGCGCGTACGAGATCCCGAGCTCGAACGCCCGCCGCGCCACGCCACACCCGCGCGCGGCGACGTTCACGCGCCCGACCTCGACGCCGTCCATCATCTGGTAGAAACCCTTACCCGGTACGCCGCCGAGAATCTGGCCCGCGTCGATCCGGTACCCGTCGAACACCAGTTCCGTGGTGTCGACGCCCTTGTAGCCCATCTTCTCGATCTTGCCGGGGATCGTGAGGCCCTTGTCGACCTCGCCGAACCCGGGCTCCTTCTCGACCAGGAACGTGGTCATGTTCTTATAAACCGACTCCGCGCCCTCGTCGGTCTTGGTCAGCACCGCGACCAGGTTCGACGAGCCGCCGTTGGTCAGCCACATCTTCTGGCCGTTGATCACATAGGCGTCGCCGTCCTTGACGGCCTTGGTCTTGATCGCGGCCACATCGGAGCCGCAGCCCGGCTCGGACATCGAGAACGCGCCGCGGACCTCGCCGGTCGCCATCCGGGGCAGGTACTTCTGCTTCTGCTCGTCGGTCCCGTGCTGGAGCAGCATGTACGCGACGATGAAGTGCGTGTTGATGATGCCGGACACACTCATCCAGCCGCGGGCGATCTCCTCGACGCACAGCGCGTAGGTGAGCAGCGATTCGCCGAGGCCGCCGTACTCCTCGGGGATCATCAGGCCGAACAGGCCGAGTTCCTTGAGGCCCTCGACGATCTCGGTCGGGTACTCGTCGCGGTGCTCGAGCTCGGTGGCGACCGGGAGGATCTCGGCCTCGACGAAGGCCCGGACCGTCTTCAGGATCTCTTCCTGGATGTCGGTCAGCCCGTCGGTCTGCTGCAACCTGCTCATCGTGCGTCTCCTTCGCGCCGGCTTACCCGCGAGTATCCCGGTACGAGGGTGACACACACTGTGACACCGGCCACCTGTCGAAGGTCGCGTGCCTCACTCGTTGTTGTTGTTGTGCTGCTGACGCGGGAGTGACTGGCTGATGGTGGAGAACAGCGCGACGATCTGCTGGGTCGGCTGCCAGCGCTGGCGTTGCTGTGCCTCGAACAGCCGCTGCTGCGCCTCGTAGAAATGCTGCGCGGCGGAGTCGGTGTCGCCGTGATCGATTGCCTGAGCAGCCTGGTCCAGGTCGTTCGCAGCCTCCCGCGGCGCCTTGCTACGGCTGCCTTGCTGCGTTGCGCGTACCTGTGCGGCCAGAGTGCGCAGCTGCTGCACCAGGACCGCCTGCGGGTTCTGCGTCTGCTCGGGCGTCGCCTTTTGCGTCGGAGTCGTCTTGGTGGGACTAGGGGTCGGCTTTGGCTTCGGTGTGGTCTTGGGGGCCGTCGTAGCCCTCTGCACCGGAGCAGCAGACGGTGTGCCGCCTGCTGCTGCGGGCGGATCGTTCGACACGCCCGCTCGCAGCAGGAGGGCCGCAACCACACCCGCCACCACCACGGCAGCAGCAATACCCGCCTTGGCCAACGGGAAGCCTGCGCGGGTCGCCCGGTGCGCCGGTTCGTCCGAGTCCTGCTCCCACGTGCCCACACCGATCACCTCGGCGGCCGCAGGTGGCGTGAAGGACAGCACCTGGGTCTGGCTGGCCGGTGCGAGCAGTGCGGCCACGTCCTGCTCCGACGACGGGCGGTCCGCCGGGTCCTTGGCCAGCAGGTGCGTCACGAGGTTCGACAGCTGAGGCGGTACGTCGGCACGCGTCACAGGCGGAGGCGGTACGTCGAGGTGCTGCCGCATGACCACGTCGACGGTCGGCCCGGTGAACGGCGGCGTACCGGTCAGGAGCTCGTGCAGGACGCAGCCGAACGAGTACCAGTCGCTCGCCGCGGTGGCGGGCTCGCCACGGACCTGTTCCGGTGACACGTACGACGCCGTACCGAGCAGAACGCCCAGTCCGGTCGTCTCGTTGCCGGCCTGCTTCGCGATCCCGAAGTCGGTCATCTTGAGCGTGCCGTCGGGAGCCATCAGCAGGTTGCCCGGCTTCACGTCGCGGTGCACGATCCCGGCTTCGTGCGCCGCGTCCAGCGCGCGGGCGCCCTGCAGGGCGATGTCCTCGACCAGGGCGGCGGCCGGGAGTCCCGACGTACGCATCAGTTTGGCGAGATCGGGGCCTTGCACGAGTTCCATCACCAGGAACACGCGATCGCCCTCGGCGCCGACGTCGTACGTCGCGACGACGTTCGGATGCGTCAATCGAGCGGCTGATTGAGCCTCGGCGCGAAACCTCTGGACAGCATCCATCGGGTCGCCATCGAGGCTGCGCAGCAGTTTCACCGCGACCTGACGGGCGAGGACCGAGTCCTCCGCCTGCCAGACCTCACCTGCACCGCCCCTGCCCAGCAGGGTCAGCAACCGATACCGACCGGCCAGTACCTCGCCGTTCAACACACAACACCTTCCGCAGCGGACCGCATCACTTGAGGCGGACCGCATCACCTTAGGCGGGAAGCGCGGGATGTTCGAGTCCGCGGCCAATTCCTTGAACAACCTCTGCAGAGAGCGAGCGAAGCACTACGGTGTGGTGATGAAGCGATCACTCACCGCCCTGATCGCGGCCGCTCTGGTCGCCACGACGCTCTCCACGACGACTGCCTCCGCCACACCCGTTGCCAAGCCGGTAGCCAAGTGTGAGTTCACTCCGACGCCCGAGAACCCGGCCGCCAAGCCCGTCCGCATCCCGTCGCCGGTCGCCCGCGCGAAGGGCACGGTCGACGTGTACTTCGTGACGAACTACGGACCGTTCGTGGTCCGGATGGACCGCGCGAATGCGCCCTGCGGCGTACACAACTTCGTGCACCTGGTGAACAGCAGGTTCTACGACGCGACGCAGTGCTTCCGGCTGACGAACTCGTCCCGGCTCGGTGTCCTGCAGTGCGGTGACATCTACCGCCAGGAGGAGGGCGGGCCCGGGTACAAGTTCCCGGACGAGGTCACCGGCCAGGAGACCTACCCGCGCGGAACCGTTGCCTACGGCAACCAGGGTCCGGGCACCAACGGCTCCGAGTTCTTCGTCGTGCACTCGTTCGCGAACATCGCCCCGAACTACTCCGTCCTCGGCCACGTGATCGCCGGCATGTCCACCTTCGACCGGATGGTCGCCGCCGGCATCGCCGACCCCGACCAGGACGGCCCGCCCGCGAAGCCGATCCGCATCTACAAGGTCTGGACCCGCTGAGGGGAGGGTAATTCGCGCGATGCGCCGCTAGCTTGAGGGTGTGGGTACACGTGGACGGCCCCGGCATCCCGACGTACTGACACCCGCCGAGTGGCAGGTCGTGCACGCGGTGCGGCACGGGATGTCGAACCGGGAGATCGCGCAGCGGCGGGGAGTCAGCGTCGACGCGGTCAAGTTCCACGTCGCGAATGCGCTGATGAAGCTCGGCCTGAACCGCCGGGCCGAGCTTCGCACCTGGCGCGGCGTGCCCGCGGACAGTGCTCTTCGAGGACAAGGAGGCGCGGACATGCTGCAGCTAGGTGCGATCGGGCAGATCGCCCGCCCGGTGAAGGACATCGAGACCGCGGTCGCGTTCTACGGCGGCGTACTGGGGCTTCCCCACCTCTACACGTTCGGCGACCTGGCGTTCTTCGACTGCGGTGGAACGCGGCTGTTCCTGAGCGCCAACGAAGGACCCGCGGACCCTTCGATCCTCTACTTCCGGGTCGACGACATTCAGGCGGCGTACGACGAACTCAGCGGGCGCGGCGTGGAGTTCGAGAACGCGCCGCATCTGATCCACAAGCACGACAACGGGGTCGAGGAATGGATGGCCTTCTTCCCCGACCCCGACGGCCACCTGCTCGCGATCATGGCGCAGACCGAACCCCTGAACCCGGCATGATCGCCGGGTGACCGAAGACCGCGACCTAACTGGACAGCTGAGCCGCATCGAACGCAGCGTCGGCGCCCTCTTCGGGTACCTGTCGGAGTCGGGATCAAATGGCGCAGCTCGCCGAGGTTCTCGAATTGACCGTCAAGTACAGCCCCAGCAACCGCGGCCTGCCCGTCATCAACCAGCCTGTCGCCGCCGGGTCGTTGCACAGGAAATAGCGTTTGTGACGCACCTGTGGGTTGAGTTGGGAGTCACCCGGTGGCCGGTCGTGGGACACAGGGAATGGATATCCGGCTCTTGTGACCGATGTGTGGGTGGTCGACAGGTCCCAGGGCGGTACCGGGCTCGGCGTGATGTGCACGCTCGACAGGAGATGTCGAGCGGCCGGGTAGTGCACCTGAGCGTGAACGTGCCCGCGCGTACACCGTCTCGCCGGTGCACTACCTGTCGACCTTGCACATCACCCCCGCCACCACGCCACCACGCCACCACGCCACCACGAACCCGATCATCCAGCCGGCACCACCACACCCCCGCCTCGGGCAGAAGAACGGATATCCCCTCGACTGGTGGGTTCTCTGCTCGTACACCAGGGGAGAACCCCCAACGCGAGGGGATATCCGGTCTTGTGACGCAGGTGTGGGTCGGCTGGGCTGAGTTGGGCGGCGCCAGACTCGACGTGAGGCTGCACGGGCGGCCGCGTGAGCTGGCGCGGCGGGGAAAGAAATCGTCGTTCCGCGCAACTTTGTTTCCCCGCTGTTGAGGATTGACGCGGATCGAGCAGGAGTTCTCCCCCACTGACCTCCGTCATTCACGGGTGAGCCCGCGTGGTGGGCAGCGGCCCGCACAACCTGTCCCGGGCCCCTGGTGGAGCGACGACCACCCACACATCAGACAGAAGACCCGGATATCCCCTCGCGCTAGGGGTTCTCCCCTGGTGTACCAGCAGAGAACCCCAACACGGGGGGATAACCGTTCTTGTTGCCGGATCCGTGGGTCCGTTGGTGGGTAGAGACGGTCGGTGGTGGGTGGAGACCGAGAATGTCGAGTCTCAGCTCTCCGTAGCCTGTCTCGAGTCCGTGGCGCGGCCGCCTGCTGGGACTAGTCGGCCGGGGGCTGCCAGATGTCGGTGCGGGTGAGGCCGGCGGCGCGGCCCTTGGCGGAGATGACGAGGGCCATCTTGCGGCTGGCCTCGTCGATCATCTCGTCGCCGAGCATCACCGCGCCGCGGCCGCCGCCGGCCGCGGACGTGTAGTGGTCGTAGGCGTCGAGGATGTTCTCGGCGTGGTCGTAGTCGTCCTGGCGGGGCGAGTAGACCTCGTTGGCGGCGGCGATCTGGTCCGGGTGCAGGACCCATTTACCGTCGAAGCCGAGCGCGGCCGAGCGACCCGCGACGCGGCGGAAGCCGTCGACGTCCTTGATCTGCAGGTACGGGCCGTCGATCGCCTGCTTGCCGTGCGCCCGCGCGGCCATCAGGATCTGCATCAGGATGTAGTGGTACGCGTCGCCGACGTCGTACCCGGGCGGCTGCTCGCCGACCACCAGCGACTTCATGTTGATCGACGCCATGAAGTCCGCCGGCCCGAAGATGATCGTCTCGACTCGCGGCGAGGCTTGCGCGATCGCATTCACGTTGGTCAGGCCGAGCGCGTTCTCGATCTGCGCCTCGATCCCGATCCGGCCCGGCTCGTACCCGTGCACCTTCTCCAGCTGGGTGAGCAGCAGGTCGAGCGCGACGACCTGCTCGGCGGTCTGCACCTTCGGCAGCATGACGCAGTCCAGGTTCGCGCCGGCGCCGCCGACCACCTCGATCACATCGGCGTACGTCCACTCGGTGGTCCAGTCGTTCACGCGGACGACGCGCAGCTTGGTGCCCCAGCCGCCTTCGTTGAGCGCGGCGACGATGTTCTTCCGGGCGTCCGGTTTGGCGATCGGCGCGACCGAGTCCTCGAGGTCCAGGAACACCTGGTCCGCGTCCAGCCCCTTCGCCTTGGTCAGGAACCGCGGGTTCGACCCGGGCGTGGCCAGACACGACCGCCTGCTCCGCAAAACCTGCTCCGACATCGCCGACCTCCACTCGGTTACCCACCGGTCACCGGCAGCGTACGACGCCCGCCCCCACCGCCCCGGTGACCCGCCTCACTTCCCTCCCGAGTGTGTCCCGATTCACCACTTTGAGAAGCCACCAACCATTTCGACGCCGCCGAAATGGTTGGTGGCTTCTCAAAGTTGGGCGGCGAGGGTGTGACACGCTGGGGCGTGTGAGTACCGAGGAGATCGCCGGGGTGATGAAGAAGGCGGGGCTCGTCTGGCTGGCTTGGGGCGGGCGGCGGGCGGTGCCGGCTTGGTTCGCGACCGTTGACGGGCAGTACGTCGTACTCGCGGACTCGGCTGACGGCGCGGAGCAGCCGCTGCCTGGACTCGTCGCTGCCCCCGCGGTCGAGGTCGTCGTACCCGCCAAGCCTGCCACGAACCGCCTGGCGAGCTGGAAGGCGACGGTACGGCGGCTGGAGCCTGGAAGCGACGAGTGGACAGCAGCCGCGCAGGTACTCCGCAGCGAGCGGCTCAACGCAGCCGAACTGGACACGCAGCTGGAGCGGTGGCGCACTGAGGCGGACATCCTGGTACTGGAGCCCACCGGTGAGATCAGCGAGTCGGCTGGGCGGTACGACGCGGCGCCGCGGACCGAGGCCCCGGTACCAACCCGTGCCACGACCCGGGGCAAGCCGCCGACGACACTGCACCGTCCGGTGCGCCGCCGTCCCAAGCTGAGCTAGCCCAAGCTGAGCTAGCCCCAAGGTTCCGCCGAGACCCAGGCTCGACGGGTTAGCCTTCGACCATGAGTGGATCACCGTCGCGGGTCTATGTCGCCCGGCTGGCGGGGTTGCCTGTCTACGACCCGAACGGGGACCAGGTCGGCAAGGTCCGGGACGTGGTGGCCATGATGCGCCAGGGCGACCAGCCGCCCCGCGTGCTCGGCCTGGTCGTCGAGGTGTTCACCCGGCGCCGGATCTTCCTGCCGATGACCCGGGTCACCTCGGTCGACGTCGGCCACATCATCACCACCGGTCTGCTCAACATGCGGCGTTTCGAGCAGCGCACCACCGAGGTACTCGTCCTGGGCGAGCTGCTCGACCGCACCGTCACCATTGCCGACACCGGCGCCACCGCAGTGGTGTTCGACATGGCGATGGAGCAGTGGCGGACTCGGGACTGGTTGCTGACCAAGGTGGCGGTTCGGGAGGGCTCCAAACGGTTCCGGAGCCGCGGACAGACCCATGTGCTCGACTGGGCTGACGTCAGCGGGTTCACACAGGTCGAGGAGGGCCAGGGCGCAACGCACATCCTCGCGGCCTTCGAGTCGATGCGTGCCGCGGACCTGGCCGGCGTACTGCATGACCTGTCGGCCAAGCGGCGCAAGGAGATCGCTGTAGCGCTGGACGACGAGCGGCTGGCCGACGTACTCGAGGAACTGCCAGAGGACATCCAGGTCGAGATCCTCGCCGGTCTGGACACCGAACGCGCTGCAGACGTCCTGGAGGAGATGTCCCCGGACGACGCAGCAGACCTGATCGCTGAGCTACCTACCGAGACAGCCGAGCGCCTGCTGACGCTGATGGAGCCAGAGGAAGCAGAAGACGTACGGCGGCTGCTGACCTACGAGGAGCACACTGCCGGCGGTCTGATGACGTCGGAGCCCGTCATCCTCCCCGCAGACGCCACTGTGGCCGAGGCCCTCGCCCACGTACGCAACGCGGACCTGAGCCCCGCACTGGCCGCGATGATCTACGTGTGCCGGCCACCACTGGAGACGCCGACCGGGCGGTTCATCGGGATCGGCCACATCCAGCGGCTGCTCCGCGAGCCACCGTCCGAGCTGGTGTCCGCCGTACTGGACACCGACCTGGACGGGCTGCGGCCGGACGACAGCCTGCAGACGGTCAGCAAGTACCTTGCGACGTACAACCTGGTCGCCGCGCCGGTGCTCGACGACGAGGGCCGGCTCATCGGCGCGGTGACGGTGGACGACGTCCTCGACCACCTGCTCCCCCACGACTGGCGAGAACACGACCATGCCGATCAGGGCGAACAGGAGGGGGACCACGATGGCTCGTGACGACCGCCTGTCCACGGACGAGCGCCGGCTCTTCCGCGGTACGACGGCGCGGCTCGACGTACCGCGCGACTGGCGACGGACCTTCGTACCGCGGCCGACGTACGACGCGGACGCGTTCGGCCGGCTGTCCGAACGGATCGCGCGCTTCCTCGGCACCGGGCAGTTCCTGGTCTACATGACCGCGACCATCCTGTTCTGGGTCGGCTGGAACATCTTCGCGCCGGAGAGCGTGCGCTTCGACCAGTACCCGTTCATCTTCCTCACGCTGGCGCTCAGCCTGCAGGCGTCGTACGCCGCTCCGCTGATCCTGCTCGCCCAGAACCGGCAGGAGGCCCGCGACCGGGTCCAGTACGAGCGCGACCGCGACGTCGACGCCCGCACCCGCGCCGACATGGAGTTCCTGGCCCGCGAGGTGGCGTCGCTGCGGATGGCGGTCGGCGAGGTCGCGACCCGCGACTTCCTGCGCTCCGAGCTCCGCGCCCTGCTCGCCGATCTCGACACGCGCGAGGACGACCGGGTTTGACGCCGAGCTACCCTCGCTGTGAGTGAGGAAGGACGTGGGATGAAGACTCGATTCGCCCCTGACCGCGGGTTGTCCAGCCGGATGGTGATCACCAGTTTCCTGCTCGGCCTGCTGTACGTCGGCTTCGTGGCGTTGCTGATCGCGCTGACCAAGAGCGCGGTGCTGGCCGTGCTGATCGCGGGCGGCATGCTGTTCGCGCAGTACTGGTTCTCCGACCGGATCGCGCTGTACGCGATGCACGGCCGGATCGTCACGCCCGAGGAGGCGCCGCAGCTGCACGGCGCGATCGACCGCCTGTGCGCGCTGGCCGACATGCCGAAGCCGCGGGTCGCGATCGCGGACGTCGACCTGCCGAACGCGTTCGCCACCGGCCGCAACCCGAAGAACGCCGTCGTCTGCGTGACCACCGGCATCATGCGCCGCCTGGACGCCGACGAGCTCGAGGGCGTGCTGGCGCACGAGCTCTCGCACGTCGCGCACCGGGACGTCGCCGTGATGACGATCGCGTCGTTCCTCGGCGTACTCGCCGGGCTGATCACCCGCTTCGGCCTGTACGGCGGCCTGGGGCGGAACCGCGACCAGAACGCGGCCGTGATCATGCTGACGATCATCGCGGTGTCCATCGCCGTCTACGCGATCTCGTTCCTGCTGACCCGGGCGCTGTCGCGGTACCGCGAACTGGCCGCGGACCGAGCCGGAGCGATGCTGACCGGCAGACCGTCGACGCTGGCGTCGGCGTTGACGAAGATCACCGGGGACATCGCGCAGATACCGTCGCGCGACCTGCGCCAGGCGCAGGCGTTCAACGCGTTCTTCTTCGCGCCGGCGATCAACGGCAAGAGCCTGTCGTCGCTGTTCTCCACGCACCCGTCCCTGGAGACACGCCTCGACCGCCTCGGTACCCTCTCCCGCGAGCTGGGCGAGCAAGCTTAGACCTATGGGCCTCCTCGACATCCTGCTCGGGCGCAGCAAGGCTGTGCCGCCGAACCTCGATCAGCTGTTCTCGCTTCCGTCGGCCGCGATCACCCTGGAGACCGCGGCCGGCTTCCGTCCGACGGGCAGCGGCTCGGTGTGCTTCAAGGCGGCCGAGGGCGGTGGGTTCACCGCACTCCGCGAGGAGGTCGACAAGCTGCTCGCGCTGGACAACGGAAAGTTCACCAGTACGACGGACTCGTACGGCTTCACCTGGCTGGTCCGGCAGACGGCTCCCGACGACCTGGAGACCCTGGTCACCGATCTGCACGCCGTCAACACGTCCCTCGTCGACGCGGGCTTCGGCAGCGCCCTGCTCTGCACCCTGGTCGCCTTCACCAACGGCACCCAGTCCGTGGGCCTCGTCTACCTCTACAAACGCGGCTCCTGGTACCCGTTCGTCCCGGTCGGCACCGACCGCCGCGACAACGCCCAGGAACTCCAGATCAAGTCCGTCGTCGGCGCCGACCTGAACTTCGAGCAAGACCTCTCCCGCTGGTTCCCCATCTACGGCGCCCCCGGCCTCTGAGGTAGGGGTCAGGTACGTCACAGGGACCGTGGTCGGGCGGGGTGGGGTGAGCACGTAGCCTTGGGGTATGGCTGCGACTGCTGAGCAGGTGACCGCGGCGCTCGGTGGAGTGCTGGACCCGGAGATCAAGAAGCCGATCACGGACCTGGGGATGGTTGAATCCGTCGCCGTCCGGGAGGACGGCGTGGTCGGCGTACGGATCCTGCTGACCGTTGCCGGCTGTCCGATGAAGGACACGCTGCGCCGCGACATCACTGCCGCGGTGAGCAAACTGGACGGTGTCACCGGGGTCGAGATCGACCTGGGCGTGATGTCGGCCGAGCAGCGCGCGGCCCTGCAGACCCAGTTGCGCGGTGGCGTGGCCGAGAAGGAGATCCCGTTCTCCCGGCCGGACTCGCTGACCAAGGTGTTCGCGATCGCGTCCGGCAAGGGCGGCGTGGGCAAGTCGTCGGTGACGGTCAACCTCGCGGTCGCGATGGCCCAGCAGGGACTGTCGGTCGGAGTCCTGGACGCGGACATCTACGGGCATTCGGTGCCGGCCATGTTCGGTGTCGCCGACGAGCGGCCGACCGCGGTGGACGACATGATCATGCCGGTGCCCGCGCACGGCGTGAAGGTGATCTCGATCGGCATGCTGAAGCCGAAGCGCGACCAGGTGGTCGCGTGGCGCGGCCCGATCCTCGACCGCGCGCTGGTGCAGATGCTCGCGGACGTGTACTGGGGCGACCTCGACGTACTGCTCCTCGATCTGCCGCCCGGCACCGGTGACATCGCGATCTCCGTCGGCCAGCGGCTGACCAGCGCCGAGGTGATCGTCGTGACCACCCCGCAGGAAGCGGCGGCGGAGGTGGCCGAGCGGGCCGGCACGATGGCGCAGATGGTGCACCAGCGGGTGGCCGGCGTGGTCGAGAACATGTCGTTCCTGCCCTGCCCGCACTGCGGTCCCGAGCACCGCATCGAGATCTTCGGCTCCGGCGGCGGTACGCGCGTCGCGGAGACCCTGTCCGCGCGCCTCGGGTACAACATCCCGTTGCTCGGCGAGATCCCGCTCGACGAGCGCCTGCGCTCCGGTGGCGACCTCGGCCAGCCGCTCGTGGCTGCCGACCCCGACACCCCGGCCGCGCAGGTCCTCGACAAGATCGCGTCGACCCTCGGTGGCAAGCCTCGCGGCCTCCTCGGCCGTCAGCTCGGCCTCTCCCCCGCGGGCCGCTAGCGTTGTTCGAGCATCCCGTCCTGGAGACGTCGCGGCTCCGGCTGCGGACCTGGCGGGAGGACGAGGTACCGCGCATCACCAGCGCCCGCACCAACCAGGCGACTGCGCATTTCCTGCCGTTCATCCCGCAGCCGTTCACGGCGGAGGACGCGCGTTTCTGGCTGAAGGACATGGCCGAGCAGGCAGCCGCCGAGAAGCGGTTCAACTGGTGTGTCGCGGACCTCGAGACCGACCAGGGGCTCGGCAACCTCACGTTGTTCGGGATCCGGGACGGCGAGGCCGAGCTGGGGTACTGGATGCACCCGGAGGCGCAGGGCCGCGGGGTGATGGCCGAGGCGATCCAGCGGGTCGCCCAGTGGTACTTCGGCAGCTTCGGCGGGCGCAGACTGTGCATCCGGACAGCCGAATCCAACGTCGCCGCGCGACGGACCGCCGAGAAGGCGGGCTTCCAGCTGGCCGGGATCGAACGCGAGGCCTTCCAGCTGTCCACCCGCCTCGACGGCAAGGCGACCTACGACCGGCTCGCCTCCGACTGACTCCGGAAGAAGGCCCGCGCGCTGGAGTGAGTCAGGTCGATTCGGGATCGTACGGCGGCTTGGCGCCGGCCGGGAGGCGTTGCGGGGTGGTGTCCGCGAAGTCGGCGACGGGCTTGTCGTCGTCGTCCATCGGCTCGAGCAGGTGCTTGCGGACGAAGTTCTTCGGGTTCAGGTCCTGCAGCTCGAGGTCGGCGTACTCCGGGCCGAGCTCGTTGCGCAGGTCGTTCTGCGCATTCGTCACCATCTGACGGACCTGCCGCAGCAGACGTCCCGCCGTACGGGCGAACTCCGGCAGCCGATCCGGCCCGAAAACGAGTACGGCGACGATCGCGATCACGACCAGTTCGAGTGGCCCGATGCCGAACATGTCCCCACCTCTCCGTACGTCGATCCGGACTGCGCCCAGCCTATCCCGGCACCGGGTAGCACAGGTCAGCCGATCTGCTGGGCGAGAGTGAGCGTAACCGTTCGGGACCGCCCACCGCGCTCGTACGCGAGCCGCACGGCCTCTCCCGGCTGGTGGGTGCGGATCGCGACGATCAGCACCTCGGCGCTGTCCACCGCCTCGCTGTTGATCGCGGTGATCACGTCACCGACCCGCAGACCGGCCCGCGCGGCCGGCGAGCTCGGGCTCACCGCGCTGACCCGGGCGCCGCCCTCGAACATCATGTCCACATTGGCCCCGATCACCGGGTACGACGCCTTACCGGTGGCGATCAGCTGCTGGGCGGTCCGCCGGGCCTGGTCGATCGGGATCGCGAACCCGAGCCCGATGCTCCCGCTCTGCCCCTCGCCTGCACCGCGGACGGTGGCGATCGCGGAGTTCACGCCGATCACGCGCGCGTTCATGTCGACCAGCGGACCGCCGGAGTTGCCCGGGTTGATCGCGGCGTCGGTCTGCAGCGCGCTGATGTACGACGCGGCCTCGGCGGGATCGTCGCCGGTCGTCACCGGCCGGTTCTTCGCCGAGATGATGCCTGAGGTGACCGTGCCGGCCAGCCCGAGCGGCGAGCCGATCGCGACCACATCCTGACCGACGACCGCCTGGTCCGACCGGCCGAACTGCACCGAGGGCGAGGTCAGGCCGGCGACCTGGACGACGGCCAGGTCGTACGCCGGGGAGCGGCCGACGAGCCGCGCGGTCGCGGTCTTGTTGTCGTTGGTGACGACCTGGATCGAGCCGCCCTTGGCGGCCGCGGCGACGACGTGGTTGTTGGTCAGGATGTGCCCGGCGTTGTCGATCACGAACCCGGACCCGGTGGCGTCGGAGTTGTCCGAGCCCTGGACCTTCAGCTGCACCACGCTCGGTAGCAGGGTCGCGGCGACCGCGGACACCGAGCCGGTGCGGATCTTCGGGTCGGCGCCGGTGCCGACCGGCGGCTCGGGCTGCTGCGCGATCGGGGTGTTGTTGCCGCTGAGCGCGACGACGGCCGTGGCCGCACCGGCACCTGCCAGGACACCGATGACCAGAGCGACCAGAGCGGCGATGGTGACGACCTTGTTGAGCTTCTGCGGCTCCGACGCGTACGAGCGGGCCTGCTGCTGGTGCCAGTCGAGGGGTGGCGGCGGGACGTACGTCGGCCGGTACTGCGGCTGCTCGGTCGGCCACGCCTGTCCCTGGTACACCGGGCGGAAGGTCTGCTGCGGCTGCTGCGCCTCCGGACGCCCGAAGCTGCGCTGCGACGTGGACCGACCACCGTTCGTCTGCCGGTACGCCTGGTCCGAGCCAGGCGTCCGCAGCGGCATCGCGCCCGCTCCAGGAGCCGGCGGGGTCAACCCGGTCAGCGGCGCGGTCGGTTCCGCGTTCGCCGGGGTGGGAACTGTCGGCTCGGCGTCGTCGCTCTTCACGGTGTCCGCCTCACGTCGTCGTGGTCGTCTGCGGAGCCCTCCGGAGGTAACCGGGAGGGACTTCCACATTTGATTATCCCAGCTTCGGCGAGAGTGCACCCATCGGAGTGAGCCAGGTCGCGATTTTGGCCAGCCCGGTTCCCAGTCGCTGGATCGCGCTCAGCTCGACCGGCAGCTCGTGCGGGAACGATCTGACCACCCGTCCGAGCTGGTCCGGCGGCAGGTCCCCGATCAGCGTGTAGACGATCCCACCGGACGACCAGACGACGTACGACGGCATGCCGTACCGCAGGTAGACGCCCGGGCTGTCGGTGCTGCTGAAGCCCGCGACCGCGGCAGGATCCAGCGTGCCGCGCTGCTCGAACAGCGAGACGTTGAACAGCCCGTCGGAGTACGAGAACTGCAGCGAGCCGTTGCTGGTGTCCTGGTGCACGTCGTACAGCTTGAGCGACGCAGGCAGCTCCGGCGCGCACATCCAGCCCTCGGAACGCAGGTTGTCGACCTTGCCCATGCCGAGCGCCTCGACACCACTGGGCACTGTCGGCGGCAGGTGGCCGAGGAACTCGGAGCTCTCGATCTCCAGCTCGGTGAACACGGTGGCGCGCACCATGGTCTTGCCGTCCGCACTGAACAGCTGACGCTGCAGCAGCAGTCCGGTCGCCTTGTCGATCCAGAACTTGGCCGCGAGCGTCTCGTCGTCCCGCAGCGCCTCCACGAGCACAGCGGTCCGCCCGATCAGGTCGGTACAGCACTTGTCGACCAGCTGGTACGTCGCCTGCAGCAACGCCAGCGGTCCGCCGTCGATGGCCGCGTCCGTGGTGGTCGCGCGCTGCACGAACGCCTTCGCACCGGGCACGGACGAACCGACCACGCCGATCTCGGAGCCCTGCGACGCCGCGTGCAAGATGTCCAGCATCGCCGAACTGGCGCCCTGCGGTCCCCAGGCGGTGACGATCTGTGTGCCGTGGTACGAGACCTGGTTCGGCGCGGCGGAGGCCCGCTGCAGCCACCTGACCGCCGTCGGCGAGTCCGCCTTCGAGAGCGCCGGCACGAAGGCCGGGACCGCGGCGGCGGACGTGGGCAGGCCGAAGCCGATCAGTGCGGTGCTGACCAGGACGGCGAGCCGGGAGAGGCTCACCGGTCAGCGTCCTGTCAGGGCCACCGGGCGCAGCGTCGGGTTCAGCCCGGCGTACCCCGCACCGTTGTAGGAGTTCAGCAGCGCGACCGGGTCAGCGAACGGCGCTCCGCCGCTGGTGCTCGCATGGTCGGACGAGAAGCTCGCCACCGGCGGTTGCAGCGTCGGCGGCTGCTCCGAGCGGGACGGGTCGCCGACGACGAACGCCGTACCGAGCAGGGAAGCAACTGCGGCAGCTGAGCCGGCTGCACCCAGGACACCGCTGCGACGGCGGGAGCGAGTGCCGCGGGCGGCTCCCGGCCGAGTGCCACCTGTGCGGCCGGCCGGGAACGCGGACCGCTGTGGGAACAGGCTGACCGGCGTGACCACCGGGCGGACCTCTTCGCGTGGCTCGGTCGAGAACGACGAGACACCCATCAGGCGCTGCATGAGGTCGGTCGACGGATCCGGCGACTCCAGCGCCGCGATCTTCGCCTTCAGTCGGCGCTGCGCATCCACCTCGGAACGACAGGTGTCGCAGCCGACCAGGTGGCTCAGGACCTTGTCCCGGGAGTCGTGGTCGAGCTGACCGTCGACCACGGCGGTCAGCTTGTCGAGCGGGTGCGTCATCCGAGGTCACCTCCGTCGCCGAAGAGGCCGCCGTCGACCGGCGGGCCGCCGACCCGGGTCTGGCCGGACCGCGGGGCCCGGTGCTCCAGGTGCTTGCGCAGCATCGACCGGCCGCGGTGGATGCGGCTGCGGACGGTGCCGAGCTTCACGTCCAGGACGTCCGCGATCTCGTCGTACGTCATGCCCTCGATATCGCACAGCACCACGGCCGCGCGGAAGTCCTCGGGCAGCGCGTCGAGCGCGTCCTGCACGTCGTGGTCGAACAGGTCGGAGTCGAGCTTCTCGGCCGGCCCCTCGCCCTTGGCCGGGAGCCGGTCGTGGGCGTCCTCGGGCAGGCCGTCGAACCGGATCCGCTGCTTGCGGCGGGCGCCGTCCAGGAACAGGTTCGTGGTGATCCGGTAGAGCCAGCCCTCGAACGTCCCCGGCGTGTACGACGACAGCGAGCGGAAGACCCGGACGAACACTTCCTGGGTCAGGTCCTCGGCGTCGTGCTTGTTCCCGGTCAGGCGGTACGCCAGCCGGTACACGCGGGCGGAGTGGGTGCGGACGATCTCGTCCCACGACGGCAGCACATCCGGGGCGTCCGGCACCTGCTGGGGTGCGGGGACCGTCGACGTGTCGAACGGCTTCACCGCAACGCCTCCCTGGGTCCTCTCGGCAATAAGCGTGAAGGCCATGGTGCCGCGGTCACCGTCCTCTGCGCACGTCGGGAAAACCCGGGTTGGACCCTGGTTTGTTCGTACGACGGCTCAACGCGGCGCCCCGGCCGGAAGTTCCCGGCCGGTGCCTTCACCGGTAAAGACGCGCGGACGGCCATTTCGGTTGAGTCAGTGCTCCTCGATGACGGCGATCGGGTCGCCGTCGCGGACGACCTCGCCCTCGACGACCTTCAGCTCGACGATAGTGCCCGCCACCTCGGCCAGCACCGGAATCTCCATCTTCATCGACTCCAGGATGACCAGAGTGTCGCCCGGCCCCACCGCATCCCCGGCCTTGGCGGTGACCTTCAGCACGTTGGCCACCAGCTCGGCCAGCACGGTGTGACTCAACTCGCACTCCTCCCACTCCCGAAATCCCACCCCGATCCTAGGCGGACGCGAGAGGCTACCCGGCCCCCCGGCCCCATGTGTGGATGTCGGCGCAGCCCCGGAGACCCAAGCCAAGCCACCCGACATCTCCCACCAACGCCCACCGGCCCCCTCTCCGCACCCACCGCACCCACCGCACCCACACCACCCACACCACCGCACCCACACCACCGCACCCACCACACCCACCGCGTGGACGCACCACACCCAACACACCCACCGCATTGACGCACCGCACCACCCGCACGCACCGCACCACCGCACGCACCGCACCACCGCACGCACCGCACCACCGCACGCACCGCACCACCGCTCCCGGCCTGCGCCGCCCGGGCCGTCCCGCCTGTCGGTCCGACCGGGCGCGGCAAGGCCCCAACACGAGGGGATATCCGGCGGGGTTGTGGCTTCTCCCTTGGTACTAGAAGGGAGAACCCACAACACCAGGGGATATCCGATCGTCTGCCGGATGTCGGCGGCGTTTGAAGGCGGGTCGGATGTCTGGGTGCTGTGGTGCCGGCTGGCGGGTTATGCGTGCGATGGCGGGAAGTAGCAGGCCAGCGGTGACATAGCCCGCCAATGGTGACCAGTTGCGTCCGGCAGAGTGGTGTACGGCGGGGTGGTGGCCGGCATCGGGCTGCCCCGGTCGGGGGAGCCGGCTGGACGATCGGGGTGGTGGCGGCGCGGCTGCTCGGGGCGGGGTGATGTGCACGCTCGACAGGTAGTGCACCGGCGAGACGGTGTACACACAGACACGTTCGCGCTCAGGTGCACTACCCGGCCACCCGACACGTCCTGTCGAGCTGCAGATCACACCGAGCCCGGCACGGTTCAACACCGCCTCGGAACCCTCGACCACCAACACATCAGCCACAAGACCGGATATCCCCTCGTGTTGAGGGTTCTGCCTTGGTATTAGCGGGGAGAACCCACAACGCCGGGGGTTATCCCCTCGTCGTGGAGCGGGGCAGCGGGCTGGGTCGCGTTGGAGTGGGCGTCTCAGGCGTCGAGGATGACGGAGCGGGAGAGGCTGCGGGGCTGGTCGGGGTTGAGGCCGAGGGCCAGGGACTTGGCGACCGCGACGCGCTGGGCGACGACGAGGGATGCCATCGGGTCGAGGTCGGCGTGGTGGACGATGGTCGCGCCGGTGGCGTTGACGTCGTCCAGCAGGCCCGCCGGCGGCTCGCCGAAGATCCAGACGCCGCGGCCGGGCTGGGCGATCGCGATCGGACCGTGCCGGTAGTCCATCGCCGGGTACGCCTCGGTCCACGCGGACGCGGCCTCGCGCTGCTTGAGTCCGGCCTCGTGCGCGAGGCCGACGGTCCACCGGGTGCCGAGGTACGTGACCTGCTCGAGCTTGGCCAGTTCGTCGACGTCGATGGTCAGTGCGGTCTGAGCGTCCGCAGCGGCCTTCGACAGGTCCTCACCGAGCGACGCGCGCAGCAGCGCCAGCGTGGTTGTCGCGAACCGGGTCTGCACCACGGACTGCTCGTCGGCGAAGTCGAGCATGATGGTCTGGTCGGCCAGCTCGACGATCGGCGAGTCGGGCG
The DNA here is from genome assembly GCF_053607525.1 of Kribbella sp. NPDC055110. Classification (NCBI taxonomy): domain Bacteria; kingdom Bacillati; phylum Actinomycetota; class Actinomycetes; order Propionibacteriales; family Kribbellaceae; genus Kribbella; species Kribbella sp. NPDC055110. The sequence continues at coordinate 77,115 of NZ_JBSGTS010000025.1, forward strand.
TAGCGGTGATCGCCACGGTCGGTACGTCGGTCGCGCGGATCAGGTCGAGTACCTCGGTCGTCGTACCGGAGCGGCTGATCACCACGATGGCGTCGTACGAACGACCCGCCGGGAACTCGGATCCGGCGAATGCGTCGGTCTCGCCCTGGCCGAGGTCCTCGCGCAGCGCGGCGTACGCCATCGCCATGAACCAGGAGGTGCCGCAGCCCACCGCGGCGACCCGCTGACCGGCCTTCGGAAGTGAACCGCCATACTGCGCGAAACCGTCCGAGACCTGGCGCCAGAGGTCCGGTTGAGTGGCGATCTCCGTGCTCACGAATGGGGTCTGCGTCATGTCGTCTCCGCACTTCTGATGGTCGAAACTGCTCGAACGTGATCGAATGGTGCCAACCAGCCGCCACCGGGCTGACCGATTGTGTGAAGGAGGAGCCCCGGGTGAAGCGTTATGAACGCCTCAACACGTTGCTCGAGTCGCTCGCCGAGAAAGGCGCCATCGACGTCGACGAGCTGGCCGAGCAGTTGCACGTGTCCGCGGCCACGATCAGGCGTGACTTGGACCATCTCGGCAAGCAGCAGCTCCTCACCCGGACCCGCGGCGGCGCGGTCGCCAACGCGGTGTCGTACGACCTGCCCTTGCGCTACAAGACTGCGCGTTTCGCGTCCGAGAAGCAGCGAATCGCGCAGGCGGCCGCCACGCTGGTCCGTCGCGGCATGGTGATCGGGATGAACGGCGGGACCACTATCTCCGAGGTGGCGCGGACGCTGGCGACCCGGCCGGAGCTGTCCGCGGAGCACGGCGAGCCGGCGTTCACGCTCGTCACGAACGCGCTGAACATCGCCAACGAGCTGATCGTCCGGCCGCACGTGAAGATGGTGCTGACCGGCGGTGTGGCGCGGCCGCAGTCCTACGAGATGATCGGCCCGCTGTCGCACCGGATCCTGTCCGACCTGTCGCTGGACATCGCCTTCATCGGCGTCGACGGGATCGACGAGACCGGCGCCACCGCTCATCACGAGGGCGAGGCGAACATCAACCAGCTGATCGTCAGCCGGGCCGCGAAGGTGGTGGTGGTCGCCGACTCCTCCAAGCTCGGGCAGCGGGCGTTCGCCCGGATCTGCGAGCTGAGCGAGATCGACACCCTCGTCACCGACGCCCAGGCCGACGACATCCAGCTCGCCGTCTTCAAGGAAGCCGGCATCGACGTCATCCGCGCCTGACAGCACTCCACACACCTCCCTCACCAGGTGAGTCACGTCTCCAAGAGACGATCATATCTGATCAGGGCAAGGTTGTTATGAGCAAGAGTGCGCAACCTCCGCGCGTGCACCACGGAATGCGGACCTCCAACCGCTAGGCTTCGGTTCAGCATGGGTACCGCAGCCGCACAGCAGTCCGCAGACCACTCGGCCGATCATTGGGAGGACGCCATCGCCACCGGCATCGACCCGACGTCCTGGGCGTACGCCGAGGACTACACCGGTGAGGACGAGGTCGTCACCGGTGCGCGGGCGAGCGCCGCGGACAGCGGTGTCGCCCCGATCGGCCCCGGCGCGGCCGCCGCGCTGAGCCTGCTGGCCGCCGGCGTGGGCGCCAAGGCGGTCGTCGAGATCGGCACCGGGACCGGCGTCTCCGGGCTCGCGCTGCTGCGCGGGATGCGCACCGACGGCACACTCACCACGGTCGACATCGACGCGGAGAACCAGCGGCTCGCGCGCAAGACGTTCCTCGACGCCGGCGTCACGTCGAACCGGTTCCGCCTGATCGCGGGCGCCGGGCTGGACGTGGTCACCCGGCTCACGGACGGTCACTACGACCTGGTCTTCTGCGACGCGGACCGCCGCGAGAACACGGCGTACCTGCACGAGGCCCTGCGCCTGCTCCGCCCCGGCGGCGTCGTAGCCTTCGCCGGCATCCTCACCGCCGGCCGCGTAGCCGACCCCGCCCGCCGTGACCCCGACACCATGGCGCTGCGAGACCTGATCCGCGCCGTCCGAGACGACGACAACCTGGTCTCAGCCCTCCTCCCCACCTCAGACGGCCTCCTCACCGCCGCCAAACGCCTGAAGTAGCCCTGGTTCGGACAGGAACTGGGGACTGAGCACAGGCTATTTCCTGTCCGCAGCACCCAGTGGGTGTCGCTTCCCCGGCTAGCTGGTCAGGTGGGTTAGTTGGGTGGTTACTTCGTGCCAGGGGTCTGTGAGGGGGTCTATCAGTTCGTAGTGGCCGCTGTGGGGGATGCGGTGGAAGTGGGCGGTGGGGTGGGCGGTGAAGTAGGACTCGGTGATGGTGATGGGGACGACTGTGTCGTGGGTGCCGTGGATGAGGGTGACGGGGGCGATCGACGCGGGGAGGTGGACCGGGTCCAGGTCGTTGCGGACGCCGCCGCCGATGAAGTCCTGTACGGCGCCCTCGCCGATGCGGTCGCGGTCCGCTTTGAGGAGGTCGGCCACGGGAGCCAGGGCGACCACACCGCGCAGTCGGACCGGGTTGAGCGTCGATGCGGCCCACAGGGCGAGCTGGCCGCCCGCGGAGTGTCCCATCAGTACGTAGCCCGCGTGCACGTCCACCAGGTCCGGTAGCGCGTCCAGCGCCGTACGGATGTCTCCGGTCGTCGCGTCGGGGTTACCGGGCTCGCGGCGGTACTCCAGCGACAGGACAGGCCAGCCGAGGTCGGACAGCGCTGCGCCGAGCGAGCGGGCGTGCACCCGGTCGTACTGCGGCCGCCAGAACCCGCCGTGGACGAACACCACCAGCGGCCGGTACTCCTTCGCGTGCCAGTAGTCGATCACCTGGTCCGCGTGGTCGCCGTACCGCAACTCCTCGTCCGGCTCGGGCGCCTTCCGCGACAGTACCGATCGGTCCTCACTCATTCCGACCTCCCGAGATAGCGCAGGGCGTTCACAGTGAGCAATTTGTGCTGCTGCTCCGCGGTCAGGAAGCCGGCCTTCCGTACCACCTCCCCGACCGGCCGCTCGCCCAATGGATAGGGATAGTCACTGCCGACCAGAACGCGGTCTTCCCCCAAGGTATCGACAAGTAGCCGCAATGGCGCTGATTCGAACACCACCGTGTCGACCAGGATCCGGTCCAGGTACGCCGACGGTGGGTGCTCGGAGCAACCACGGACGACGTCCCCGCGCCGCTGCCACGCGTTCTCCAGCCGCCCGAGCCAGAACGCGAAACTCCCGCCGCCGTGGGCGAAACAGATCTTCAGGTACGGCGGCAACCGGTCGAACGCCCCGCCCAGGATCATCGCCAGCAACGACAGATGCGTCTCGGCGGGCATCCCGGTCAGCCAGCGCGCCATCCAGCGATCCAGCCGCGGCCCGCCCGGCATGTCCCACGGATGCACGAGTACCGGCGTACCGGTTTCGGCGCAATGGTTGAGGAAGGCAACGATGCCCGCGTCGTCGAGGTCCTTGTCGCCGACGTGGTTGCCGATCTCCACTCCGACGTGCCCGGCGGCGCGGCAACGGTCGAGTTCGGCGCAGGCCAGGTCCGGATCCTGCAACGGCACCTGGCAGAACGGCACGAACCGCTCGTCACCGGCCAGCGTCTCCAGAGTGAGGTCGTTGAAGATCTCCGCCAGCTTGACGGCCTGCGCAGCCGGGCGTTCGTACCCGAAGAACACCGGGGTCGGCGACACCACCTGGAGATCGATGCCGTCGGCATCCATATCGGAACGCCGTACGGCGGGATCCCAGGCCTGCGGCCCGACCGGGCGGAACTCCGTCGAGCCGATCATGATCATCGCGGCCCGTTCGGAGTCGATCCGCAGCCACGGCCAGCCGTCGCCGCCGCACGCCACCGAGAGATCCGGCCACCCGTGCGGGACCAGATGGGTGTGGACGTCGACGGTCATTTACCCGGGTGCACCGTGCCGCACTCCGGGCAGGTGCGTGCGTCCTCGCTCTCGTAGAACGCCTTGAAGACGGGCGGGAGATCGGCGACGATGTCGGTCACCTGGAGCTCGACCTCGTGCACGATCGCGTTGCAGTTGCCGCAGTACCAGCGGAACTTCTCCAGCACGCCGGGTTCCCGGACTCGCTCGATCACCAGGCCGATCGAGTTCGGGCCGCGCTGCGGGGAGTGCGGCATGTTCCGGGGCAGCACCCACATCTCACCGGCGTTCACCGCGACGGTCGCCGGGCCGTCGTCGGTCATGACGTTGACCTTGAGCTCGCCGGAGATCTGGTAGAAGAACTCCTCGTACGGGTCGACGTGGAAGTCGGTGCGCTGGTTCGGGCCGCCAACCACCATCGTGATGAAGTCGTCCCCGGTCGGGAACATCTGCTTGTTGCCGACCGGCGGCTTCAGCAGGTGCTTGTTCTCCTCGATCCACTCCGGAAAGTTCGTCGACTCCAAGTTCGCCATGCCTACGCCTCCTTCGAATGTTGCGGGATCGCCGCAACAGCCTGAATCTCGATCAGCAGCTGGGGATGCGGCAGCTGATGTACTGCGACAGTCGTCCGGGCCGGCCCGGACTCGTCGAAGAACTCACCATAGATCTCGTTGTACCCGCCGAAGTCGTTCATCGACACCAGGTACGTCGTCACGCTGACGAGATCCTCCAACCCGGCCCCCACCGCCCCGAGGACGTCCCGGATGTTCTCCAGCACCGCCCGCGTCTGCACCCGGATGTCCAACGTGACGGTGCCCATCGAGTCCACCGAGGCACCCGCGATCGTGTTGTCCGGCCGCCGGCTCGACGTCCCCGAAACGAACGCGAACCCACCCGCAACCTTCACATGCGGAAATCGCCCGCGTGGTGTGGCCTTCCCGGGTACGACGGTCATGTGAGCTCCACGCAGACGTTGGTGGTTTCGGTGTAGAAGTCCACCGAATGCCGTCCGCCCTCGCGGCCGACGCCCGACAACTTGACCCCGCCGAAGGGCGTGCGGAGATCGCGGAGGAACCAGGTGTTGACCCAGCACAACCCCACCTCGAGCGCCGCGCCGGCCCGGTGCGCCCGGCCGACGTCGCGGGTCCAGACCGTTGCCGCCAGCCCGTAATCGGAGGCGTTGGCCAGCGCGTAGGCCTCTTCCTCGGTGTCGAACGGGGCGATGTGGCAGATCGGTCCGAAGATCTCCTCGCGGTTCGTCCGGGCGTTCGCGCCCAGACCGGTGACGACAGTTGGTTGCACGTAGCAACCGCCGTCGCGGGCGTCGCCGAACGTCGGTACGCCGCCGCCGGTGAGCACCTCGGCGCCTTCCGCTCGCGCGAGGTCGTAGTACGACAGGACCTTGTCGCGGTGCTGTTTCGAGATGAGCGGCATGTTCATCGTGGCCTCGTCGGCGGGCCAGCCGTACGTCAACTCGGACGCGCGGCGGGCCAGCCGGGCGCAGAACTCGTCGTACACGGATCCCTGTACATAAAGGCGTTCCGTGCACAGGCAGACCTGCCCGCCGTTGGTGAAGACCGAGCGGACCGATCCCTCGACCGCGGCGTCGAGATCGCAGTCGGCGAAGATGAGCCCCGCGTTCTTCCCGCCGAGCTCGAAGGACACCGCCTTGACCCGGTCGGCGGCCACCTTCGCGATCGCCGTACCGGTCGCGGACTCGCCCGTGAACGTGATCGCGTCGACGCCCGGGTGCCGAGTGAGGTACTCCCCCGCTGACGACGGCCCGAACCCGTGCACCAGGTTGAAGACACCATCGGGTACGCCGGCCTCCGACATCACCTCGGCGAGGACGGTCGCCGACGACGGCGTCTCCTCGGACGGCTTCACCACCACCGCGTTGCCGCAGGCAAGCGCCGGCGCGACCTTCCAGGTGAGCAGCAGCAACGGAAGATTCCACGGTACGACGATCGCGACCACCCCGACCGGTTTCCGTACGGCGTAGTTCAACGCCCGCCGCCCGTCCGGGAGCACCGTCGTGTACGACTCGGTCGGCAGCGTCGTCGCGAAGTCCGCGAACGCTCGGAAGTTGGCTGCACCACGCGGGATGTCGAGCGTGCGCGCCTGGCTGATCGACTTCCCGGTGTCGCCGACCTCCGCCGCCACCAGATCCTCGAACCGCCGCTCGAGCCCGTCGGCGACGCGCCGCAGTACGGCGGCCCGCTCCTGCTCGCTCATCCGGCCCCACGGCCCTTGGAGCGCCGCACGCGCGGCACCGACGGCCGCGTCCACGGTCGACTCGTCGGCCTCGCAGACATCGAAGATCTGCTGCCCCGTCACGGGCGAGACCTTCGCGAACCGCGAAGCGCTCTCCACAAAGGAGCCGCCGACGAAGTGCCGCAGCAACCCCACGGAGCTGGGCTGTCCAGTCAGCAGATCAGCCGACCACAAGCTCACGACGCCACCTCCCCTGCCCGCAAGCACATTCGAGGGGATATCGCGTGGACCGGCACGGCGGCTGGTGTGCTCATCGGCGTTTCCGCGCGCGGACGAGGGTCAGCAGGACGCCGGCGACGGCGAGGGCGCCTGCCCCGAGTGCCTGGTGCTGGCGTTGCACTCGGCGTTGGACTTCGGCGTACGGCGTGGTTGAGAAGGACACGAGCTCGTAGCGGGAGACGTACGTGCCGGGGAGTACTCGTTCCAGCAGATGCTCCACGCGTTTCTGGAGGCGGAAAACGGGTGAGGCGACCTTGTCGCGCATCTCGACGAAGTTCGCCAGGGCCATCTCCGCGATCGCCTCGGTGTTCTCGCGCCGTCGGGCCTCGAACAACGGCAGAGCCCGCGCCCAGGTCCCGCCCGTGTCGTCCAGGCAGCGGTCGAGCTCGACGACGTCCTCGAAGGCACAGTTCGCGCCCTGCCCGTAGAACGGCACGATCGCGTGCGCCGCGTCGCCGAGCAACGCCGTACGTCCGTGAGCCTGCCACGGCAGCGTGTGCACGGTCCCGAGTACCCCAACCGGATTGTGCAGATAGTCATCGACCAGTGAAGGTGCCAAGGGCAACAGATCTGGATAGTGCTCCTGAAAATGCGCTGAGATGCCGTCGGCGGTGGTCAGCGCGTCGAACGACCCGGCCGGCCAGAACAGCGTGCAGGTGAACGAGCGGTCCGGGTTCGGCAGGGCGATCATCATCGACGTACCGCGCGGCCAGATGTGCAGCGCGCCGGGGTCCAGCGCGAACTCGCCGGCGGCTGCGGGGATCGACAGCTCCTTGTACCCGTAGTCGAGGAAGTCGACGTCCTCAGCGACGATGCCCTCGGCAAGCAGTTGCTCGCGCACCGCGGATCCGGCGCCGTCGGCCCCCAGCACCACGTCCGCCGCGACCGACACCTTCCCGGACGGCGTCGCGAACACCATCTGTCCGACGGCCGAGTCCAGCTCCACCAACCGGTGCTCGAACTCCACCGACACACCAGGAGCCGCCGACGCCGCGGACAGCAACGCGTTGTTCAGTGCACCCCGGCTGATCGAGTTGATCGCCCGGTCCCCGGACGCCGAGTACGCCTGGAAGTCCAGCGGCCCCGCCACGGGATGGATCATCCGGCCCTTCATCGGCAGCGCGTCCGCCATCACGTCGTCGACCAGATCGATCCGCCGCAACGCGTCCAGCCCGCGTTCGGAGATCGCCAGGTTGATCGACCGGCCGCGTTCGACCTGAGCGACCCGAGGATCCGGACGCCGCTCGTACAGCGTCACGGTCAGCCCGCGGCGCGCGAGGAAGCAGGCCAGCAGCGAGCCGGTCAGCCCAGCGCCGACGATCGCGACCCTCATGCCATCACCTCGGACAATGCCGCCCCGGCCCGCCAGCAGTCGTGGTACGTCGAGTACAACGGCACCGGCGCGAGCCGCAGTACGTCGGGCTCCCGCGAGTCCGCGATCACGCCGTACTCGAACCGCAGCCGTCGCGACAGCTGACCCGCGCCGCCGCGCACCCGCAGGGACAGCTGCGCACCACGTCGCGCCGGATCGGTCGGGGTGATGACCTCGAACCCCGCCAGAAGCTCCGAAAGGTACGCCGTCAACCGCACACTCCGCTCCCGTAGTACCTCGATGCCGACCTTGTCGAAGATCTCCAGCGACGTCCGCACCGGGCTCATCGAGAAGATCGGCGGGTTCGACACCTGCCACGCGTCCGCGGTCGCCGGCGGACGGGACTCGGGCGTCATCTCGAACCGGGTCTTCGCGTCGGTGCTCCACCAGCCCTCGAACCGCGGCAGGTCCGCGCCGAGATGCCGTTCGTGCACGAAGGCGCCGGCGATCGCGCCCGGCCCGGAGTTCAGGTACTTGTACGAGCACCACGCCGCGAAGTCCACGTCCCAGTCGTGCAACGCGAGCGGCACGTTCCCGGCCGCGTGCGCGAGGTCCCACCCGACGATCGCCCCGGCCGCGTGCCCGGCCTTCGTGATCGTGGGGATGTCCATCAACTCACCCGTCAGGTAGTTCACGCCACCCAGCAGTACGAGCGCGACGTCGCCGCCGAGCTGCTCGACCACATCCGCCGTCCGCAGACTGTTCTCCCCCGGTCGCGGACGCAGCCGGATCACCGCGTCCTCCGCGTCGTACCCGTGGAACTCGACCTGCGACCGTACGGCGTAACTGTCCGAGGGGAACGCCGCGTCCTCGATGACGATCCGGTGCCGGGACCGCGTCGGCCGGTAGAACGACACCATCAACAGGTGCAGGTTGACGGTGAGCGTGTTCATCACGACCGTCTCGCTCGGCAACGCGCCGACGAGTCGCGCCGCGGGACCGGTCAGCAGCTCGTGGTACGGCAGCCAGGGCCGGGCCGCGTCGAGATGCCCTTCGACGCCGAGGGCCGCCCACGAGTCCAGGTCCTCGAGCAGCTCGGCCCGCGTCGCCTTCGGGCGCAGGCCTAACGAGTTGCCGGCGAAGTACGCGACCTCGGGATAGGCGCCACCCTGGGCCGGCGGTACGTCGAACAGCTCCCGGTGCCCCGGATCGTTGGCATCGAGTTCCAGTGCCCCCGTCTCGGAAAGGGTCACGCCTCGGTGACCTCGTCGGCGGCGGCCTTGGGCGCCTCGATCACCTGCCCCTTGCCGAGCACCGTCACGCCGCCCTTGGAGACGATGAACCCGCGCTCGCGGTCGTAGTCCGGGTCGACACCGATCTGGGTGCCGTCCGGGACCACGATGTTCTTGTCCAGGATCACGTTCTTCAGCACCACGTTCTTGCCGATCTTGCAGTTGTCCATGATCACGGACTGCTGGATGTCGGCACCGGCGCTGACGATCACGTTCGCCCCGAGCACCGAGTGGTCCACATGCGCGCCGGACACGATCGAGCCCTGGCAGACGATCGACTCGCCGACGGTCGCGTCGTCGGTGAACTTCGCCCCCGGCAGCTGCGGGTGCGACGTGTAGATCGGCCAGTCGCTGTTGTACAGGTTGAACACCGGCTGGATCGACACCAGGTCCATGTGCGCCTCGTGGTACGAGTCCAGCGACCCGACGTCGCGCCAGTACGAGCGGTCCCGGTCGAGCGCACCCGGTACGTCGTTGTCCTTGAAGTCGTACACGCCCGCCTTGCCCTCGGCAACGAGCATCGGGACGATGTCGCCGCCCATGTCGTGCCGCGACGCCGGGTTGGCGGCGTCCTTGCGCAGCGCCTCGACCAGCACGTCCCGGCTGAACACGTAGTTGCCCATCGACGCGAACGTCTCGTCCGGCGAGTCCGGCAGCCCCGGCGGGTCGGCCGGCTTCTCCAGGAACTCCTCGATCGAATGCCCGTCCGCGCCGGTCCTGATCACGCCGAACTCGGTCGCCTCGACCCGCGGCACCCGGATCCCGGCCACGGTCACGCCGTTCCCGCGCTCGATGTGCGCGGCGACCATCAGCGACGCGTCCATCCGGTACACGTGGTCGGCGCCGAAGACCACGATGTACTCCGGGTCGGCGTCGTTGATCAGGTTCATCGACTGGTAGATCGCGTCCGCGCTGCCCTGGTACCACTGCGGGCCCAGCCGCTGCTGCGCCGGTACACAGGTCACGTAGTTGCCGAGGAAGGTCGACATCCGCCAGGTCAGCGTGACGTGCCGGTCCAGTGAATGCGATTTGTACTGCGTCAGCACACAGAGATTTCGATAGCCCGCGTTGACCAAATTCGACAGCACGAAATCGATGAGGCGATAACTGCCGCCGAACGGCACGGCCGGTTTGGCCCGGTCCGCTGTCAGCGGCATCAACCGCTTCCCCTCACCACCGGCCAGCACGATTCCGAGAACTCTGGGCGCCTTTGCCATGTCCGCACCTTAACGCTCGATGCCCACTGGCATAAGCGCTTGTGGGTGTCGCGACACTGGGAGGATGCCGATCCTCGTCGTACCGACCACTGCCGTTCACCGATCGTTTCTCGCGGCCTGGGACGAGCTCGGTCCGGATCATGAACGCTGGATGGGTGCGCGGTCGATCGCCGGGGCCGAGGAGGAGTGGACCCGCGGGCAGGCGGCGGATCCGGCCGAGTTCGCCCGCTTGGTCGAGGCGATCAGGGCGGAGGCCGAGCCGGAGACCGAACTGGCGGCCGGGCTCGTGCACCAGACCGTGCTGTGGTTCGTGGACGGCGTCGAGTTCCTCGGCCGGCTCTCGATCCGCCACGACCTGACACCGGCGCTCACCGAGGTCGGCGGGCACATCGGGTACTTCGTCCGCCCGTCGGCCCGGCGCCGCGGGTACGCGACCCAGATGCTCGCCCAGTCCCTCCCGATCGCCGGCGCGCTCGGCATCGAGCCGGCCCTGGTCACCTGCGACGTCGACAACACCGGATCGCGCAAGGTGATCGAGGCAGCTGGTGGCGAACTGGAAGACGAACGACACGGAAAGCTGCGCTTCTGGGTGCCGACACACGTCGTCTGATGACCTATGGTCGGAGCTTATGAAGGTCGCCATCCTGACGCGTGAGTTTCCTCCGGACGTGTACGGCGGGGCGGGGGTGCACGTGGACTTCCTGGTCCGCGAACTGCGCCGGCTGATCGACGTCGACGTCCATTGCATGGGCGAGCCCCGGAAAGGCGCGACCGCGCATTCCGAGGACGACCCGCGGATCCCGAACGCGAACGCGGCGCTGCGCATCCTGTCCACCGACCTGACCATGACCGCGGCGGTCGGCGAGGCGGACCTGGTGCACTCGCACACCTGGTACGCGAACATGGCGGGTCATTGGGCCAAGCTGCTGTACGACGTACCGCACGTGGTGACCGCGCACTCGCTGGAGCCGCGCCGGCCGTGGAAGGCCGAGCAGCTCGGCGGCGGATACCGGCTGTCGAGCTGGGCCGAGCGGACCGCGTACGAGGCGGCCGATGCGGTCGTCGCGGTGAGTCGCGGGATGCGGACCGACGTACTCGACTGCTACCCGTCGATCGACCCGGCGCGCGTTCACGTGATCTCCAACGGCATCGACGCCGACTTCTACCATCCCGATCCGTCGACGCATGTCCTCGAGCGGTTGGGCGTCGACCTGAACCGTCCGTACGTGACGTTCGTCGGCCGCATCACCCGGCAGAAGGGCGTGCCGCACCTCCTCCGGGCGGGGCTGCAACTGGACCCGTCCGTGCAGCTCGTGCTGCTGGCCGGCGCGGCCGACACGGTCGAGTTGAAGGCCGAGACCGACGCCCTGATCGACGACCTGAAGCTCGCCCGCGACGGCGTGTTCGTGGTCTCCGAGATGCTGCCGCGCGAGGAGGTCCGGCAGGTTCTGACGCACGCGCTGGCGTTCTGCTGCCCGTCGATCTACGAGCCGCTGGGCATCGTCAACCTGGAGGCGATGGCGTGTGAGACCGCGGTCGTCGCGAGCGCGGTCGGCGGCATTCCCGAGGTCGTGGACGACGGCGTGACCGGCATCCTGGTCCCGTACGACGAGAACGACACGGACACCTTCGAGCGCGCCCTCGCGGACGGGATCAACGCGCTGGTCGACGACCCGGCGAAGGCCGAGGCGATGGGCAAGGCCGGGCGTTCCAGGGCCGTGTCGGAGTTCGGCTGGGACGCGGTCGCGCAACGCACGGTCGAGCTGTACAGCAGCCTGCTCGGGTAGGGGAAACCCCACCCAGGTTTCGGGGGATCGCACCATTCTGTGGCTGCGCCGGCGGCGGTTGGGTTGAGGTATGACTTCTCGCCTGACGAAAACCGTCGCCGCCACCCTCGCGACCGCCGCCCTGCCCACGTTCCCGCTCTCCGCCTTCGGCGCAGTCCACCAGCCGACGCTCTCCGAGGCCGCGGTGTCCAGCGTGCATGCGCCGCGTGGCGCGCTGGTTTCGGCCGTCCCGGTTGCGCAACTGACGGCGGCTCAACTGGATGCGACAGCGGCTGACTTCCCCGGCACACCACAGGCGTCGTACGGCGTCACGGCGTACCGCTTGATCTATCGGACGGTCGACACCCTCGGGCGACCGACAACGGCAAGCGGGATCGTCGTACTCCCGGACGGGCGCCGCGGTGCGCTGACCGTCGCGGAGTACCTGCACGGGACCAGCGCGACCAAGGTAGACGCCGGCTCCATCGACGACACCTCGACAGATCGCCTGGTCACGGCACTGTTCGCGGGTCAGGGGCTGGTCGGCGTGGCGCCCGACTACCTCGGTCTGGGACTGGGCCCGGGCCGGCACCCGTACCTGGACACGAAGACCGAGACCTCGGCCTCAGCGGACCTCCTCCTCGCCGCGCGGACGTTCGCGGCCAAGCACGGCGTCGCGCTGAAGCGGGACGTGCTCGTGACCGGGTTCTCGCAGGGCGGGCGAGCATCGCTGGCGTTCGGGCGCGCGCTGAGCCGTGGGGAGGTCGGGCCGTTCCGGCTCGGCGCGATCCGGGCCGTCGCGGGACCGTACGACCTGCTCGGCGAGGAGCTCCCGGCGGCGTTCGACGGGCGCGTCATCCCGCCGACCGCGACGTTCTACCTCGGGTACTTCGTGACCGCGTGGAACCGGACCGTCGGGTTGTACGACGATCCGCGCGAGGCGTTCCAGGCGCCGTACGCGTCGACCGTCGAGGGGCTGTTCGACGGGTCGCACAGCTATCCGGAGATCGTGGCCGGGCTGCCGGACTCGCCGGAGAAGCTGTTCACGCCCGAGTTCGCCGCGAAGCTCCAGCATCCGAGCGGACGATTCCTGCAGGCGCTGCGCGCGGCCGATCAGGTTTGCCAGGACTGGACGCCGCGGGTCCCGGTGCACCTGTACAGCGGGACGAAGGACACCGACGTGGTCGCCTCCAACGCCGACTCGTGCGCGGCGTCCCTTCACAAGCGCGGCGCGGACGTGACAGTGCACTCGATGGGCGCCGTCGACCACACGGGTACGGCGTTCGCGGCGTACCCGGAGATCATTCGGGCCTACGCGCGCTGGGCCTGACACTCCGGTCGGACGGCCTCTCCATGACTTCCACGGTAGACCGCAGCTACCGTCTCAGCCTGTGCCCTGTCACTCCCAGGAACAGCGAGGTACTCCCTGTTCCTGGTGCGCCGACGAACAGTGGAGACATGACGAACTCAACCATCACCCTCGCCGAGGACCTGACCATCACCCGGATGGGGTACGGCGCGATGCAACTCGCCGGCCCAGGCGTCTTCGGACCGCCCAAGGACCGCGACCAGGCGATCGCCGTACTGCGGGAGGCCGTCGAACTCGGCGTCACCCACATCGACACCAGCGACTTCTACGGACCGACCGTGGTCAACGAGATCATCAAGGAGGCGCTGCACCCCTATCCGGCGGACCTGCACCTCGTCACCAAGGTCGGCGCCCGGCGCGGCGACGACGCCAGCTGGCTTCCGGACCACGCGCCGGACGCGCTGCGCGCCCAGGTCCATGACAACCTCGAGCACCTCGGCCTCGACGTCCTCGACGTGGTCAACCTCCGCAGCATGGCGCACGAAGGCCACAGTGAGGACTCGATCGCGGAGGCCTTCACCACCCTGGTCGAACTCCAGCAGGAGGGCCTCATCAGGCACCTCGGGCTGAGCAGCGTGACGATCCCGCAAATCCGGGAGGCGGTGGCGATCGCCCCGATCGTGACGATCCAGAACCTGTACAACCTCGTCCAGCGAGACGACGACCCGATCGTCGACTACGCGGCCGAGCACAACATCGCGTTCGCGTCGTTCTTCCCACTGGGCGGATTCAGCCCGATCCAGTCCGAGACGCTCGCGAAGGTCGCGGCCCGCCTGGACGCCACCCCGCAGCAGGTCGCCCTCGCCTGGCTCCTCCAGCGCTCCACGACCAGCGTCGTCATCCCCGGTACGTCGTCGCTGGCCCACCTGCGCGAGAACGTCGCCGCGCGCGACCTCGTCCTCCCCGCCGACGCCATCACCGAGCTCGACGCGATCGGCGCCTGACGGGCTCCTTTCCGGAACATTTGTGCCACATAGCGCGACAAATGTTCCGGAAACCTAGCGGAGGTCGCGCCTCGTACCGCAGGCCTGGGCGGCGCGTGACCGGATCGTGGAGTTCCGCTGCCGGCAGTTCAGGTAGTTGCCACCGACCCCGATCAACCGATCCCGGAGGTCGGCGTGTCGGAGCCCAGCCAGGTGCTGAGCAGGCGGGCGCCGGCGCCGGTCGCGCCGACGGAGTACTCGAACCGGTCGGCCGGGGCCTCCGCGATCGATGACAGGTCGAGGTGCGCCCACGGGAGGTCGCCGGTGAACGCCTTCAGGAACAGCGCCGCGGTGATCGAGCCCGGGCCCTTCGAGCTGTTCACCGAGTCGGCGATCGGCGTCGAGATCAGGTCCTCGTACTCGGCCGGCAACGGCATCCGCCACAGTTCCTCGCCGGACACCCGGCCGGCGTCCGCGAGGTTGTCCGCGAGCGCGTCGTCGGTCGCGAACATCCCGCCGTACAGCATCGCGCCGAGCGACACCTTGATCGCGCCGGTCAGCGTGGCGACGTCGACGAGTACGTCGGGCTTCAGCTCCTGCACGGCGTACGCGAGCCCGTCGGCGAGCACCAGCCGGCCCTCCGCGTCGGTGTTCTTCACCTCGGTGGTGCGGCCGCCGAAGTGCCGGATCACGTCGTCCGGGCGGTACGCCGTACCGGACGGCATGTTCTCCGCGGCGCAGACCAGCCCGGTCACCCGGACGTTCGCGCCGAGGTCCCGCAGCGCCGACATCGCCGCGATCACCGAGCCGCCGCCGGTCATGTCGCGCTTCATCGACACCATGCCCTCGCGCGGCTTCAGCGACAGGCCGCCCGTGTCGTAGGTGATGCCCTTGCCGACGAGCACGACGTACGGCGTCTTCTTGGTCGCGCCCGCGGGGACGTAGTCGAGCCGGATCAGCCGCGGCGGGCGGGTCGAACCCTGGCCGACCGCGAGGATGCCGCCGAACCCGTCGGCGGCGAGCTTCTCCTCGTCCCACACCGTTGCCACGAGACCGGTCGCCGCAGCCACCTCGGTCGCGCGCGCGGCCAGCCAGGACGGGTCCTTCTCGTTCGACGGGGTGATCGCGAGCTGCCGGGCCAGCCAGCCGGTGCGCCCGATCACGACACCGCGGTCGATCACCGGCTGCCGCGCGTCCGCCGATCCGTCGGTCAGCGTGACGGTGCCGACGGCCGGCTTGCCCGCGTCGACCGTCTTCTGCGTGTACGAGAACGAGCCGAGTACGACGCCCTCGGCGAACGCCTGCAGCGCCGCGTCATCGATGCCCTCGGCAACGACGGTGGTGAGCTCGTCCTTGCCGCGGCCGAACCGCGCGATCGCCGCACCGGCGTGTCGCAGATCCTTGGCACTCCCGCCACCGGCCCCGACCAGCAGGATCTCGGCCACCTCACCGGTCAGCAGCGGGTACGCCGCGGTCGCACCGGCGGACGGGGTGAACCCGGTCGCGCGCTGCACCTCCAGCAGCCGGTCGAGGTCGACGCCGAGCCGGCCCCCGGCCTCCTTCGCGGCGGCCGGCAGACCGTCTTCGTCGCCGACGACGACAACCCACGTCGATGACCCGTGCACCGGCAGACCGGGCTGCCAGGCAACGACCGGAAGACTGGGAAAAGGAGACGAACTACTGCGGCGAGCCACTGGGTCGAACCTCACTGTTTGATCAGATAGAAGCTGCATAACCGTAACGACCCCGGCCGGTGCCGGAAAAGGCACCCACCGGGGTCGGAGTGATAGGTAGGGGCGAGCTGGCACCCCTGGAGGATGTGATCAGCCGACGACGGCCTTCAGTGCGTTGCCGAGCTCGGTCGCTTCGTCGGCGTTGAGCTCGACGACGAGCCGACCGCCGCCCTCGAGCGGAACCCGCATCACGATCCCGCGGCCCTCCTTGGTGACCTCGAGCGGACCATCGCCCGTCCGCGGCTTCATCGCCGCCATGCGCGCACCCCTTCCCAGTGTCGGTGTTGAGCGACGACACCGCGCGGGCGTTCCGTCGCCGGCGCCCTTGCGGTGATGCGCCGTCGGCGCGTATCGCAGTGTGTATCAGACCCCATTATTCCCGATCCCAGGCCAGAGCCGTGCACCATACGGCAGACTCGAGTCTTGTGCACGCCCGTTCAGCCCTCTTCGACCTCTACGGCGACCACCTGCGCGCGCGCGGTGCGCAGGCTCCGGTCGCGGCCCTCGTCCGGCTGCTCGCACCGCTCGGGGTCCACCCGCCCGCGGTCCGGACCGCCGTCTCCCGGATGGTCCGGCAGGGCTGGCTGGAGCCGCTGCGGCTCGACGGCCAGCCCGGGTACGCGCTGACGTCCCGGGCGCGTCGCCGCCTCGATGACGCCGCCGCCCGCATCTACCGGACCGCCCCGGACGGCACGCCGGTGGCGACCGGTTCGGAGGGTCCGGGCGACTGGGACCGGCACTGGCACCTGGGCATCCTCCGCGAGGTCCCGAACGCCCGCCGCCGCGAGCAGCTGGCGAGCCAACTCTCCTTTCTGGGTTGGGCTCCGCTGTCCGACGGCGCCTGGGTCGGGCTGCGCAACGACGCCGAGGTGGACCAGATCCTCGGCCTGGAGGGCATCGCCGCGGACCGGTTCCGCGCCCCGGTCGACGCGGGCGCGGTCGAGTTCGCCCGGCGGGTCTGGAAACTCGACGAGCTCGGCGCGTCGTACGACGCCTGGCTGATCGAGGCGAAGGCGCTCGTGGACGCCGCCGGTACGGAGACGGGCGACGAGCACGCGTTCGCCGTACGGTCGGAGCTGGTGCACGAGTGGCGCAAGTTCCTGTTCCGCGACCCGGGCCTGCCAGACGAGTTGCTGCCGGCCGGCTGGGCCGGGACGAAGGCGGCCGCGTTCTTCGATTTCCATGCGGAACGATTGGGCCCCGCGGCCGGGCGTTTCGTCGACGACTGCCTGACGCAGCACTGAAAATTTCACTGACAGTCAAGGAGTGGACCACGATGAGTGATTCCGTGACGTACGGCGTCGCCGAAGGTGTCGCGACCATCACGCTCAACCGGCCGGACGCCATGAACGCGCTCGACACGCCGACCAAGGTGCTGCTCCGCGACACCGTCCAGGCCGCCGCCGAGGATCCGGCCGTGCGCGTCGTCGTACTGACCGGGACCGGACGGGCGTTCTGTGTCGGCCAGGACCTCAAGGAGCACATCGGGCTGCTGCAGGCGAACGACCAGGCCGCGCTGTGGAGCACGGTGCCGGACCACTACGCGCCGATCGCGCTGGCGCTGGCCGAGATGCCGAAGCCGGTGATCGCGGCGGTCAACGGCGTGGCGGCCGGCGCCGGCGCGTCGATGGCGTTCGCGTGCGACTTCCGGATCGTCGCCGACACCGCGGGCTTCAACCTCGCCTTCACCGGCATCGCGCTGTCCTGCGACACCGGAATCTCCTGGACACTCCCCCGCCTGATCGGCCACGCAAAGGCGCTCGAACTGCTCTATTTCCCCCGCACCGTCCCCGCCGCCGAATCCCTCGACCTCGGCCTGGCCACCTCGGTCGTCCCCGCCGCAGACCTGGAGACCGCGGTCGCCGAACTAGCCACCAAACTCGCAGCCGGCCCCACCGTCGCGTACGGCTCCGTCCGCCAGTCCCTCGGCTACTCCGCCAGCCACACGCTCGCCGAGGCCCTAGCCTTCGAGGCCACCAAAATGCAACTCACCGGCAGCACAGAAGACCACCACAACGCCGTAGCATCCTTCGTAGCCAAACAAAAACCCACCTTCACCGGCCACTAACCCGCGCCATCCGCCGGGGGTGTGAACAGGAACCGGGGGCGGAGCACAGGAAATAGCCTGTTCACCGCCCCCGCCGCGCGGGCTCACCCCGCCGCGCGCCTCCGCCCGCCCCCCGCGCATCCGCTGGCCATCCGCCGGGGGTGTGAACAGGAAGTGGGGGCTGTGCACGGGAAATAACCTGTTCACCGCCCCCGCCACGCCGGCCCACCCCCACAACCTCCCCGGATCCGCCGTGTCGCCAGCTCTTGTAATCGTTTACGTAAGCGATTACAACCTGACGTGTGAGGAAACTGCTGCTGCCTGCCCTGACCCTCGCCGCGCTGGTCGGGAGCCTCGTCGTACCCGGATCCACCGCCGCGCCCACAGCCGAGCCAGGTGTCATCAAGCCTGCCGCCGCGCACTCGGCGACGCTAGGCGAGGACATCAACTACAACGTCTACCTCCCGGCCGGGTACGACGCCTCGGACCGGCGCTACCCCGTCATCTACCTGCTCCACGGGCGTGGCGACTCGATGAGCGCCTGGACGCAGGTCAAGAGCCGCCTGGACGAGCTGATCGGCAGCGGCGAGATCCCGCCGACGATCGCGGTCATGCCCGACGCCCCCTGGAGCAGCCGGGCCAGCTGGTACGTCGACTCGGCGTACAAGGGAGCCCAAGACAATCAAACACAGCCGGGACGCCCCGTCGAGACCGCGTTCTTCAAGGATCTCGTGCCGCAGATCGATGCGACGTACCGCACGATCGCGGACCGCACCGGCCGCGCGATCGCCGGCTACTCGATGGGCGGCGCCGGAGCGCTCCGGTACTCACTCGCGCATCCGGACGTGTTCGGCGCGGCGATCGCCCTCAGCCCGGCCGTGTACTTCCCGTTGCCGCCGAGCGATTCGAGCACCCGCGATTTCGGTGCCTTCGGCAAGGGTAACGACCCGTTCGTCGAGTCGACGTACCTGAAGCTGAACTGGCCCGCCGCGCTGAAGTCGTTCGCGGCGACCGGGCTGCAGTCGCACCTGTTCCTCGCGGTCGGTGACGACGAGTACAAGAACCCGAAGGCGATCGACGCGACCCACGACCTCGACTTCGAGACGCATGTGGTGTTCAACCAGGCGGCGCGGGTACCGACCCTCACCTCGGAGTTCCGGGTCGTGGACGGCGGGCACGACTGGGACGTCTGGGGGCCGACGTTCGCCGAAGGCGCGAAGTACATCTTCCAGTACCTCGGCAAGCCGCCGGCCACGCCGATGCAGGCCGCGATCACCGGTACGGCGGGCGAGGACCGCGCCGGCGGGATCGCAACAGATGCCTCAGGCAACGTTTATCAAGCGGTCGCGGCGGCGGGCGCACTGGACGGGCAGCCGTACGCCGGCGGCACGGATGTCGCGCTGGTCAAGTACCGCGCCGACGGATCGCGGGAGTGGACGCGATCGCTCGGGACACCTGGCACGGAACGCGCGTACGGCGTTGCGGTGGACGCGGACGGGCGCGTCGTGGTGACCGGATACACGAACGGCGATCTGGACGGCGCACATGCGGGGAACGCCACGGACGATGCGTTCGCGGCGCAGTACGACGCTGACGGGAATCGCCGGTGGCTGACGCAGTTCGGCGTACCGGGGGTGGCGGATCGGAGCTACTCGGTGACGGTCGACGGGTCCACGGTGTACGTCGGCGGCTACACGAAGGGCGCACTGGGCGGCGCGAACCAGGGCGACAAGGACGTGTTCGTCGCGCGGCTCGATGCGGACGGAAAGCAGGTGTGGGTGCGCCAGACCGGCAGCGCGGGCGAGGACAAGGGCATGTCCGTCGCGGTCTCGAGCGGCGCGGTCTACCTGGCCGGGATGACCGCCGGCGAACTCGGTACGTCGGCCGGCGGCATCGACGGCTTCCTCGCGCGCTACTCGGCCGACGGCGATCCGGTGTGGACGAAACAGTTCGGCACCGCTGCGTCCGACGAGCTGTGGGGCGTCGCGCCGGATCCGTCAGGCGGCGTCTATCTGACCGGCTACACCGCGGGCGATTTCGCCAGAACGCTGATCGGCGACAAGGACATCCTGGTCGCTCGCGCCGACGCGGACGGCGTACTGACCTGGCGGGATCAGTTCGGAACGACCGGCAACGACAAGGGCGCCGCAGTGGCTGTGGATGCGAGCGGTTCGGTGTTCGTCGGCGGCTTCACGGACGGATCGTTGGAGACCCCACTGGGCAAGTTCGACGGCGTACTGACGAAGTACGCGCCCGACCACGCGCGCAGCTGGACACGACAGTTCGGTACGGCGGACGATGACGCCGCAGATGCTTACGCCGAAGCGAATCTCTACCTCACCACGAACTCCGCCGGCACCCAACTGTCCGGTCTGACCGGTACCGACGTGTTCCGCACGACCTTCTCGACGGACGGCACGAACTCACATCCGTAGAAGGTGTCCGGGTGCGCTGCGCCCGGACACCTTCTCGACGTTTGGTGGGCTCCACGACCACGTTCCGGCAGGGCGAGTCACGGCCGGACAACCACCTGACGGTCGGGGAGCCCGCTGAACACCACATCACGTTCAGTGCCCGAAGCACAACTCGTTCAGCCGTTTGTCTTTTGTTTCCGCCAAAGTACCTTTTGCATCTGCAGAAGGCTTCTGCACGTGCACGCAGATTACCGGGCTATACAGGTCTTCAAGTGGTCGTTCACGATGCCGGTGGCCTGCATCAACGCGTACGCCGTGGTGGGTCCGACGAAGACGAAACCCTTCTTCTTCAAGGCCTTCGACATCGCCACGGACTCCGGCGTCGTCGCCGGTACGTCGGCCATCGTCTTCGGCGCCGCGTGCTTCGCGGGCCGGAACGACCAGAGCAGGTCGCTGAACTCACCCTCGGCCAGGTCGAGCAACGCGCGGGCGTTGGAGATCGTCGCGTTGATCTTCAACCGGTTACGCACGATGCCCGGATCGGCCATCAACCGGTCGAAATCCGCGTCGCCGTACTTCGCGATCGTCGCCGGATCGAACTGCGCGAACGCGGCCCGGAAGTTCTCCCGTTTGCGCAGGATCGTGATCCACGACAGGCCGGACTGGAACCCTTCGAGGGTCATCCGCTCGAACAGCGCGATGTCGTTGCGGATCTCCTTGCCCCACTCGGTGTCGTGATATTCGACGTACTCCGGTGCGGACGTCGCCCACCCGCAGCGCGGCTGCCCGTCCGGTCCGACGACCGTCATGCTCCTGCCTCCTTGACCAGCCGGCGGAGCGAGATCCGCATCATCGCCTCGAACGCCGGACGCACCACCGGCCAGGCGAACGCGCCCAGCCGACCGAGCGGCGGTACGACGTCCTCGGACCAGGTGAACGTGCTAGCGAAGGCCGACGGCCCGCGGTCGACGCCACCGAACACTCTCGGCTCGATGCCGAACGTCCCGGTGCCGCGGACGATCTTGCCGAGATGTTTCACCGTGCACTCGCGCGGTGGATCCCAGTGTGTGATGACCATGTCGTCAGTGAACCCGATGCCACCGACAGAAGTCCGCGCCGCCACTCCCCCGCCGACGCCGACACCGTCGTTCTCGGTCCCCCAGACGCGCGTGAACAGCATCCAGCGGGACTGCCGCTCCCAGTCCATCACCACGCTCCACGCGTCCTCAGGCGCGAGCCGCAACCCGACCGACGCCTCCGCGTGACAGCTCCTCGTCGCGTCCATCAGCTGGGGCGCTGATACGCCCCTTCACCCTGCTGATCCGCAGGCGGCCAGAACCGCCACCCCTCGCCGTTCTCGTCCCCCGCAACCCCGTTGGCCTCCGCCTCCGGCGTCTGCTGCTGGGTCTGCTGCTCAGTCTGCGGCTGCGGCTGCGGCTCGGTCTGTTCCTGGGCCTCCTGCTGCGGCGGCTGCGGCGGCAAAGCGGTCCAGTGCGTGGCAGGCGGCTCAACGGCAGCTGGCGGCTCGTCCGGCTCACCCGCAGGCTGCTGATGCGGAGCCGGAACGCGGCGTGGAGTGACTGGCTGGGACTGAGCTTCGAGCACCGCGCGGGCCTCGGCCTGCAGGCGCTCGTACTCGTCCGCAGCCACCTGGCTCGCTCGCGGCAGTTCGGTCGTCTCTGGTTCGTCGTCCGCGTCGTCGGGAGCTACGGACGCCTGCGGTACGTCGGACGTCGCGCCGTCAGACTCCCCAGACCCGGCGGGCTGGACGGTGTCCTCTACGCTGGCAGGCTCTGCGACCGGCGTAGGTTGGATGATCGGATCGGGCCCGCCGACCAGGATCGGCTGCTGGGTTCCGGTGTCCTCGAACTCGGCCGGGTCGTACGGCCGGGAGCTGAACCCATGCCCGTCCGGCGCCTCGACGATCGGGGCGACGGCGCGCTCCAGGTCGGCGATCCGGCGGTCGCGTTCGGCGACCTCCTTCGCGACCCGTTCGAGCAGCGTGTCGACCTCGTCCATCCGGTAGCCGCGCACCCCGACCGCGAACCGCGCCGACTCGATATCGGTCGACGTGAGCGCCTGCCGCGCCGGCACGGTCATGTCGGGCCGGTCGTCGTACGCCGTGCTCATGGCACCCCAACGACCCGAGGCGACTACCGCGACAGCCCCGATCAACAGCACCACGATCAGCCCGAAGAACCACATCACGGGACCGATCGTGCCATGCCGACCGAGTCAACCGCGAAAACCCCCAAGATTTCAGCTCCCGTCGGAGCCGAGGCGATGCGCCCGGACGGCCGGATCGTTGGCGGCGTCGACTTCACGCGCGGCCACTTCGGCGGCTTCCTGGGCGGCCTCGTCGGCGAGTTCGCCGGCCTTGACGATGTAGCTGATCGCCTCGTCGATGTCGTCGGTGACGACGAACATCTCCAGGTCGGCGGCCGAGATCTTCCCGTCCTCGAGCATCGTGGTGCGCAGCCAGTCGACCAGTCCGCCCCAGTACGACGTACCGAACAGGACGACCGGGAACGACGTGACCTTCCGGGTCTGCGCCAGCGTGAGCGCCTCGAACATCTCGTCCAGCGTGCCGAACCCGCCCGGCATCACCACGAACCCCTGCGCGTACTTCACGAACATCGTCTTGCGAGTGAAGAAGTACCGGAAGTTCATCCCGATGTCGACCCACTCGTTCATGCCGTTCTCGAAGGGCAGTTCGATACCGAGCCCGACCGACACCCCGCCGGCCTCGGAGGCGCCCTTGTTCGCGGCCTCCATCACGCCCGGTCCGCCGCCGGTGATCACGGCGTACCCGGCCTCGACCAGCTTCCGCCCGAACTCCTCGGCGGCACCGTACATCGGGTCGTCCACCTTGGTCCGCGCCGACCCGAACACGCTGATCGCGGCGCCGAGCTCGGCCAGCATCCCGAAGCCCTCGATGAACTCCGACTGGATCCGCAGCACCCGCCACGGGTCGGTGTGCACCCAGTCCGACGGCCCGCGACTGTCCAGCAGCCGCTGCTCGGAGGTGGAGTGCTGCACCTGCTTGCGCCGCATCGTGATCGGCCCGCGCTGCTGCTGGCCGACCGGACGGTCGGGGTGGATCGACGGTTCTGACATGCCTCCAGGTTATTGCCTGGCCGGTAACCCCCGCGCGTTCACGCGCGGTCTGTCAACCAACTCCTCAGCCGCTGTTCACACAGCTCGATCTCGGCCTCGGGCACGAACTCGTCCTGCTTGTGCGCGTACAGCGGGTCGCCCGGCCCGTAGTTCACCGCCGGTACGCCGAGCAGCGTGAACCGCGCCACGTCCGTCCACCCGAACTTCGGCTGCGGCTCCCCGCCCACCACCTGCAGGAACGCCGCCGCGGCCGGCCGCTCGAGCCCCGGGAGCCCGCCCGGAGCGGAGTCCGTCACGGTCACGTCGTACCCCTCGAAGACCTCGCGCAGGTGCGCCTCGGCCTCCGCCTCGGACCGGTTCGGCGCGAAACGGTAGTTGATCGTCACCGTGCACAGATCCGGTACGACGTTGCCCGCGACACCGCCCGTGATCGCGACCGCGTTCAGCCCCTCGCGGTACTCGAGGCCGTCGATCGGCACCCGCCGCGGCTCGTACGCCGTCAGTCGCGCGAGCACCCCGCCCGCGGTGTGGATCGCGTTGCTGCCCATCCACGAGCGGGCCGAGTGCGCGCGCTCGCCGCGGGTGGTGACCTCGATCCGCATCGTGCCCTGGCAGCCGGCCTCGACGACCGCGTTCGACGGCTCCATCACGACCGCGAACACGCCCTCGAGCAGTTCCGGGTTGGAGCGGGTCAGCTTGAACAGACCGTTCCGCTCGGCCTCGATCTCCTCGCAGTCGTAGAACACGTACGTGACGTCCCGGTTCGGCTCGTCGAGGGTCGCGGCGAGCCGGAGCCCGACCGCGACGCCGCCCTTCATGTCACACGCGCCGAGGCCGTGGATCAGGCCGTCGGCGCGGCGCGCCGGGAGGTTGTCGTTGAGCGGCACGGTGTCGAGGTGCCCGGCGAGGACGACCCGCTCGGCCCGGCCCAGATCGGTGCGGGCGACGACGGTGTTGCCGTGCCGGAAGACCTTCAGATGCGGGTACGCCGAGAGCGCCGTCTCGACCTTGTCCGCGAGCTTCTCCTCCGTCCCGCTGACCGAGGAGATGTTGACGAGGGCCTCGGTCAGGTCGGGACCGCTCGCAGTGAGATCCAGCTTCATGGGGCCTCCGGGGGCAGGAACACGCAGAACTCGTTGCCCTCGGGGTCGGCGCAGACGTGCCAGCCGATCTCGTCGTCCTTGGGCCGCAGCAGTGTCGCACCCGCGTCGAGCACCGGCTGCAGGGCGGGTGCGGTGACGTCCCAGTGCACGCGATTCTTCACCGTCTTCGGCTCCGGGACCGGGTTGAAGACCCAGTACCTGAACGGCAGGCCGGGGACGTTCTCGAGCCAGTAGTACGGCCGGCCGGACCGGGACGAGAACTCGCCGCCGACCACACTCGCCCACCACCGCGCCTGCGCCTCCGGCTCGGCCGAGTCGACGATGAGTTCCATCAGCCGGTACGCCGGGACCGTCTCGCGGACGAACCCGCAGAACTCACCGCCCTCCGGGTCGGTCAGCACCGTCCACTGCTGCTCGGTCGTCTCCGGAGACTGGATTGTCGCGCCGGAGCGTTCGAGGTCCGCGATGTCACCGGTGATCACGTCGAGGTGCACCCGGTTCTTCACCGTCCTCGGCTCCGGGACCTTGCACATCCAGATGGTCTTCTCCGGGACGTCACCGACCAGCACGTTCGGGTTGTCGGCCGGCGAGGTGAGCCCGATCGCCCGCCCCCAGAAGGCAGCCATCCCACTCGGGCTCGCCACGTCCACACACAGGTCCTTGAACCGCGCGACGCTCATACCGCACAGATTATCCGGCTGATTTATCCGGCGGTGCGTTTGCGGTAGTGGCGGTTCACCCGCTCGCGATTCCCGCAGGCGGGCGAGCACCACGTCTGCCGCGGGTCGTCCTGCAGGAAGTACTTCACACACCGCGCCGCCGGACACGCCCGCAACCGCGCCCGATCCGGTCCTGCCAAGAAGTCGATCGCCGACCGCCCGACGGCGCCGATCAGCAACGCGACCGGATCCTCCGTCAGGCACGCCCATCGCAGAACCGGCTCCTCCGCCCACTCGAGGTGCGTCGTACCCAACCGATCCGCCGCCTCGTTCACCACCCGCAGTGCATCCTCGACCTTCATCAGCTGCCCGGCGTCCGCCTTGCTGGGTTCCCCAGGCGCAACCGCCCGAGCAAACAACGCCCGCACGGCGCGCCTCATCCGTAGCAGTTCCTCCAAGTTGGGGAGGATTTCTTGCCGATTCGGGTACACAAACCTCCCCAAGTCACACCGCAACACGTGCGCGACCAGCTGCTTGTGGTCGGTCAGCCAGGCGGCTGCGTCCTCCCGGGTCGACAGGAGGTCTGTGATGCCGCCGTGGCCGTCGTGTTTGATCGTGGCGGCCAACTCGAAGGCGAGGGTGGTCATCTGGTGATACTAATGGGACATTCGATTGATGGCATGTGAAATGAAGGAGCTGCTGTGGGCCTGAACGAAGTACGCGCGATCGCTGACGAGCTGCTCGCCCTGACGGCAGACCTCGACGACGCCATCGCACGCGTCGACTCCGCGCTGCCCGGGTGGTCGCGTGGACATGTGATCACGCACATCGCGTACTTCTCCGAGGCGATGACGCGTCAGGTCGACGAGGCGCTGCAGGGTCGACTGATCGAGGTGTACGACGGTGGGCGCCCGGCGCGGGATGCCGCGATCGAGGCCGGCGCCGACCGCCCCGCCGCCGAGCTCCGGTCCCACCTGACGCAGGCCGTCACCACGTTGCTCGCCTCCTGGGACAAGGTCGGCCCCACGGACTGGCCGCTCCCGATCCTGCACCGCAACAGCAATCTCTCCGCGGGCCTGCAGGCGACGTGGCGCGAACTCACCATCCACACCACGGACCTCGACCTCGGCATCACCGCCACCACCTGGTCCGAGGACTTCTGCGTGCACCTCCTGGACTTCCTCCGCGCCCGCACCCCCGACAACACCCACCTGATCCTCAAGTCCCCCGCCCTCACCTGGGACAACGGCATCGGCGCGGACATCACCCTCGAAGGCGCCCTCACCGACCTCACCGCCTGGTATGCCGGCCGCCCAACCCCAGCCCCCATCACAGGCCCGGCGCCCGATCTCCTCCCTTGGCCGTGAGCCGGACTCCCACCACTCACCAACCCCGGCCACGCCGGGCACTCCAGGCGGGCACCGGCGAAGCTCGAGGTCCTCGCGGGCGTTTGGTGAGTGGTGGGCGTCCGCTCAGCTCACGGTGAAGTCGTCTACCTGGATCCAGGTGTCGAGGTTGGGTGCGTTGAAGCCCGCGTAGACGGTCAATTCGTGGACGTCGGGCGGGACCTTCACCGTGACCTCGTGGTGCACGTAGCCCGTGCCGGCGCCGAAGGTGGTGCTTGCGAGGTCGGTTGTTCCGGCGCGGACGCCGAAGCGCCCCTGGCCGGCGGGGAGGTTCGCCGACGCGTTGACCCAGGAGCCGAACGTGTACGTCGTACCCGGGACAACAGGGACGGTCTGGTAGAGCGCGCTCCAGCCCGTACACGTGCAACGGATCCAGCCGTTGTTGGCGCCCGAGTGCGCGAAGCCGAGGCCGCGGTCGACGCCGTTGGCCGCCGTACCTTCGAAGAGCCACGCGGGCTTGCCGCCGCCGGTGCCCTCGAATCCACCGTCAGCGAGCTGCGACACGTAGCGAACAGCCACCTCGGATGCAGTCGAGTACGAACGCGTCCCACCAGGCAGACCGATCACCCGGACCCCGTCCGTCTCCTGCACCGGGAACGTGATCGTGTACGTCGTGTTCGCGCCGGCCGACGCATCGCCCGGGTACGTCGGCGACACGGTCTGGGACCCGACCTCGACCCACTGCCCGTCCTGGCGTACCTGGACCCGCGGCCGCCCGGTGAAGTACCCGCCCTGGGCTGATACCGCTCCGGACGTGAACTCCACGTTGTTCACCTTGTGCCGCGCGGGCCACTCGTACCCCCACCACGACGCGCCCTTCACCTCGTCGTCGAAGTCGGATTCGCTCCCAGTGCGCGAGCCGTCGTTCAGCAACGCGAGACTGCCCGACTGCGTGGACTTGGAGATCGCCACAGCACCCGTCGCGAGGTTCTCGGGCCCGGGCAGGTTCGACGCCGGCGCGTTCGACGAAGGTGTCACGACGAGCTTGCGCAGGTTGAAGTTGTAGACCGACGTTCCGATCCCGCCGCCACCGCACGGGCACACGTTCGCCTGCAGGTACATCGTCTTGCCGTCCGGCTGCACGAACTTCGACGGGATCGTGACGCCGTACCCGCCGTACTTCGAGGTCGACCACGGATACCCGCCGAAGTCCTTCGAGAGGAAGTGTTTCCAGGGCCCCCACGGGGTCGGCGACTCGTAGAACTCGAAGGTGTACTCCGTCCACGACGTGTACACGTACCGCTTCTGCTGGGCCAGATACGTCACGCCGCCCTGACTGATCACGCTCAGGTTGGACGCGTTCGTCCCGTACGTCTGCGCGTACAACCGCCGCGGATCGTTGAGCACCGGTTTGCGATCGGCGATCTTCGCGGACCACCCGGCCCCGGTGTAGAACTTCCACGCGCTGCGGTCCTGCACGTCCCGCTTGGGCACCCGCGCCAGGAACACCGATTGCGGATCGGCGACCGTGTCGTCGAACGAGTCCCGCCAGTTCCCGTCCAGCCCGTAGGCGTACACATAACCGTCGGGCGCCGCGGCACCACCCTTGCCATAGTCCGCGAACCAGATCGTCGTGAAGACATGGTCCGCGAACATCGGCTTCGACTTGTCCCGCGTCCAGGTCCGCCCGTGGTCGGTCGACTTCAGGATCGTCGCCGCCGGTACGTCGTTGAAGTCGAGCGCGAGGTCCTGTACGGCGACGTACAGCGTGTCCCCGACGCACACCATCCCGGTCGGCTTCCGGTTGTACCCGGGACCGCTCCAGACGGACCCGACCTGGTCCCCGCGTGAGATCGTTGCCCCGGACAAGTTTCCCGGCGTACCGGTGATCTCGCTGACCGCGATGTCGGCGAAGTCGCCGTCGACGCTGAATCCCTTGCCGTCACCGTTCGCGGCGTACAGCTTGTCGTTGCCGGCCCAGCACGACGGCCACAGATCGCCGTCACTCTTGCTGGGCGTGCCCTTCGACTCCACCTGGGCGGTGCCGATCGCGGTCGTCGAGACGGCCGGCGGGGTGGCGGACGATTGGGTGAGCAGCGTCGCCGTTCCGAAGACCAGCGGCAAGAGAGCAAGCAAAGCCCCACGTTTCATGGCAGTTCCTTCACTTGAGGCCGGTCGTCTTCATCGCGTCGACCAGCCGGCGCTGGCCCGCGACGAACACCACGACGGTCGGAACGGCCGCGATCACGGCGGCCGCGAGGATGAGGTTCCAGGCTGAGGCGTACTGCCCCTGCATGCCGGACACGCCGAGCTGGATCACGCGCAGGTCCGGGTTCCGGGTGATGGTCAGCGGCCACAGGAACGCGTTCCAGTTGGCCAGGAAGAACAGCACCGACAACGACGCGAGCACCGGCCGGCTGAGCGGCAGGATGACGCTCCAGTACCGCCGCCAGTACCCGCAGCCGTCGAGGTCGGCCGCTTCCTCCAGCTCCCGCGGGATGTTCAGGTAGTACTGACGGAGCAGGAAGATCCCGAACGCGTGGAAGATGCTCGGCACGATCAGACCGGCGTAACTGTCCAGCAGACCTAGTTGCTTTGCCACTAGAAACAGTGGAACTAGTATCACCGGCAGCGATACGAGCAGCGTCGACATGATGCCGGAGAAGATGATCCCGCGCCCCGGGAACCGCAGCCTGGCCAGCGCGTACGCCGCCATCGAGTGGAAGAACAGTGCGATCACGGTGACCGTCACCGACACGATCGCCGAGTTCAGCATGAACCGCGGCATCGGGATCTTCAGCAGCACGTACTGCAGGTTGTCCAACGTCCACGTCGACGGCCACCCGAAGTTGAACACGTCCTCGGGCGGCTTCAACGCACTGATCACGATCCACAACAGCGGCGCGACCGCGATCAGCGCGAGAAGGTGGGCCAAGATCGGGAAGAACCTAATCTTCATCGAAGCGACCTCCGCGGGTGAAGGCGAACATCACGCCCGTGCACACCACGAGGATCGCCACGACCACAGTGGTCAGCGCGGCGGCGTACCCCATGTTGTTGAAGGTGAAGGCCTGCTCGTAGATGTAGAGCACGACCGTGCTGGTCGCGCGGGCCGGGCCGCCTTTGGTGAGCACGAAGACCAGGTCGAACGCCTGCAGACCGGTGACCGCGCCGATCGTCGAGTTCACCACGACGAAGAAGCTGGTCGGCCGGAGCAGCGGCCAGATCACGTACCGGAACCGTTGCCAAGGGCCCGCACCGTCGATGGCCGCGGCGTCCTCGAGCTCCTTCGGCACGTCCTTCAGACCGGCCAGGAAGACCAGCATCTGATACCCCATCAGGAACCAGACACTGATGACCACATAGGTGCCTAAGGCAAGCGACGGCGTACCGAGGAACGACACGTCGCCGAGCCCCAGCGGCGCGAGCATCTTGGAGAGCGCGCCTCGCTTGTCCACGAGCAGGAACTGCCAGATCAGGCCGACCACGACGAGGCTGACCACGTTCGGCAGGAAGAACGCCGACCGGACCCAGCCGATGCCCTTGAAGTGGTTGCGGACCAGCATCGCCAGCGCGAAACTCACGACGAAAGCGATCGGCACGAAAGTCACGACGTACGTCGCGGTGACCTTCAGCGACGCCCACAACTGGTCGTCGCCCGCCATCAGCTTGTAGTTGCCCAGACCGACGTACCGGTAGTTGCCGAAGCCGTCGACCTTGAAGAACGCGACCCCGAAGGCGAGCACCATCGGGATCGCGACGAAGATCAGCAGGCCGAGGGTGTCCGGCGCGAGGAAGGCATACGCCGCCAACGCCTCGCGCCGTTTCCTCGTCATGCCGGTCTTGCGCGGCCGGGCCCTCACCAGAGGCTCGGACGGCGGAGCTGTTGTCGTCACCATCAGCTGATCGGCGCGCCCTGGTAGGTCTTCAGGAACGTGTCGATCTTCTCGGCCGCGTCGGCCGCCGCCTTGGCCGGATCGGCCGCGTTCAGCTGGCAGGCCTGGATCGCGTCCGCGATCGGCTGGTACACCTCCGGTGGGAACCGCGGCTCCGGCTTGCCGGTCGGCGCGATCTCGCTGACGAACTTCTTCAAGGCGCCTTCGTTGAACGCGCCCTTCGCGTCCGCGGCCTGCTGCACCGACTTGCGCGGCGGCACGTTGGTCTTCACCACGGTGTTCCACTGTCGCTGCCGCTCGACCCCGGCCGCGTCGGTGGAGCCGAGCGCCCAGGCGATGAACTTGGCCGCGGCCTCGGGGTTCTTGCCCTTGGAGTTCGCGACGAACGCCCAGCCGCCGAGGTCGGTGGCCGCCTGGCCGCCGTCCGGCGTCGGCAGCGGAATGATGCCGTACTTGAAGCTCTTCGCCTTGGTGCGCAGATCGGAGACCGCCCAGATACCGCTCTGCTGCATCGCGGCCGCGCCGGTCCCGAGGTTCGACAGCACGTCCCCGCCGCCGTCGCCGAGGGCCTTGCGCGGAGCGACCTTGTTCTTGATCGTGTCACCCCAGAACTTCAGTGCCTGTACGGCGGCCGGCGAGTCGAACGCGGACTTGCCGTCCTTGATCGCGCTGCCGTCGCCCTGCCACAGGAACGGGTACCAGGTGAAGTTCTGGTAGTAGCCGGGAGCCGTTTCGAACATCACGCCGTACTGCTTCTTGTTGGTGAGCTTCTGCGCGACGGCGAGGGTCTGGTCCCAGGTCTTGGGCAGATCGGCCTCGGACAGGCCGGCCTTCTCGAACGCGGTTTCGCTGTAGTACATCGCGAGCGGCTCGATCTCCATCGGCAGGCCGTACACCTTGCCGTCGACGCTGCGCGCCTCGAGCAGACCGGGCAGATAGTCCTTCTTGGACTCGTCCGGCAGTGCGGATCCGAGGTCCTGCAGTACGCCGCCGTTGTAGTAGCGGAGGAAGTCGCCGGGGCTGATCAGGAAGATGTCCGGACCTTGCCCCGACTGGAACGCGGTCTGCAGCGTGGTCCCGCTCAGGTAGTCCTTGCCCGGGATGTAGCGCAGCTTCACCTTGACGTCGTTGTTCTTGTTCCACTCCGCGGCGGTGTCGACGAACCACTTGCTCTGCGGGCCTTGGTCGTCGGACGGTCCGTAGAAGTTCCAGAACGACATCTCCTTGGCGTTGCCGCCGGATTCGTCGCCACCGCAGGCGGACAGCAGCGGTACGCCGGCAGCGGACGCGGCGAACGCGCCCAGTCCGCCGCGCAGGACGGACCGGCGGCTGAGGGCAGGGGAGGGTGTTGCGGCCATCAGGTGCTCCAGGGGTCTCTCGAACGGCCGAGCCGTGGGCTTCGAGGGGCAATCGATTTCTCGCAATCTACGATCGGCGGCCTGGCCGGTCAAGGGCCGACGGGGTGACGATGTGATCCACTCCGGGGATTTCCGCGTGTACACAAGGGTTTCGACCTGGGCGCAGACGTTGACACCACTCGACCCCGCTGCCTAATCTGCGGAAATCGATTTCTGAGATGAGAGGCGCTGGGATGCCAGTTGTGCCGAACCGTGCGGCCGCCCACCGCACGGCCGACGAGCTGTCCAGGGACCTGGTGGCACGGGGACTGCAAGCGGCGCGGGACGCCATCGAGACCGAGGCCGCGGCCGTGTCGGCACTCGCCGACCGCCTGGACGGGGTCTTCCTGGAGGTGCTGATCGCCGTCGCCCGATGCGAAGGCCACCTGGTGGTGACCGGCCTCGGCAAGTCCGGCCTGGTCGGACGGAAGATCGCCGCAACGCTCGCGAGCACAGGTACTCCGGCCACTTTCATCCACTCCGGCGACGCGTTGCACGGGGACTCCGGAGCGGTGACGACCCGCGATCTCGTTCTCGCCTTGTCTGCATCCGGGGAGACGGCCGAGGTGTGCGAGTTCGCCCGGATGTTGCGGGACCGCCAGATCCCGGTGATCGCGATGACCGGCCGCGAGGAGTCGACGCTGGCGCGGTTGGCGAGGTACACGCTGGACACGATGGTGCTCCGCGAGGCGGATCCGTTGAACCTGGCGCCGACCGCGTCGACGACCGCCTCACTCGCGATGGGCGACGCGCTGGCGTGCGCCCTCGTCGTACTGCGGGAGTTCAGTCATCACGACTTCGCGCAGTTCCATCCGTCCGGTGCCCTGGGCAAGCGTCTCTCGGAGGACCAGGCATGAATGATGTCTGTGTGCTCGGGTCGTTCATGAAGGACCTGGTCGCGTCGGCGGAGCGGCGGCCGTTGCCGGGTGAAACGTTGCACGGCACCGGATTCGCGGAGTTCCTCGGCGGCAAGGGCGTGAACCAGGCGATCGCGGCCGCCCGGATGGGCGCGCGGACGGCGATCGTCGGGACGATCGGCGAGGACCGGTACGGCGAGGAGTTCCTGGAACTGCTGTCCGCGAACGGGGTCGAGACGTCCTGGGTGGTGCGGCATCCGTCGCTGGGCACCGGGGTGGGGCTGCCGCTGGTGCTACCGGACGGCGGGAACTCGATCATCATCGTGTCCCGCGCGAACGCGGCGATCACCGCGCTGGACGTCGAGGGCGCGACCGACGTACTGACCGCGAGCAAGGTGCTGAGTGTGCAGCTCGAGCTCCCGGTCGAGGCGAGCCACACCGCCCTCCGGCTCGCCTCGGCCGCGGGCGTCACCACGATCCTCACACCGGCCCCGGTCGGGCCGGTTGACCCGACGTTGGCGTCGTACGTCGACATTCTGGTGCCGAACGAGGTGGAGGCCGCGGCGCTGACCGGGCTGAACTGCGACGACGAGTCGCAGGTGCCGATGATCGCGCGCAAACTCGCCGAGGACTGGGACCTGCGGGCCTGTGTGGTGACGCTCGGGGCTCGCGGTGCCTATGTCCTGGACCGGGTCGGCGGGTTCGAGGAGCGGATCAGCGCGCACGAGGTCGACACCGTCGACACGGTCGGCGCCGGCGACGCGTTCTGCGGTTCGCTGGCCGCGTCGCTCGCGGACGGGGCCGACCTGGTGGACGCCGTACGGCTGGCGAACGCGGCGGGTGCCCTCTCGACCACAGTGCACGGGGCGGCCGACTCGGCCCCGGGCCGCGCCACCGCCGTCGCCCTCCTGGAGTCTGCTGCCTCATGAGATCCTTTGGGCGGGATCGGAGTTAGAGTGCGATCCAGACGACCATCGGATCTCCAGCGGGGAGCGGGTATGACGACGATCTACGACGTCGCGCGTAGGTCGGGGGTTTCACCGGCGACGGTGTCACGCGTGCTGAGCGGCCGGCGGAACGTGGATCCCGAGCTGTCCGAGAAGGTCCGGGCCGCGGTCGCGGAGCTCGGGTACCGTCCGAACGGGGTCGCGCGGAACCTGCGCAAGTCCTCGACGAACCTCTGGGCGGTTGTCATCTCGGACATCGAGAACCCGTTCTTCACCTCGCTCGTCCGCGGGCTCGAGGACGTGGCGCAGACCGAGGGGTACCACGTCGTACTCTGCAACTCCGACGAGGATTCCGCGAAGGAAGCGGCGTACGCGTCGGCGGTCCTGACCGACCAGATGGCCGGCGTCGTGATCTCCCCGACGTCGACGGCCGAGGGCGTCCACCTGCTGGCGAACGCGAAGATCCCGCTTGTGATGATCGACCGTCGCGTCGAGGGGGTCGAGGCCGATACCGTGCTGGTGGACAACGAGCACGGTGCGTTCGAGGGCGTCAAACACCTGATTGACGGCGGGTACCAGCGGATCGCCTGCATCACCGGGCCGCGCAAGGTGTCGACGGCGATGGACCGGCTGGCCGGGTACCGGTCCGCGCTCCGGGCCGGCGGGATCCGGTACGACAAGGACCTAGTCCGGCACGCCGACTTCCGCGAGGCCGGCGGGTACGCCGCGATGGAAAGCCTGCTCGAACTACCCGATCCGCCCGAGGCGCTGTTCGCCACCAACAACCTGATGACCGTCGGCGCGCTGGAATGCCTCGCGAAGAAGGGCCTGCGCGCGCCCGACGACATCGCGATCGTCGGCTTCGACGACATCCCCTGGGCCGACCTCGTCGTACCCAGCCTGACAACCGTCGCCCAGCCGACCTACGAACTCGGCCGCACCGCCGGCCTCCTCCTCAAAGACCGCACCGCCTCCCCCGGCCGCCCACCCTCCACCGTCACCCTCCGCACCGAACTCCACATCCGAGCCACCTCAGCCCCCAAGAAGTAAAAGACCCCACTCCGCCGAGTCGTGGCGATTGGTTGTGGACGCGGATCGCGAGTCGTGGATTTTGGCTCGCGAAATCAGCCAAGATCCACGACTCGACGGAGCGCGGCGTTAGTGGAGGAGTTCAACCTGGGCGAGGGGGGTGCGGGTGGGGAACGTCAGGCGGTAGTGCTGGTAGTTGGCTGGGGAACTGATTTTGAAGGGGCGGGTTTGGCGGGGCCAGGGGAAGGTTTGGTTGGTGCGTTCGTCGATGAGGGTCCACGTGGTGCCGTCGGTGGAGGCTTCTAGTTGCCAGGTGGTGGGAGCCGCCTCGGCGCCTGACGTCAGGGTGTAGATGGTGGGGGTCGCGGGGGCGGGGAGGGACCACGTGGTGACCCGGTCGACGGTGGTTTCGGTGGCCGAGGTGTCGTCGAAGAGGGGATTGCCGGCGTCGACGGGGATCAGGTCGACGAGGGGCGTGGGTACGGCGTCGCCGGTCGTGAGCGCGGGTGGGAGTTCCAGGGTCGCCCAGTCGGACGGTTCGGCGCCCAGGGTGAAGTGGAGTTGGCCGGCAGCGGTCAGGTTCGCGTGGGTGATTGATGCTACGGACAACTGTTTGCCGTCGACCTGGAGATCTTGTACATAAGGGTGTTCGGGGTTGGTCGCGGTGATCGTGAGCGGACGGCCGCCCAGCGGGGAGACGAGTACGCGCGAGAAGAGCGGCGAGCCGATCGCGTACTCGGGGGCGCCGACCCGGAGCGGGTAGAGACCGAGCGCCGCGAACAGGTACCACGCGGACATCTCGCCGTTGTCCTCGTCGCCCGGGTACCCCTGCCCGATCTGCTCACCGACGTACAGCCGGTCGAGGACCTCGCGGACGATCGCCTGGGTCTTGGCCGGCGTACCGGCATAGTTGTACATCCAGGCGATGTGGTGGGCCGGCTGGTTCGAGAAGCCGAACTGGCCCATCCGGACGGCCTGCGCCTCGCGCATCTCGTGGATGACGATCGAGTACGTGCCCTTCTTCATCGCGAGTTCGGGGGTCGCGAAGAACGCGTCGAGCTTCGCCTCGAGACCGCTTGGTCCGCCGTACAGGTTGGCCAGGCCGCGCGGGTCGTGCGCGACGTGGAACGCGAAGTTCCACCCGTCGGTTTCGGTGAAGTCGCCGCCCCACTCCTCGGGATCGAAGTCGGCGGGCGTCTTCGCGAAGGCACCGTCCGGCCGACGTCCCTGGAAGAAGTTGATGTCGTTGTCGAACAGCAGAACGTAGTTGAGCGACCTGCGCCGCAGGTACTCCGCTTCTTCCAGCAGTTGCGCGCGCCGCTCGGGGAATGCATCGGCCAGGTTGGTAGCCATGGAGGCCAGCGCGAAGTCGTTCAGGTACGCCTCGAGCGACCACGACACGCTCTCCTCGGTGTCCCTGCTCACGTATCCGGCGAAGAATCCGGTCTCGACCCCCTTCCGCCCGACCTCGGTCGCCTCCGGTGCGACAGTCGCGTTCCGCAGCCCCGCGTCGTACGTCGCCAACGGGTCGGGCAACGTCACGCCCTTGAGGTACGCGTCCGCGAACGACACGTCGGAGCTCGTCCCGGTCATACAGTCCGCGTACCCGGGCGAGGACCAGCGCGCGATCCAGCCGCCGTCGCGGTACTGCTGCACGAACCCGTCGACGAGCTCCGCAGTCAGCGCCGGGTAGAAGAACGCGTACGCCGGCCACGCGGTCCGGTACGTGTCCCAGAAACCGCTGTTCACGTACATCTTCCCGCTCTTCACGACCGCGTTCGTCTCGCGCGCGGTCGGGGCACCTGATGTGGGCAGCACCGGGCTGGCGTAGCGGTACTCCGGTGCGTCCGGCGTACCCGCATTCTCGAAGTGTGAGTTCGGGTAGAGGTTGAGCCGGTACAGGTTCCCGTACACGGTCCGCAGCTGCGGCGGCGTCGCGCCCTCCGGCCGGATGACCTGCAGGCGCTCGTTCCACACCGCGTTGGCGGCGGCCTGGACCTCCTCGAACGACCGCCCCTCGAGCTCGAGCTCTACATTGCGCCTGGCCTGGTCGACACCGATGAAGGACGTCGCGATCCGCAACGTCACCTCAGGTACGTCGAAGCTCGCGGCGCGCGCGTTCTCGCGACCACCCCGCGCGGCCCCGAAGACGGTTGGCGGGGAGGAGAATGTTCCGTAGCAGAACATCCGGGTGCGACCGGTTTCGGCGCCGTTCTCGACCCAGCCGGTGACCGCGTTCCCGTCGTACTCGAAGGCGCCGTTCTCGTCGATCGTGTCGAAGATCAGGTGCCGTCCTGGTGCGTCCTCCGGAAACGTGAAGCGGAAGATCGCGCCGTGGTCGGTCGGGGTGAGCTCCGCGCGGATCCCGTTCGCGAGGTCGACCGCGTACAGGTCGGGGCGGGCGGTCTCGTCGTCGTGGCTGAACGCGGCCGCCCGCTCGGCGGCATCGCCCAGCGGCTCCGCGGCGGCGACCGGCATGATCGTCAGCTGATCGCGGTCGCCCATCCACGGGCTCGGCTGGTGCGAGAACGTCAGGCCCTGCAACTCGGGGCGATTGTCCGCGTTGTTGGCGCGATGGTATTCGTACGGCCAGCGGTACGTCGACGCGTTCGTGACCGGCGTGAGGAAGTTGAACCCGTTCGGCCACGCGGTGATCGGGAGCGTGTTACCGCGGGAGAAGTCGTGGCTGGCGTTCGTCCCACGGCGCGTATCGACGTACGCCGTCAGGTCCGACCCATCCGGCTCCACCGGCGCCGGGCCGATCTCGACGTCGTCGATCCAGCCCGCGAACTCGTGCCCCGCCTCGGGCGCATCCACGACAAGCACGACCTGCGCGATCGTCTTCCCCGCGGCCGCGGTCAGATCGACCTGTACGTCGTTCCACTGGTCGGCGTACAGGATCTTCGCAGCCCCCTGCCCCGCGGCGTCACCAGCCTTCCCGTACTGATCCCGCGCCCCGTCCAACCGCGTCCCGTCCGCAAACACCACCTCGACCGCCACGTACGTCGCCGCGTAGGTCAGCCCCGCATCGAGCTCCGGATAAACCTTGTACCCCAACCGATCCCCCGCCGAGACCACCCAACCCCCACCAGGCAGCCCAACCTCCTGCCGCCCACCGCTCGTCCCCGAGTACCGCGTCCCGTCCACACCCGCGAACCCCGCCCGCGAACTAGTAGGTCCACCAGGCCCGCCACCACACTCAATAATCACGCCGCAATCCTACGAACCACCACGCCACCCCCGTCACCATGTTTCCATCCTGGACTCGTCCCACCTGCTGCTAACCTCTTGAGCACGAGGCCTTCGATGGCCGCGGAGAGAACGCCAGGTCTCCTGCCAGACCCGCCGAACAGGTGCGGCGCTCCGGACCATCGAAGGCCTCGTCACATCTCCCGCCACGCAAACCGCCGGGCTGGTGATCCTCAGCCAAGGCTCGCGAAGCCGGTCCCTCCAGCAGCTCGACAGTACGTATACGTCCACTGCCCCGGCGATGGAGGTGGCAGACCACGGGTTATCCGGGCTCTTGTGACTGATGTGGGTGGTCGACGGGTTCCAGGGCGGTGCCGGGCCTCGTGTGATGTGCACGCTCGACAGGACGTGTCCGGTGGCCGGGT
Organism: Kribbella sp. NPDC055110; assembly: GCF_053607525.1. NCBI lineage: Bacteria > Bacillati > Actinomycetota > Actinomycetes > Propionibacteriales > Kribbellaceae > Kribbella > Kribbella sp. NPDC055110. The sequence continues at coordinate 115,488 of NZ_JBSGTS010000025.1, forward strand.
AGTGCACCTGAGCGTGAACGCGCCCGTGCGTACACCGTCTCACCGGTGCACTACCTGTCGAGCGTGCACACCACCCCGCCGCGAGCAGCCGTCCCGCCACCAACCCGATCACCCAGCCACCCGTCCGGCAGAGGAACGGATATCCGGCTCTTCTGACTGATCCGTGGGTCAGTTTCGGCCGGGGAGGGGTGGGCGGTAGCCGCCGAGGGTGAGCATGGCCAGGGCGAT
>NZ_JBSGTS010000026.1:0-111406 GCF_053607525.1 Kribbella sp. NPDC055110
GAGCAAGACCCACCCGAACCAGCCTGTAACACTCCCCATTCGGAGCGGATCGACCCGCGGATCGCATCTTTGAGAACCCACCGACCATTCTCGCGGCTCGATGATGGTCGGTGGCTTCTCAAAGATGGAGCCTGCGGCCGCTTCCGGTGGTTTGGGGAGTGTTGCAGGCTGATTCGGGTGGGTACGGCTCCCCACACCGGTTTGGGGAGGCCCGAGTGCCGTGAATTCCTGGGCGTGCGTCGAACCCCGCCGAACTTATGGCGCGAACTTCCGACTCAGGACGCTAGAGAACGCTCAGCTGTAGATGGCGCTGACGTGGTAGACGCGGCCGCCCCAGCCGTCGTCGGGGAACGAGTCGGACACGCGGACGTAGCCGGCCTTGTCGGCGCCGAGGTAGGGCGTCAGGTCGAACGTCCGGGCCGCCTTGTTCTCGCCGTCGTGGTACGGGTTCGTCTCGGTCGCGACCGTCGTCCAGTTCTGCCCGTCGCCACTGACCTGTACGACGAACTCGTTGTCGATCGTCAGCGTCGCGGACGCCGACGTGGTGTCGGACGGGAACGGGAAGCGGTAGACGAAGTACGAGCGCCCGTCGGCGAACCGGTTCTGTACGCCGTTGCTCTGCGACCCGTCCGCGTCGTACAGCCACGGGGTTTCGGCCGCCGTACCGGTGTCGAAGTCGGCTGTGTGCGCGATGAGGATGTCGGACCGGGTCGTGAACGACAGCTGCGATCCGGACGTCGCGGACGCGGTCACCGAATGCAGGCCGTCCGGCGTACCCGCGGGAATCGTCACGTCGAGGTCGACGGACGCCTGCACCGGTACGGCGTTGCCGCGTGTTCTCAACGTCACGGTCGCCTTCGCAGGGGTGACCGTCCAGCCTGACGGGGCGGCCGCTTGGACATTCGCCGTGATGAGATCACCGACCGGACCAGTGGCCTGTACGTCGACCTTCACCTTCAAATGAGTCGCAGAACCGGTCGCGGGCATCACCACGGGCAGGGCCGGATCGGTTGTCGCGGACAACGATCGCACCGGCGGCGTCAGCGGTACGGCGGCGATCAGGGCGCTCAACGCGCTGGCCTGGGTTCGCCAGTCGAAGACGTTCGGCGTCGCGCCGGACCACCGCTCTCCGAGCCGGTCGGCCGCGTCGTGGTTGTTGTCCCAGATCGTGGCGGCCTGCTGCGCGACGAAGTCGGTGTAGCGACGGTCGTGCGTGGTGTCGGCGAGATCGGTCCAGTAGCGCAGGAAGATGCCCTTGAACTGCTTGCCGTTGTCGTCACACGTGCGGCCCGGCGCATCGCAGGCCTCCGTCAGTACGCCGTCGGTGACGAGTCCGCCCGGGGCGATCGCGGCGTCCGCCAGCCGCCGTACCGTGGTCAGCAGTTTCGGGTCGCGGGTCGCGCGCCACAGCTCGAGGCCGGCGCCGATCGCGAGGCCCTGGTTGTAGCTCCAGACCGTGTCGCCGTTGCTCTCGCAGTTGCTCTTCAGGCCGTCGTTGACGAGGCCGGCGGAGTTGATCATGCCGCTGCCGGTGAACCAGTTCCAGCCTTCCTGCGCACGGCCGAGCCAGCGCTTGTCGTGCGGCAGGCGGTTGTGCAGTTCGGCGGTCAGGCGGATCCAGAGCCCGTTGGTGACGGCGTTCTTGTAGGTGCGTTCGCCGTTCCACCACACTCCCCCGCCGCACGAGCTCGGGTCCCAGTAGCCCTCGACGTACTCCGCGATCGTGACCGCCATGTCCAGGTACTTGCGGTTCTTGGTCAAGTCGTACGCCTGGATCCAGGTCAGGCCCCACCACTCGGAGTCGTCGATAGCGCGGCTGGTGAAGTTGCCGAGCAGCGGGTCGCCGGACAGGTACCCGGCCGGGAACACGCGCTTGTCCTTCTCGAACGTGTTGTCCAGCTGCCCGAGATAGCGCCGGTCGCCGGTGCGCTGCATGTAGTCGCCGATGGTCTGCAACGCGACCGCTGAGTTCCACCAGCTGGACGGGAACCAGGCCTTGTTCGGCTCGTACGAGCCCATCAGTACGTCGGCTGCGACGCGCGCCCGCGCGGTTGCCGTCGCACCGCCGGACCCATCGGTGGCGCCGGCGGGTTGTGGCACGAGGGCCGCGGCGAGCAGGATCGCCCCGGCTGTCAGGACCTTCAGAATCTGGACACGACGATTCACGCGATCTCCTCGAGATGCTTCGTGGCGGCTCGGCTCACCGAGGTCTGGAAACGTTTCGAGAATGTATCGTCGTCGCGCCCGACAACGATGTCAATGCCCTGCTACCGGCTTTGTTCAGACTCCGGTGGTGGCTGCTACCCGGCCGGCGTTCACCGCTTCGGCGAAGGTGGTGTGGTCGTGGCTGTTCCGGTCGGCGTACGTGGTGGCGAACGTTGTCACGGCGTTGTCGAAGCGGTCGGACTTGCCGAGGTAGGCGGCCAGGGCGAAGCGGTCGCCGGAGCGGGCGTGGGCCCGGGCGAGGGTCCAGCCGCAGAGGCGGCCGTAGAGCGTCATGGCCTCGGGGTTCAGGTTCTCGATATCGGCGGAGAGCTTCCAGTCGCGCAACTGGCGGACGTAGTAGTCCTGTTCACCGTCGGCGGTGTCGGCGCGCATCCAGCCGAGGAAGATGTCGCTCGCGGCCTGCATCAGGCGTTGCCCGGTGACGACACGCTCCCCTTCGTTCGGGTACTCCGACGGATCGACGTACGACGACAACACCGACGGACCCGCCTGTTTCGCCTGCAGGAGCAGCGCTTCGTCGGCCACCGTCGACTCCATGAGGATGATCCACGCGCGCGTCCCGACGCTGCCGACACCGACCACCTTGTGTGCGACGTCGGTGAGCCGGAAGTGGTCGAGCAGGTGCCGTCGATCCGGCTGCAACGTCTCGCGATACCGGGCGACCAGGTCCTGCAACTGCCCGAGCACCCCTGCCCCGTCGACGAGCTCCCTCACAGGTACGACGAGCGGCGGGTCCGACACGATCCGGCGCCCGTCGCCGGCGGCAGTCGTGAGCTTCCCGATCGCCTGCAGGCTGTTGCGGGTGTACGCCTTCGCGAGCTTCCCCTCGGCCGCCTCGAAAACCTTCCGCTTCCGCTTCCCCGACGACAGCGTCGCCCTGTACCGCGTGACGAAATCCTCGATATCCATCCGCGCGTACCAGACCGAAAGAATCGTCTGCCCCGCGAACTCGCGCATCGCCTCGCGATAACTCCGTACGGCGGTCGACGCGACCTCCCGGCACTGCTTCGAACTGAATCCGTTGTCCCGCCCCGCCACCACGAAGCTGGTCGCGAGTCGCTTCACGTCCCACTCGAACGGCCCGGGCAGCGTCTCGTCGAAGTCGTTGATGTCGAACACCAGCCGTCGCTCGGGCGATGCGTAGGCGCCGAAATTCGACAGGTGCGCATCGCCGGACAACTGCACCGCGAGCCCGGTCGCCGGCGCCTCCGCCAGGTCGGCGGCCATGATCAGCGCGGCACCGCGGTAGAAGGTGAACGGCGAAACCAGCATCCGCCCGTGCCGAATCGGCACCAGCTCCGGCACTCGCCCCTCGGCCTGGGCCAGCAGCAGCGCGACCGGATCCCGGGTGTCGCTCGACCCGACTTCGGCATGCGACTCGCGCGGCACCTTCTGACGCTCGGCCTTCCCGCGCGCCGCCCGTTCCTCGACCGTCAACTGCTCGCCCATCCCGTCAGCGTCGCCCACCGATCGCCGATTTGCCAGCACCGGCACGACGACCAGCCTGCGAGACACCCCAAAGTGCATTAAAGGAGTGGACTTAATCTGCTTCCCATGACCTTTCTCTGGTACATCCCGAACCAGGTCGACCCCGGTCACCGCGGGGACGACACCGTCCAGGGACACAACAGCATCGAGCGCCTGACAGAGCTGGCCCGGCTCACCGAGGACCACGGGTGGTCCGGCGCGCTGCTCGGCACCGGGTGGGGCCGGCCCGACACGTTCACGGTCGCGACCGCGCTGGCCGCGCGCACCACGACGTTCCAGCCGCTGGCCGCCATTCGGCCCGGGTACTGGCATCCCGCCCACTTCGCGTCCGCGGCGAGCACGCTCGACCAGCTCACCGACGGGCGGCTCCTGGTCAACATCGTCTCCGGCCAGGACAACCTCGCGGCCTACGGCGACAGCGAGGGCGATCAGCCGCAGCGCTACGCCCGTACCAAGGAGTTTCTCCAACTGGTACGGCGCTTGTGGACCGAGGAGGACGTGACGTACGCCGGCGAGTACTTCTCCGTCACCGGCTCCACGGTCGCGACACGTCCCGTCGTACGGGAAGGTCGGCCGCATCCCAGGCTGTACTTCGGCGGCGCATCGGATGCGGCGCAACGGGTCGCCGCGACGGATGCCGACGTACAACTGTTCTGGGGTGAGCCGCTGGACGGGGTCGCCGCGCGGATCGCTCGACTGCGCGAACTGGAGAACGAGCTCGGTCGCGAGCATCCGCCGCTGGAATTCGGGCTGCGCATCACCACGCTCGTCCGCGACACCACCGATGAGGCCTGGGCCGACGCCGAGGCGAAGGTCGCGAAGATGGCCGAAACGCAGGGCTCGCGGGACAAGCGCTGGTTCAAGGCGGTCGGGCAGCAACGCCTTCTCGACCTGGCCGAACGCGGCGAGATCCTCGACGACAACCTCTACACCGCTCCCGGCAAGTACGGCGGTGGCGGCGCCGGCACCACCTGGCTGGTCGGCTCCCCCGACGACGTCGCCAAGTCCCTGAACAAGTACCGCGATCTCGGCATCACCCACTTCATCCTCTCCGACACGCCGTACCGCGAGGAGATCGTCCGCGTCGGCGACCAGCTCCTCCCGTTGCTGTCCTGACGTCGAACCCTCGGCCTGATTGGATGTGATCATCGCTTGACGGACGCATGCCGAGTGTGATCGGTTGATTACCGAGCGCCAACGGTGGGTATGTGGCGCTGTGAGGCATGTGAGGAGCACTGATGGTCGTATACCTGCCCAGGTCCGCGTGGAACGCGCGCCCGCCGAACGGCGGACCGGGCAACCTGACCGTGTCGCGGGTCGAAGGCGCGGTCATCCACTGGCCAGGAACCGGATCGACGAGTGTCATCCACACCAAGGCGGCCGTCGCGTCCGCGTTGCGTGGCTGGCAGGACTACCACATGGACACCCGCGGCTGGTCGGACATCGCGTACCAGATCGCGGTCGACCAGGCCGGACGGGCCTGGACGCTGCGCGGCCTGCGGACCCAGTCCGGCGCCAACGGCGACACCGACGTGAACGAACGGTACGGCGCGATTCTGCTGGTCCTGGTCACCGGGGAGCAGCCGTCGGCCGCGATGAAGGCGACCACCCGCGCGGTGATCGCCGACTTCCGCAGCATCTACCCGCGCGGTACGGCGATCCGGCCGCACTCCGCAGTACGCCCGGAGCCGACCGACTGCCCCGGAGACCCCGCCCGCGCCGCGATCGCCCGCGGCGAATTCACCCCCGGCCACTCGGAGGACGACGACATGACCCCGGCCCAGATGCAGGAACTGAAGAACTTCATCGAGGCCCGGACGCAGGCTTACGCGCTCTGGACCCACCGGCAGTTGCGCAAGGACCTGTCGGCGGTAGTGAAGGCGTACGCGCTCGACATCAAGAACTACGAGCGTCAGACCGACGCCGCCGACGCCGCCCGCGCCGCCGCCGCGGTCTGGGCGACCGCCCCGAAGAGCCTGCAGGTCGACGGTGCCGCCGCGGCGCAGCCGGCCGCCCCGGACCCGAACACCGATCCGGACCTCAGCCTCCCGGACCTCGAGCCGTTCCCCGAGGCCCCCGCCGCCGCAGCTGATCCTTCGTCCGACGAAGCACCCGCCGCGGAGGCCGCTCAGTAGATCGCCCCTCCGGCCAGGTCCTGCCGCGCACTTTGTCGGTGGGACCTGGTTGGCTGTGCCGGTGGATCTCGTAGAGCTGACAGCACGGTTGGAGAAGATCTCGGTCGGGTACGGCGAGCGACTGGGCTTCGACCGCGACCCCGACTGGTTCCTCCTGAAACTCCAGGAGGAAGTCGGCGAACTCACGCAGGCCTACCTCCAGCACACCGGCCGCGCGCGATCCAAGGGCGCGACGCCGGACGACATCCGCACCACGTTCCACCAGGAGTTCGCCGACGTACTCTGCCAACTCCTCCTGTTCGCACACCAGCACGACGTCGACCTCCCGCAGGAGATCAAAGCCAAATGGCTGGTCTACGAGGCCTGAGTGCTGCGCCCCGGCCGGGCGTTCTTGATCAGCAGGCCCAGCACGACCAGCGGCGCGAGGCCGACCAGGATCGCGATCGGGATCCCGAGCCAGACCGGCAAGGTGAAGCCGGTCTGCAACGTCACGATGAAGTAGACGAACACGAAACCGAACGGCCAAACGAGGGTCCCCAGCCACTTCTCGCCCCGGGTCCACCGGTCCGACGTCCACAGCAGTACGGCGCCGACGACCCAGCCGACCAGCACGAGGAACCCACCGAGCGCGAGCAGGGTCAGCGCCAGGACCTCCCGCCCGCGGAACGTCGGCCGGTACCGATCGACCAGCACCAGCCCGTCCGTGGACGCCGCGACCAGATCGTCCGGATCGCCCAGCCGCTGCAGCATCCGCCGTACGTCGTCCTCCGAGGTCGCGCCCGCCGCGCGGGCCTCCGCGATGTGCGACGTGACGTCGGCCAACAGGTCGGTACGCCGGGACTCGGGCAACGGCTCCGCCGCCTTGGTCAGGTACTTCAGGTAGGCGTCGACGAGGCGATCGCCATCCTGCTGCACGTTCATGCGCCGGTCTCCTTGGGGACGCGCGCCTCCTTGAAGAGGGCGACGTACGCGGCGAGCTCGACGACGCCCGCGATCAGCATGCTGAGCCAGAGCGGCGGCCCGAAGAACTCGGCGCCGGCCGCCGCGGCCCACCCGACCGGCCAGGCGATCGTGCCGATGATCTTCCAGACGATGGTCCAGCGGTTCGAGGCCCACAGGAACCAGACTCCGATCAGCCAGCCGACCATCAGCAGGAACGGCCCGAACACCAGCAGCGCCAGCGCGCCCCAGTCCCACGGGCGCAGGCGCGGCTCGGCGACCGGCTGCGCCGGTCCGGCGGTCGCGGACAGTTGACCATCGTTCATTTCCACGTTCATCCCCGTCTTCCACTCTCAAGAATCGCGTCGACCGAGGCGCAGAACCGTTGCCAGTCCGCGGTGAACGCAGCCAGCGCCTGGCTGCCCTCGGCCGTCGATGTGTAGTACCGCCGCGGTGGGCCGGACTCGGACTCGCGCCAGCTCGTCTCCACCAGGCCTTCCCGTCGTAGCCGGGCCAGCAGTGGGTAAATCGTCCCCTCGGTGGTCACCAGACCGTCGACGTCGCCCAGCGCCTTCACCAACTCGAAACCGTAACGGGGCTGTCCCTGCAACAGCGCGAGCACGCAGAACTCCAGCGTCCCGCGGCGCAGCTGGGTGAAGACCTTCTCCGCTACCATGCGACACAAGGTACCTGTTGGCACCGAGAACCCGCAACAACCGCTGAGCCGTCAGCCAGTTCAGCCAGTCGGTCAGGCGGTTTTGGGGCGGACCGAGAACATCAGCATCAGCACGACGCTCGGGATGACGACGACCCAGAGGCCACTGAGGTTGAACAGGACCGGGGCCAGGCACACGACCAGGAGGTCGAACCCGCGGGCCGGCTGCGAGAACAGGCCGGGCGGGATCGCGCCCATCGGGGACGTGACAAGCGGTCCGGCGTACGACGGCGGCCGGGCGGACGCCTGCCGGACGGTACCGGAAATGATCGCGGCGGCCACGGCGAAGCTGGAGCTCGCGCTGCCGATCGCGGGATAGGCGCAGGCCGCCCAGACGATCGTGAACAGGCCGGGGACGACAGCCATCATCACCCGCAGGTCGCGGAGGTCCCAGCCGAGCGCACGCACCAGGCCGGTCGAGCGGCAGGCGCTGCGGAGTCCGTCGAGCATCGGCCGTACGGCGATGAAGCCGGCGATCGCGGCCGCGATCGGTACCAGGACGTGGAAGCCGGCGCCGTGGACCGCGTACGGGACGACGAGCAGCGCGAACGCGACCGCGATCCGCCGCGGCCAACGCAGGATCCGATGGAACTCGCGATGCACGATCGCGGCCCCGTCCGCACCCCGACCACGGCGCGAGCGCACCCGCCCCTTCAACCGCCAGTGCCGCCCGGCGATCACGTCTCCGAGCATGCTGACATCAAGGCTGCTCGCCGCCCCCGCAAGCCCCGCCAGCAGCTCACCCCCAGCAATCACACTGATCCGCCCCAGCCGATCAAGCGTCCGCGAGGCGAGGAAGGTCAGCAAAGCGCACGCGACTACCGCCGCGGCGCAGAAAAACAGCAGGTACCCCTGACTGGATGTCAGCGCGTCTGCCTCCTGAACCGCGCCGAGGTGCAGCGTCGGAGAGGGCTCTCGACCGGTGAACGTCGACGGGATGATTTCGTTGGTGAAACTGTCCTCGCGTGGGACGAAGGCCAGGAGCACCGCCGGGATCACGGCGGCCACCAGCAGCACGTCCGAAACCCTCAAAGCCCACTTGGAACGACGCGCGGTCTGTTGCGCCCACACCGACGCGACCGCAGCGCACACGAGCGCTCCCCCGATCAGCATCGCCGCCGTGAAGACGTCGAACAAAGACCTCCCCAGGAGAGCCCAGGTCACCGCTCCGACGACCACCCCGATAATGGCGACCGCCGCGATCACCAAGCGGAAGGCCGGTCGTAGCAACGCCGACCGGTTCACTGGCGTACCCAGCAACCAGAACCCAGTTGCCCGCGACGCCGACACCGGGCCGACCGCGAGCAGCACCCGGATTGCGGTTGCCAGGAGCAACGGTACGGCGATCCACGGCATCGCGGCGGTCAGTTGTCCGCACGTGGACGTCGTACACCCGGAGGCGTTCGAGTTCAGGTGTCGTACGACGTTGCCGCCGGTCGCGCCGACCATCGCCAGGGTGAACAGGACGAGGTACACGTCCTCGAAGATCTCCCAGAACGACCGGTCCGCGTGCTGCCGCCGCGTCGTACGCATCCACTGCCGCAACGCACGCGACGACGGGATCGCCCCGAAGTCCGATGGATCGAACCGTACCGGCTCGTCAGCAGCGCTCATGGGAGCGGAGTGAGGGTGACGACGGAGTCCGCGACCGTTTCGACCAGAGCCGGGTCGTGGCTCGCGAAGAGGATCGCCGTACCCGACTTCTTCTCCTGGACGAGCCGGTCGGACAGCCACTGGACGCCGCCGGTGTCGAGGCGGGCCTCGGGCTCGTCGAGGACCATCAGCTTGCGCGGGCGAACCAGCGCCGTGGCCAGCGCGAGCCGGCGGCGCTGGCCGGACGACAGCGAGCCGGGCAACTGGTCGGCAGCCGACAGGAGACCGATGTCGTGCAGCGTCGTGTCCACCAGGTCTTCCGGCGACGAGTTGCCGTGCGCGCGGGCGAGCAGGTCGAGATGCTCGGCCGCGGTCAGGTCCGGGAAGAAGTCCAGGTCGTCGAGGAGGGTGGCGACGTCCCGGCGTACCGCTTCGGCGCGCTCGTCGATCGGCAGACCGTCGAGCAGGATCTTGCCGGCCGCCGGTTCGGCCGCGCCGACGATGCACTTCAGCACGGTCGTCTTGCCCGCGCCGTTCGGCCCGACCAGAGCGATCGCCTGGCCGGCCCGCAACGTGAACGTGAGGCCCTCGATCACCGGACGGTCGCCGTACTTGTGCTGCAGATCCGTCACGGCCAGCCGGGGCGCCGCCTTCTTGCTCATTGCTTGCCGCTCACTTCTTCCGGACCAGCGTCAGCCCGTCGCCGATGCCGAGCATGATCACGTCGACGCGCTCGTCCTTGGCGATCTGCGCGTTGAACTCCTTACGGTCCGCCGGACCGTCCGCGTCCACCACCCGGCCGCCGGCCAGCGTGTTGTCGAACAGCAGCAGCCCGTTCGGCCGGATCAGCGGCAGCACCGCCTCGAAGTACCGGATGTACCAGTCCTTGTCGGCGTCGACGAAGGCCAGGTCGAACTCGCCGTCGAGCTTCGTCACCGACTCGTGCGCGTCACCGATCCGCAGGTCGATCTTGCCCGCGACGCCGGCCCGCTCCCAGTACTTGCGGCCGATCGAGGTCCACTCGTCGCTCACGTCCAGGCAGATCAGCTCGCCGTCGTCCGGCAGCCCGCGGGAGATCGCCAGCGCGGAGAAGCCGGTGAAGGTCCCGATCTCGACGGCCCGGCGGGCGCCGATCAGGCGGGTCAGCGTGGTCAGCAGACCGGCCTGGTCCGCGGTGGTCAGCATCCCCGCGGGGTTGCCGAGCTTCTCGGTCTCGGCGCGCAACTCGGTCGCGATCTCGTCCAGCGGCATGCCGTGAGCGAGCATGTAATCGTGCAGTTCCTCGGTCACCGGTACCTGATGGCCCATGGAAATCCACCCCTCCGTGTATTAGATCGGTCGCCTGTAGTCTCTATGGGTTGTTCGTTCGCCTGACACCCACCCCACCTCGAGGGAGCACCCCGTATGCGCATCGCCGTCGCCGGCTCGATCGCGACCGACATCCTGATGACGTTCCCGGGCCGGTTCAAGGACCAGTTCCTCGAGGAGCAGATGCACAAGGTCTCCCTCTCGTTCCTGGTCGACGAGCTGGTCGTCCACCGCGGCGGCGTCGGCGCGAACATCTGCTACGGCATGGCCCAGCTCGGGTTCCCGTCGCTGCTCGTCGGCTCGGTGGGCGCCGACTTCGCCGAGTACGGCGCGGCGCTGACGGCGGCCGGCGTCGACATCTCGCACGTCCGCGTCTGCGGAGGAGTACACACCGCGCGGTTCACCTGTACGACGGACCTCGACGCGAACCAGATCGCCTCGTTCTACACCGGCGCGATGGCCGAGGCGCGCGAGCTCGACCTGGGCGCGATCCATCAGGCCGCCGGCGGTGTCGACCTGGTGCTGATCGGCGCCGACGACCCGGACGCGATGCTCAAGCACACCCGGCTGGCCAAGCAGCACGGGATCGCGGTCGCGGCCGACCCGTCGCAGCAGATGGCGCGCATGGACGGCGCCGACATCCGCACGCTCGTCGACGGCGCGGCGTACCTGTTCAGCAACGAGTACGAGGCCGGGCTGATGGTGCAGAAGACCGGCTGGAGCCACGACGAGATCCTCCAGCGGGTCGGCGTACGCATCACGACCCACGGCGGCGACGGCGTCGTGATCGAAGCTGGTGGACTTTCCGGTGGCAGCGGGATCCTCGCGAAGGTCCCGGCGGTGCCCGCACCGAACCTGGTCGACCCGACCGGCGGCGGCGACGCCTTCCGCGCCGGCTACCTCACCGGCCGCGCCGCCGACCTCGACCACGAAGCAGCCGCCCACCTCGGCTGCACACTGGCGACCACGGTGCTCGAGACGGTCGGCACCCAGGAGTACACCCTGGACCACCCGACCTTCCTCGACCGACTCACGAGCACGTACGGCGCCGAAGCTGCCACCACTGCGAAGCAGGCGCTGGGCGTCCGCGCTTAAGTCGACGTGATCCGGTCGATCGTGAACGCGGCCTGTTTGCTGTTCGCGATGCCGACCCGGATCCGGTAGCCGCCGATCGCCGCGGACTTCTTCGGCCCGAGCGTGACGTGCTTGTTGCCGACGTAGAACGTGACGGCGGTCTTGTGCCGCTCGTACCCGACCATCTGCCCGCCGTTGCAGGTGAAGCCCTGGTCGGAGATGAAGATGTTGTTGCCCGAGAAGTCGAACCTGCCGTCCTTGAGCGTCCCGGTGCAGTCCGCCTCCGGCACCACCGGCCTGGGCTTCACCGTCGGCTTCGGAGTCGGCTTCGGGGCCGGTGGCGGAGTCGGCGTGACGACGGGCGTCGGCGTACCGCTGTCCGACGTACTGCTGTCCGACGTACTGCTGTCCGACGTACTGCTGGACGACGTACTGCTAGCTGGCGTCGACCCAGCGCCCGACCAGGTCCCTGACCCGCCGCCCCCACATCCCGCCAGCACCAACACCGCACCCACCACGCCGACCCACCGCAGGTCACCCATACCGCCAGCGTCCCAACGCCCCACCGGCTGGACTTCTGGATGTCCGCAACCTGTCACAGCCATCTGGGGAGGATTTCGGGCCGAATCGGGCGCAAAATCCTCCCCAACCCACCCCGGTGGGGCGGCGCCAGGACCCGACGAGACAGCTGGGTGGTTTGCAGGCACTCACCAACCCGTGGCGCCACCGCCGAGCGACGGCGCCTCACGCCTGATCCTGCACAGCCGCGATCGGTTCTTGAGTGGCACACGTCCGGATATCCCCTCGCGTTGGGGGTTCTCCCCTCCCAGACCAACAGAGAACCCACAACGCGAAGGGATAACCCTTCGTCTGCCCGAGGTGCCGGCACGTGTGGGTGGCTGTCCCTCAGGACAGCCGTGCGAGGGTTCCTGTCTGGGCCAATAGCGCGAAGCGGTCCGGGCAGCCCCAGTGTTCGACGATCCGGCCGTCCACGACGCGCGCCTGCTCGAACAGCGCGATGTCGATCGGGGCGTTGCTCGGCGGCCCGAAGAACGATCCGGTCGCCGTGCCCCGGGCGCGGCCGCGGGCCCAGACCAGGTCGCCGACGACGACCGAATCCTCCAGCGTGTAGACGATGTCCGCGGGCGCTGCGGGTGCCGCTCAAGCGGGCGCAGGCCGTCTACCGTGCGCTTGCGGCGCCCGGTGTCTACCAGGAGCTGGTCGACGAGTCCGGTTGGACGCCGGCCGAGTTCGAGACATTCGTCGCCGACTCACTTCAGCGTCAGGTGCTCTGAGAGCGGGCCCACAGCCCTCGGACGTGGCCGATGTGCTGCCGCATCAGTTGTTCGGCGCCTTCGGCGTTGCCGGCTTCTATGAGGTCCAGGAGGTCGTGGTGTTCGGTGGCGGACGGGACCAGGCGGCCGCTTTCGACCAGCGGGGTGAGGCCGAGCAAGCGTGTCTGGGAGCGTAGGTCCGAGACGACGTCGACGAGTTTCTGGTTGCCGGAGTACGCGAGCAGCGTGACGTGGAAGACCCGGTCGGCCTCGATGTACGCGATCAGGTCGCCGGCCTGGGCGGCCACCACGATGTCCTCCGCCAGTCGCCGCAGCCGCGGGTAATCGGCAGGCGGGATCACGGGTACGACGTCCCGGATCGTCGGCGGCTCGATCAGCTGCCGCAGCGCGGCCAGGTTGTCGAGGTCATCGTCGGACACGTCGGTGACCCGGAAGCCCTTGTTCCGCAGCGAGATCACCAGGCCCTCGCGGACCAGGTCCAGCATCGCCTCGCGGACCGGCGTCGCGGAGACCCCGAACCGCGCGCCGAGCGTCGGCGCCGAGTACACCTCCCCTGGCTTCAGCTCGCCGGAGATCACCGCCGCCCGCAGCGCGTTGGCGACGCTGTCACGCAGGTTCTCGCGCTGCGCGAGCCGCCGTACGCTCGGCAGCGGCCCGATCGAATCGGCAGCCATGGTTCACCTCCTGGGTCGCCGCCTATTGTGAAGCACTTGCCGTCAGTGATTCGGGATGCCACCCCCGACGGACGCGACCAGCTCGGTCAGCCGCTCGAAGACCCGCTGCGTTCCCAGCCCGTCGTGCTCGTACTCGTTGGTCACCCACGCCTGCACGTTGCCGACCCGGTGTGCGGTGTCCAGCTGCAGCCCGGAGTCGACGTACATGTCGTCGAAATACACCGCGGCGGCGACCGGTACGTCGTTCGCGGCGAGCCGCTCGAGGTCGTACAGCTCCGGCCACCGCGGCCGCTGTGCCAGCACCTCGACGGCGCCCTGGAACGGCCGCAACCCGCGGATCTCCTCGAACATCCAGGGGTACATCATCTCGCCGGTGAACAGCAGCGGCCGCGCGTCCTCGGCGAACTCCGGGTGCCGCGCCCGCTCCGCCTCGGCCGCCCATCCGGTCGCGCCGTCACCGGATCCGTAGATGCTCTCCTGCAGCGCCGCGAACAGCGGTCCGTCGAGGTACGACGACGATGCCAGCACCTGCCCCAGGAAGCCGTCGGACAGTTCGTCGCCGTCGAAGGCCTCGTCGATCAGCCAGTGGATGCGCTCGTACCCGGGTTTCATCCCGAAGTCGATCCCGAGTGACTGCAACCGCCGTACCGTCAGCCGATCGCCGTCCGGCAGCCGTACGTCGGACTCCGCCAGCCCGTCCGCGATCCGGCCGACCCGCTCCACGTTGTGCGGGTACCGCCGGTAGAACTCGCGGTTCTTGGCCGCCACCCGCGGATAGGTCCGCCGGTACACCTCGGCCGCCGACGGGTCGAGCGACGCGAGCCCACCGGTCACGTAGCACGCGGTCAAAGCGTCAGGCGCCTTGGACAAGTAGGTGAGCGTGAGGAAACCGCCGTAGCTCTGGCCGAGGGTCGACCATCGATTGCCTTTGAAGACGGTTTTTCGCAGGTGCTCCGCGTCCGCGACGATCGAGTCCGCCCGGAAGCAGGCCAGGTAATCGGCGCCTTCCTCGGCCGTCATCGACGCCATCCGCCGACCACTGACCGGCGTACTCCGGCCCGTCCCGCGCTGGTCCATCAGCACGACCCGGTACTTCTTCAACGCGTGCTCGATCCACCCCGACACCCCGGTCGGCCGCGGCCCCTTCCCACCGGGACCGCCCTGCAGGAACAGCAGGCACGGCAGGTCCTCGTCCTTCCGCGTCGGATCGATCAGCTCCCGCGTGAACACGGTGATCGACTCGCCCGGATCCGCCCAGTCCAGCGGCACCTCCACGCTGTGCTCGCGGACGTGCATACCTGGGATCGTGTAACTGGTCATCGAGCCTGCCTTCGTCTGGCGTCCCATTCCGGGTTGATCCGCGGTACGGCGGCCAGCAGCGTCTTCGTGTACTCGTCCTGAGGATCCCCGAACACCTGGTCCCTTGTCCCAACCTCGACGATTCTGCCCCGGTTCATCACGGCGACGCGCTGCGAGATCTGCCGTACGACGGCCAGATCGTGCGCGATGAACACGTAGCTGAACCCGCTCTCCCGCTGCAGCCGCATCAACAGCTCCAGCACCTGCGCCTGGATCGACACGTCGAGCGCCGACACCGCCTCGTCGCAGATCACCAGCTTCGGGTTCACCGCGAGCGCGCGGGCGATCCCGATCCGCTGCGCCTGCCCGCCGGAGAACTGCGCCGGGTACCGCCGGCAGTGGTCCGGGTTCAGACCGACCCGCTCCATCAGCTCCTGCGTGAACGCGCGCCGGCCTTTGGCAGGTGTGATCCCCTGGTACGTCAGCGGCGCGGTGATGATCCGCTCCACCGTGTACCGCGGGTTGAGCGACGAGAACGGGTCCTGGAACACCACCTGCACGTCGTTCCGGAACGACGCCAGCTCCTTGCCCCGCGCGCGAGTCACGTCCTGCCCGTCGAACACGACCGTACCGGCCGTCGGCTCGAGCAACCGCGCCGCGATCCGCGCGGTCGTGGACTTGCCACTGCCCGACTCCCCCACGATCGCGAGCGTCTCGCCGAGCTCGACCTCGAAACTCACGTCGTCGACGGCCGTGAACGTCGACCTGCGAGCCATCGTCCCTTCGCCCCGGGTGACGAACTCCTTCGTCACGCCCTTCACTTCCAGCAACGTCATGCTGAGTCTCTTCCTTGGGCAACCTCGTCATCGATCCGCGGTACGGCGTCCAGCAGCATCCGCGTGTACTCGTGCCGGGGATCCGAGAACACCTGCTCCGCGGTCCCGTACTCGACCGGATCACCCGACTGCATCACCAGCACCCGCTGGGCGATCGAACTGATCACCGCGAGGTCGTGGGTGATGAACATCATCCCGGTTCCGGTCGTCGCCTGCAGCTCACCGAGCAGCTCCAGGATCTGCGCCTGAACAGTCACGTCGAGCGCGGTCGTCGGCTCGTCCGCGATCAGCAAGGACGGCGAGCAGCACAGCGCCATCGCGATCATCACCCGTTGCCGCATGCCGCCGGAGAACTGGTGCGGGTAGTGGTCGACCCGGCGCGCCGCATCCGGGATGTGCACCCGCTCCAGCGCCTCGATCGCAACCTTCCGAGCAGCGCTCCGCGACCCGCCGCGGTGCGTCCGGTACATCTCGGAGATCTGCAATCCGACGGTGTAGTAGGGATTCAGCGACGACAGCGGGTCCTGGAACACCATCGAGATCGCGTTGCCACGCACGGATCTGAGGTCGCGGTCCGAGCGGCCTAGCAACTCGGTACCGTCCAGTCGGACGCTTCCCGACGTACGGGCGCCGCGCGGAAGCAGCCCGAGTACGGCGAGGGCCGTCATCGACTTGCCCGACCCGGACTCGCCGACGATCCCGACCGTCTCGTCCCGGCCCACCGTGAACGACACGTTCTTCACCACGTCGACCGGCCCGCGGCTGGTCGGCAAAGTGACAGTCAAATTGTCGACGACGAACAGTTCGTCACTCATGACGACACCACCCGCACCCGCGGATCGAGGGCCGTGTACAGCAGGTCCACCACAACGTTGCCGATGACAACGAAGAAGGCGGCGAGCAGGGTGACCGCCATGATCACCGGCTGGTCGTTCTTGGCGATCGAGTCGGCGGCCATCTTGCCGATCCCGTTCAGCCCGAACACGGTTTCCGTGATCAGCGCGCCGCCGAGCAGCCCGGCGAAGTCCATCCCGAAGATCGTGGTGATCGGCGTCAACGCGGGCCGCAACGCGTGCCGGCGCATGATCAGCGCACCGCTCAGTCCCTTGGCCCGCGCGGTCCGGTAGTAGTTCTCCGCCAGCGTGTCGATGACGTTGCTCCGGGTCAACCGCGCGTACAGACAGGCGTAGCCGACGGCGAGCACGACCCACGGCATCAGGTACGACTCGAACCACAGCAGCGGGTTGTCCGCGAACGGCACCGCCGACGGGAACGGCAGCAGCTGCAGCTTCACGACCAGCACGTACTGCAGCACCAGCGCGAGCACGTAGTTCGGCACGCTCACACCGCCGAGCGCGAGGCCCATGGCGGACCGGTCCCACCACGTGCCCTGCTTGACCGCGCTGACCAGACCACCGATCACGCCGACGAGCAGCCACAGTACTGCGGCACCGACCGCGACCGTGATGCTCACCGGGAGCCGTGCGGTGATCATGCTCCACACCGACTCGTTGGTCTGGAAGCTGTACCCGAGACACGGCGCCGAGCAGTGCACCGAGCCGTAGTCACGGCCCGCGAAGATCCCACTCAGGAAATCCCAGAACTGCGTGAGGAGCGGCTGGTTGAGCCCGAGCACGTCACGGATCGAGTCGATGCGTTCCGGCGTACACGTCTTGCCGCAGATCATCACCGCGGGATCCGGCGACAGCTTGAAGAAGATCAGATACGTGAACAGACAGACGGCGAGCAGGATCAGTACGACGCCCCCGAGCCGGCCGAGGACATAGCGCATCATGCGGCTTCTCCTTGGTCGATGACGGTGCGGATCTTGTCGCCGAGGACGGTCAGCGAGAGGACGGTGAGGAACAGGAACAGGCCGGGGATCGCGAAGAACATCGGGTCCACCGAGTACCAGCTCACCGAGCTCGAGATCATCTGGCCCCAGGACGCGGTCGGCGGCGAGACACCGACGCCGAGGAAGGACAGGCCCGCCTCGGTGCCGATGTAGCCGGGGATCGCGAGCGTCGTCATCACGACGATCGAGCCGCGCAGGTTCGGCAGGATCTCCCGGAACACCACCTGGGAGTCCTTGGCCCCGGACGCCCGCGCCGCCTCGACGAACTCACGGTTCGCCAGCGTCATGGTCTGGCCGCGGATCACTCGCGCCAGGTACGGCCAGCCGAACGCGCTGATCACCACGACCAGCAGCACCGGCCGGTTCCCGGACGGCAGCGACGACAGGATCGCGATCATGAAGATCAGCGCCGGGAACGCCATCAGGAAGTCCATCAGCCGGGAGATCACCTGGTCGACCCAGCCGCGGTAGAACCCGGCGAGCATACCGAGCACGACACCGAGGATCCCGGCCAGCAGGGTCGCCGAGAGCGAGATCGTGATCGACACGCGGGCGCCGTACACGATCCGCGCGAACAGATCACGGCCGTTCTGCGGTTCGACGCCGAACCAGTGCGAGCCGCTGATCCCGCCGAGCGAGCCGTGCGGTACGCCGCCGAGGTCGGAGTTGATCGCGGCCGAGTCGAACTGGTAAGGCCCCCAGCCGCTGAGCTTGGTGATCAGCGGCGCGGCGACCGCCATCAGAACCACGATCGCCAGGAACACCAGGCAGGCCAGCGCGCCCTTGTCCCGCGTGATCCTGGTGAGAATCCGCCGGCCCGAGGTAGGCGGCGCCGACGACGGCACCACCTCCTCGACCTCGACGAGCGCCGGGCTGGTTGTCACCACTCGCCCCACCTTCTTCTTCTTTCCTTCTCCCCCAACCACCCGCTTTTTCTTTCCTTCACTTGCCGCTGTCTTTCAGCCCGACCGACACGAGGTCGATCCCGCCCGAGAACCCGTCGTGCAGGTAGGCGCCACCAATGTTGCTGCCGACAAGCATCAGGACCTTCTCGTAGAGCAGCGGAACGACCGGCGCCAGCGCCATGATCTGCTTGTCCAGTTCGCCGTACGCCTTGTTCGCCGCCTGGACGTCGGTCAGCTTCGCGATCTCGTCGATCTTCGCGTTCACACCCGGGTCGTTCAGCTGCGACAGGTTGCTGTTGCCCTTCGGCGTGATGTTGCGGCCGTCGAACAACGGCGGCAGGAAGGTCGCGCCGGACGGCCAGTCCGGGCACCAGCCGGTGATGGCCGCGTCGTGCTGCTGCGACGTCGTACCGATCACCTCGTAGTACGTCGCGGTGTCGATCGTGTTGATCTTCACGGTGATCTTCAGCGGCTCGAGCGCCTGCTGGATCGCGACCGCCATCGCCTGCATCTTCGGTTGCGCGCGGGTGTCGAGCGTCATCGTGAAGCCGTTGGCGAAGCCGGCCTCGGTGAGCAGCTTGCGAGCGCCGTCGACGTCACCCTTGTGGTCCGGGCTCGGGTACGGGTCGTAGTCCACGCGGCCCGCGATGGTCGGCGGCTGGATGCTCGTGGCGATCTCGGCGAGCGTCGACCCACCGACCGCGTCGCGGACGGTCTGCTTGTTCACGGCGAGATTGATTGCCTGCCGCACCTTCACGTTGTCGAGCGGCTTCTTCGTCGAGTTCAGCCCCATGTACGTCGTACATCCGCCGAGACCGCTCATCGTGCGCTGCTTGAGCTGCGCGGTCTGGACCCGGGCCACCGTGGCGGCCTGGATCGTGCCGGCGATCGCGTCGGCGTCGGTGCCTTGCCCTGCGATCATCCGCTCGTCGATCGTCGCCGGGTCGAGACCGAACGTCCACTGGAACGCGTCCGGGTTCGCCGTCCGCACATCGTCGGTCTTCTTGTCCCACTTGTCGTTGCGGACCAGTTTGAGCGACGCACCCGGCTTGTACTCGGAGACCTTGTACGGTCCCGATGCGATCGGCTTGCTGTCCAGCGCGTTCCCCGCACCCTGCCCCTTCGGCACCGGCGTGAACGTGTTCTGCGCGACCACACTGCCGAAGTCCGCGTACGCCTTCTTCAGATGGAACACGATCGTCTTCGCGTCCGGAGTCGCGATCGTTGCCAGGTCACCCGACTTGTAGGGGCCTTGGTACGACGCGGGCGCGTCGATCAACTGCTTCGCGTACGGCGAGCCGATGCCGATCTCCGGATCCCAGGCACGCGAAACACCCCACTTCACGTCGGCACTCGTGATCGGCGCACCCGTCTCGAAGAACAGGCCGTCCTTCAGCGTGAACGTCCAGGTCTTACCGCCATCGGACGGCTTGCCCGTGTCGGTGGCGAGATCCGGCACGATCTTGGTGCCGTCGGCACCCGGTGCGGCGCCCTGCGTGGTGAGCGTGCGATAGATCAGCCGGTAGAAGTTGTTGACGCCGCCGTCGAAACCGCGGGCCGGGTCGAGGTGCGAGAAGGCCGCGTTCGCGAGCACCTGGAGCGTGCCGCCCTGCGCGGCCTTGGCGCCGGGGCCGGCAGATGCACCGTTCGCGCCGTTCGATCCGTTCGCGCCGGATGTGCCGCCGCCGCACGCGGTCAGCGCGAGCGCCGCCGATGCCACGAGCCCCACCAGCATGGAAGTTCTCTTCATCAGTCGTCTCTTTCGGTTCGCAGCCACACACGCATGGCCAGGGCCTGACGGTTCCCCCAGAGGAAGTACGGCACGAACGTCACCGGTACCTCGTCGATGGCGGATCCTGGGGTCTGTTCGGTGATCACGGGGTAGAGCTCGGAGGGCGGCGACGGTGCGACACCGGCGGTCAGCTCGAGTACGAGATGGTCGTCCTGCTGGCGGGTGGTCGCCTTGGATACGGCGGTCGGTGAGAGCAGCAGGTCGTCGATCGGTGCGGTGGAATCTTGTTGCTCGACGCAATAGACCAGCGGCCCACGGGCGACGGCGATCGCGCCGCGGGTCGCGTCGAGATACGGGTGCGACCCGTGCGCCCGCGGCACCATCGGCAACGTCAACCGCAGTACGTCCCCGACCGCAAACGTCCGCCGCACCACCGCCCAACCATCCACAACCCCCACCTGCTCCGCGTCACCCACTTCAGCTCCGCCCGCCCCGCCCGTCCCGGGCGCTCCAGACGCTCCGACCGCTCCGGCGGCTCCGGGCGCTTCGGCCGCTTCGGCCGCTTCGGGCGCTTCGGATGGTTCGGGCGCTCCGGATGGTTCGGGCGCTTCGGGTGCGGACAGCTCGGCGTCGGGTGCCCACCACGGGATGCGGAGGGCGATCGCTCGTTCCTCGGGCGGTGCGTTCTCGACGGTGAGGGTGATCTCGCCGTCCCACGGGTAGTCGGTGGCGACCTTGACGGTGAGATCACCCGCGGTGATGCGGGCGTCGGCGTAGATCCCGACGTACAGGATGTTGTCGCGGGCAACGGCTACGTGGTCCTGCAGCTCGGACATCCAGCGGATGATGTTCGGCGGGCAGCACGGGCAGCCGAACCACGCGCGCCGCAGCAGTTCCCCGCCGTCCTCCATCCCGGAACGTTGCTCGTGGTCCGGCCGGCGCTGCAGCGGGTTGTCGTAGAAGAACGCCGTACCGTCGGCCGAAAGCCCTACCGCATAAGCGTTGTAGAGCACAGTCTCGTACACGTCGAGGTACGACGCCTTGCCGGTGGCGCGGAACATCCGCCAGGCCCACTGCATCGTCGCGATCGCCGCGCACGTCTCGGCGTACGCGCGCTCCGACGGCAGCTCGTACCGGTCGCCGATCGCCTCGTCGGAGTGCCGGCTTCCCAGCCCGCCGGTGAGGTACAGCTTGGTCGCGACCATGTCGTCCCACAGCCGCTCCAGCGCCGCAAGCAGCGTCGGATCACCGGTCTCCAGGTGTACGTCGGCCGCTCCCGCCGCGAGGTACGCCATCCGTACGGCGTGACCAGTGACGGACGGCAACTCGCGAAACGGCACGTGATCCTGGAAGTACTCCCCCGCAAAGATCGTGTGCTTGAGCTTCCCGCGCCCGCGCCGGTCGACGAACAGCCGAGCCTGCGTCAGGTAGTCCTCGACGCCGGTTTCACGATAAAGCTCGACCAGCGCCATCTCCACCTCGGGATGCCCGTCGACAACCTCCTCGCCGTGCTCGCCGTACTTGGTGACGACGAGATCCGCGAACCTGCGAGCGACGGTCAGCAGCCGATCGTCGCCGAGTTGCCGTTGCGCGGCGACCGCCGCCTGGATGAGGTGACCGAGGTTGTAGAGCTCATGTCCCCAGCCGAGGTCCGACCAGGGCTGCTTCGGCTGGTCGGGGTCCTGGAAGTACGAGTTCAGGTAGCCGTCCTGAGCCTGCGCCTGCTCGAGCAATTCGACGACCTCGTCGTAGAACTCCCGCGCACCGGCCGGCGCATCGACGCGCTCGACCTCGTAGGCGAGTCCTTCGAGCGTCTTGTAGAGATCGGTATCCAGAAACGGGTACCGCCCGCGGTACGCCCCGACCGACGGGTCAGCCAGCCGCCGGAGGTTCTCCAGATTCCCCGCCTTCCGCAGCTCCGCGATCGCGTGCGGGATAGTCGCCCGCCGGTTCTGCCGCTGCCAGTCATGCAGCAACCCACCGGTAAGCTCCACGCCCAACTCTGTGCCGTGTGACATTGCACAGACACTAAGTGCAAATGTCACACCTTGCCAAGCGATAACGCCAGACATTTACACCCCGGACACAACCACCACCCCCAATCCGCCCTCCCCACCCCCGCCCACCACAGGTCTACCCCCGCTCTCCAGTCCGATGTGCAGACGTAGTTGATGGCCCACGAGCACTCGAAACAAGCCCTGGGGCGCCAAAACCCGACATACCCTCTCCCCACCCACCAGCGCCTGTCCCCAGTCCCACCGCACGCACCGCACGCACGCACCCGTCGCACGCACGCACCCACCGCACCACCGCGCGCACGCCCGGCACGACCGCACGCACCCGCCCACACGCCATGCGCCAACCGCTCGCACGCACGCACGCATCAGCGCACGCACGCCCCGCACCACCGCACGCACCCCGCGCCAACCGCACGCACCACGACCACCGCACGCACCGGACACACCGCCGCATCCCGCCTACGCCGAGCGGTCCGTGCGACTGCCCGACCCCGATCGAGCGCCCCCGGCCGCACACGAGGGGATATCCGTCGGTGTTGTGCCTTATCCGCTGGTATTAGAGCGGAGAACCCACCACACCAGGGGATATTCGGTCTTCTGTCGGATGGGTGGGTGTCGCGGTGCCAGCTGGCGGGTGGCCTGAGGCTGCCCCCGTCGACGGCCCCGCCGGGTGGCCGGGTTCGTGGCCGGGTTCGTGGCCGGGTTCGTGGCCGGGTTCGTGGTCGGGCTGGTGGCCGGCTGGGTGGTCGGGTTCGTGGTCGGCGCGGCTGCATGCGAGGGGATATCCGGCGGTGTTGTGGGTTCTCCGTTGGTACTAGAGGGGAGAACCCACAACGCCAAGGGATATCCGGTCTTCTGTCGGATGGGTGGGAGTTGGAGTGCCGGGAGGCGGGTGGCCTGGGGCTGCCCGTGTCGACAGACCCGCCGGTAGCCGGCTGGGCGATCGGCTGGGCGATCGGCTGGGTGGCCGGCGGGCGATCGGGTTGGTGATCGGGGTGGCGGCGGCGCGGGTGCTGGCGGTGGTGGGATGGGCACGGTCGACAGGTAGTGCACTGGTGAGACGGTGTACGCGCGGGCGTGTTCGCGCTCAGGTGCACTACCTGGCTACCTGACATGTCCTGTCGAGCTTGCACATCACAGCCGGCCCGCACCTCCCTGGAACCGGCCACCGCCCACGCATCAGTCACCGGAGCCGGGCGGCGCGTCAGAGGCGGGGGTCGATGGGCTCCGACTCGAGGGCTAGTACGGCGAAGACGCATTCGTGGATGCGCCACAGCGGTTCTCCGCGGGCGGCGCGGTCGAGGGATTCCAGGCCTAGGGCGTACTCGCGGAGCGCCAGGGAGCGTTTGTGGCCGAGGTTGCGGTCGCGGAGGCGGGTGAAGTTGGCGGGCTCGGTGTAGTCGGGGCCGTAGATGAGCCGCAGGTACTCCTGCCCGCGCACCTTCAGCCCCGGCTGGGCGAGGCCCTTCGCCGTGCGGGTCAGGTTCGCGGCGGGCTTCACCACCATGCCTTCTCCCCCGGCCCCGGTCAGCTCCTCCCACCACGCGATCCCGGCATCCCAGTTGTCCGCGTCAACGAACAGCCGCCGCGTCTGCGTCATCAACTCGGAGCCTGCGGCAACCATCCGGTCCGCGACACCGAGGTGCCAAGCGTGCGGTCGTTCCTGGTACGTCGCCCCTTCGGACGCAAGCACCTGGAACGGCGCGACGCGTACGCCGTCGAGCCCGTCGGTCGGCCAGCAGTACCGTCGGTACGCCGCCGTGAACCGTTCCGCATTCGCCGTACGCCGCTCCGCCGACGCCAGCAGCTCACCGACATCCAGCCCGCTCGCCCGAGCGGAACGTAGCGCAGCGGTTGCTGCTGGCAACGACGTACGGGCGGCCGCGCCGACGGCGGCGTACTGGTTCCGGAGGAGGTCCTCGGCCTTCGCGCTCCACGGCAGCAGCTCCGCATCGAGCAGCAGCCAGGACGTGTCAAGCTCCTCGAAGACACCAGCATCAGCCACAACCGATCGCAGCCGGAGCAGCAACTCGTTGGTCAGGTCCGCGTCGAAGAATGACCGCCCGGTGCGGGTGTGGATCGCGCCGCGGCCGGCCAGACCGAACCGCTTCTCGGCCACGTCGTCGTGCCGCGTCAGCAGTACGACCGCCCGCGAACCCATGTGCTTCTCCTCGCACACCAGCTCGGTGACGCCCTGCGCCCGGTACGTTTCGAACGCCTGCCTCGGGTGCTCCAGCAACCCCGGCTCCGGCGAGGTCGCGACTGGGCTCATCGTCGGCGGCAGGTACAGCAGGAACCGTGGGTCGATCGCGAACCGGCTCATCACCTCAAGCGCCGCACCGGCCTGCTCGGCCCGGATGCTCAGCCGTCCGTGCGACGCGGTCTCGATGACGCGGCGCCCGGTCACGTCGGTCAGCTCGAGTACGTCGGGCTCGCGCGTCGGTGCCGTTGCCACATGCAACGGTTTCGCCGGCGCGTAGTACTCCTCGGCCGCCTGCACCGCCACCAGCTCCCGTTCCGGGTAGCGCAGCGCGGTCAGCGATCCGCCGAAGACGCAGCCCGTGTCGAGGCAGATCGTGTTGTTGATCCACTCCGGCTCGGGTGTCGGCGTGTGGCCGTACACGACCATCGCGCGACCGCGGTAGTCGTTCGCCCACGGGTAGCGCACCGGCAGCCCGAACTCGTCGGTCTCCCCCGTCGTCTCGCCGTACAGGCAGAACGAGCGGACGCGACCCGACGTACGACCGTGCATCCGTTCGACGAGCCCCGCGTGCGACACGACCAGGTTGCCGCCGTCGAACACGTAGTGCGAGATCAGTCCGTCGATGAACGCCGCGACCTCGTCACGGAACTCCGCAGGCTCGTCGGCCAGCTGCTCGAGCGTCGTCTCGAGGCCGTGGCTGATCTTCACGTTCTTGCCGCGCAGCGCGCGCAGCAGCTTGTCCTCGTGGTTGCCGGGGACGCAGTAAGCGTTGCCGGCCGCAACCATTCCCATGACAAGCCGCAGTACGCCGGGAGAGTCGGGACCCCTGTCAACGAGGTCACCGACGAAGATCGCCCGCCGCTCCGGGTGAACCGCGTCCACCGGACGGCCGGCGTCGTCGCGGGTCAGCGTGTACCCGAGATCCGTGAGCAGCCGCTCGAGCTCCGGACGGCACCCGTGCACGTCGCCGATGATGTCGAACGGGCCGGTCTGGTCGGTCATGTCGTTGTACAGCCGTGTCCGTTCGATGCTGACGGCATCGATATCCACGACGCTCTCCAGCACATGAACGGTCCGGAAACCTTCACGCTTCAGGCTGCGCAGCCCGCGCTTCAGCTGCGAGCGCTGCCGGGCGATCACCTTCGACCCGAACTGCCGGTCGGTCCGCTGCTCGTTCCGCTCGACACACACGCGCTCCGGCGGGTCGAGCACGATCGCCACCGGGAGTACGTCGTACTCGCGGGCCAGGTTCACGAGCTCCTTGCGAGCCTCGGGCTGCACGTTGGTGGCGTCGATCACCGTCAACCGCCCGGCGGCCAGCCGCTTCCCGGCGATGAATTGCAGGACCTCGAAGGCGTCCTTCGTCGCGGCCTGGTCGTTCTCGTCGTCCGACACGAGCCCGCGGCAGAAGTCGCTCGAGATCACCTCGGTCGCCAGGAAGTGCTTGCGCGCGAACGTGGACTTGCCGGAGCCGCTGGCACCGACCAGCACGATCAGCGAGAGCGCTGGTACGTCGATCCTCATCGGGCGTCCTCCCGGCGGAACAGTGCGAGCTGGGTCGGCGGTCCTACCTCAGGGTCCTCGGCGCCGACGGCCCGGAACTCCACGGTGTAGCCGAAGCGGTCCGCGACCTGCTCGGACCAGGTCCGGAACTCCGCACCGGTCCACTCGAAGCGGTGGTCCGGGTGCCGGAACTTGCCGGCCGGGAGGGACGGGAAGCGCACGTTGTACTCGCTGTTCGGGGTGGTGACGACGACCGCGGCCGGGCGGGCCGCGCGGAACACCGAGTCCGCCAGGGCGGGCAGGCGTGGCGGGTCGACGTGCTCGACGACCTCCATCAGTACGACGGCGTCGAGCCCGGCGAGCCGCTCGTCGGCGTACGTGACTGACGACTGCAGGAACTTCAGGCGGTCCCGCTGGCGATCCGGCAGGTCGTCGTAGTGCAGCCGCCGCTTGGCCGCGATCAGCGCCCGCGCCGACACGTCCGTCGCGATCAGCTCGCCGATCATGGGGTCCTTCAGCAGCTCGCCGACGAGCGCGCCCTCGCCACATCCGATGTCCGCGATCCGGCGTGCACCGAGCTCGCGCAGTACGTCGGCCACCGTCGTACGGCGTTCAACGGCCAGCGACACCGAGCCCTCATCCGATCCCTCGTCCGCGAGCTCGACCCCGTCCGCCTCGGCCAGCCGTTCGAGCGCCGCGTCGGCCAGGTAGCGCCGGTGTGCGAGGTAGCGGTGCGAGATCAGGTCCTTCTCGGGATGCGCGCCCAGCCAGCCCTCACCGGCGCGGACGAGCTTGTCCACCTCGTCCGATCCGACCCAGTAGTGCTTGGCGTCGTCGAGGACCGGGAGCATCACATACAAGTGCTTGAGTGCATCGGCCAGCAGCAGTACGCCGGTCAGCCGCAGGTCGACGTACCGCGAATCACCCCACGCGGGAATCTCCGGATCGAGCGGGACCGGCCGCGCGTCGACGGTCCAGCCGAGTGGCGCGAACAACCGCTCCGCGAGCTCGGTGCCGCCGTTGCACGGGAGCGCCGGGACGTGCACTTCGAGCGGGATCGGGCGCGCGGCGAGCTCCGGGCGGGCGTCGCAGCGGCCGTTCATCGCCGTACGGAAGAGTTTCCCGAGCGCGACGGCGAGCAGGCTGGAGGCGGCGTACGGGCGGTCGTTGACGTACTGGCCGAGTGTGAAGCCTTCGGCGGCCTTGCCGCGGCCGGACTTCACCAGTCCGATCGGGTCGATCTCGAGCAGCACCGCCGCCGTACACCGCTCGCCGGTCGCCTCCGGGTAGAACACATGGGCCGATCCCCCGGTGACGTCGATCGCCTGCGGACGGGCCGGGTTCTTGTGCAACAGGAACCCGAAATCACTCGCGGGCGCGCCAACTCCGGCCAGATCGGTACCAATCGTCAGGAACACCGTGGTATTCGATCACGGGCCACGGATCGAGACACGCGGATTAGGGTCTGGCGTGTTCGGGGGGTTTGGTTCTAGCTTGTGTTGAGAAGATGAGTCGCTACAGACCGTCCTTCCCCGCTGACAGTCGGTAAATGTCCCCGGTTTGTGGCGAAAGCCCAATCACGCCACTACGGGGAAAGGACCATGGCAACTTCTTTGTGCCACATGGGGTGTCGCCGGTGAAGCCCCAGACCTTCGAACTAGTCCGCTACACCGACATCAGTGGGATCTCCGGGACCGGCGTCGTCGCCGAAGGCTGTGTGTTCACCGACGGCTCGGTCGCACTGCGCTGGCACGGCGCCAACCCGTCGACGGCCGTCTGGCCGGACCTGGACTCCATCCTCGCCGTTCACGGCCACTGCGGCGCCACCGTGGTGCGCTGGCTGGACGTCTCCGAGATGGAACCGGTACCAGGCACCGACCTCCTGCCCGGCGAACTCACGCACATCCTGGCCACTGGCCGCCGCACCCACCACCACCCGCCGGCAGCCGCGTCTGCCTGACCGAGACTTCGTCTGACTGCCCTTACGGGGTGAGGCCGGTCAGCGCGAAGAACTCCTGCCGCGAACTGGGGCTGTCGCGCAGGATCCCGTGCAACGAGGACGTGACCGTCCGCGAACCTGCCGCGCGTACGCCGCGCAACGACATGCACTGATGCTCGGCCTCGATCACGACGCCGACGCCCTTCGGGTCGAGGTGGTCCTGGAGCCAGTCGGCGACCTGCTTGGTCAGCCGCTCCTGCACCTGGAAGTCCCGCGCGAACAACTCCACCACCCGGGCCAGCTTCGAGAGCCCGAGGATCCGGTCGCCGGGCAGGTACCCGACGTGGGCGACGCCCTGGAACGGCAGCAGGTGGTGCTCGCACAGCGACTGCACCGGGATGTCCTTGGCCAGGACGAGCTCGTCGTACCCCTCGTCGTTCGGGAACGTGGTCAGCTCGAACTCGCGCGGCGTCAGCATCTCCGCGTACGCGTTCGCGACCCGGCGCGGGGTGTCCGCCAGGTGCGCGCTCTGCGGGTCCCGCCCGAGAGCGGTCAGCAGGTCCGCGACCGCCCGCTGCGCGGCCGGCAGGTCGATCTCCGCCCGGCGCGCGACGATATGGAGGGGCACGGACTCGAGGTCGGCCGAGATCGCCATCTGCACACTCCCTGAAACGTCAACGAACCGCCATCATACTGTTAGACCAACCGATGTTGTCGATAGAATCATTCCGTGGACACGTCCTGGGACGCCGCTGTTCAGGCGGTCGCCGTACTCGAGGAGCCGACCCGTCGCCGGCTGTACGAGTACGTCGTCGGCCGGTCCGGACCGGTGAGCCGGGACGACGCCGCGAGCGCGCTCGGACTCCCGCGGACCACGGCCGCGTTCCACCTCGACAAGCTCACCGAAGAGGGCCTGCTCGACACCTGCTACGAGCGCCGCACCGGCCGCACCGGCCCGGGCGCTGGCCGCCCCGCGAAGCTGTACCACCGGTCCGACCGCGAAATCGAGATCACCCTCCCCGAACGCCAGTACGCCGTCGCCGGCCACCTCCTCGCCACCGCAATCCAGGACGCCGAAACCAGCAACCTCAGCCCTCGCGAGGCGGTGAACCGCCGAGCCCACGAGTACGGCGAAGCACTGGGCCGAGCCGCCCGCGACCGCGGCGAGGAAGACCTGTTGGTGCAGGTACTCGAGGCGCACGGGTTCGAGCCGCGGCCGGAAGCGGACGGGATCGCGCTGGCCAACTGCCCGTTCCGGCGACTGGCGAAGGACCACCCGCAACTGGTCTGCGGCATGAACCTCCACCTGGTCGCCGGCCTCCTCACCAGCCTCGACACCCCGTTCCAGGCGGAGCTCGCCCCCACTGCCGGTCACTGCTGTGTCCGGATCACCGGACGTGCAACACTCACCAACCCCGCCTGCGACTCGCAAGCAACGGACAGCTGAGCGTGCAGCGCCTACGCGGCGGACGGTTGCTGAGTGGCGGAGGTCCGCCCGTCATTAAGCTCACCCTGTGGCGAAGAAGCAGAGTCAAGGGACGCCGGCGACCGTTGCGCTGACGAAGGCGAAGGTCGACTTCACGACGCATGCGTACGAGCACGACCCGGCGGCGAAGTCGTTCGGGCTGGAGGCCGCGGAGGCGCTCGGGCTGGCGCCGGAGCAGGTGTTCAAGACGCTGCTCGTCGAGGTCGACGGGAAGCTCACGGTCGGCGTCGTACCGGTCGACAAGCAGCTCGACCTGAAGGCGATCGCGGCCGCGGCGGGCGGGAAGAAGGCGGTGATGGCCGACCCGGCCGCCGCCGAGCGCACCACCGGGTACGTCGTCGGCGGCATCAGCCCGATCGGCCAGAAGCGCGCCCTGCCCACGGTCGTCGACAGCACCGCCACCGACCACCCGACTGTCTACGTGTCAGGCGGCCGGCGCGGACTCGACATCGGCCTGTCCCCCACCGCCCTGATCACCGTGACCAACGCCCGTACGGCCGCTATCGCACGGTGAGGTCCTGACAACCGCTAACGTCCGAAGATGTGGGGCCTCCAGCCCTCACATCTTCGGACGCAACGGGGCGGGTCAGCCGGTGATGGTGGGTTTGCCGGTTTCCAGGTGGCCCGAGAGGCGGCGGCGGTACGTCGGGTCGTCGGGGGTCGTGACCTCGACGTCGTACCAGCCGCTGTCGGTCGGCCAGAAGATCGGGCGGGACTGCTTGCCGCGCAGCTCGATCGTCGTGGTCTTGCTGCCGTAGCCGCGGGACTTGAGCTTCACGGTCAGCTGCTTCCGCGAGGCGTTGACCAGGTGCAACTGCAGGGCACCGGCGCGGTTCTCGATGCGTACGTCGAGGCCCGCCGCGGGGCCGGAGGACGTACCGGCGATCTCCGCCCAGAACCGGTTCGGGCCTTGGACTGCGAGCTCGAACGGACCGTCGACGGGGATCGCGATCGCGGTCGGGTTGTCCCCCGGCGTCTTGTCCGCGTGCGTGTGGTGGACATCGAAGTGCGCCGGTGCCGGGAGCTCACCGCCGTACGGGTAGACGGCGAAGTGCGCCGACTGCGGGCCGTGGTTGCTGAGGGCAAGCATCAGCTTGCCGTCGGCCACTGACCCCGAAACCGCTGGTCCGTAAGGGAGTGCGCGGGCGGGGCGCCGGCCGGGTTCCTGCGCCGGGACAGCCTGGTCGGTGGGCGGCGCCGGGTGCCAGCGGTTGATGGGCGCCGGGACCGGTCCGGGCTTGTCGACGGACGGCTGCCGGTAGGTGCGGTCGAAGTCGAACGTCGAGGTCAGGTCACCGCAGACCGTCCGCCGCCAGGAGCTGATGTTCGGCTCGCGGACACCGGTCCAGAGTTCGAGGAACCGCAGTACCGAGGTGTGGTCGAAGACCTGCGAGTTCACGTGACCGCCGACCGTCCACGGTGACACGACGGTCATCGGGACCCGCGGGCCGAGCCCGATCGGCTTCCCGGCGTACCAGTCGTCGCCCTCACCCGACGGGGGCTGCGGTGCGACCGGCGGCGGGACATGGTCGAAGTACCCGTCGTTCTCGTCGAAGTTGATCAGCAGCACGGTCTTCGACCAGGTCTCCGGGTCGGAGGCGATCGCGTCGAGCACGTCGTAGATCAGGTTCGCGCTGCCGACCGGCGTCGACGAGCCGGGGTGCTCGGAATCGACCGCGGACGGGACCAGCCAGCTCACCTTCGGCAGCGTGCCGGCCTTGATGTCGGCGCGCAGCCGCGGCACCAGCGACTCCGGCTCGGACCGGTACATCGCCTTGCGGAACAGGTCCTGCTCGTCGGCCGGGAGCTTCCCGACCGCCGCGTCGAGCTGCTGCAGCGCGACGGTCCGCTCGGCCTCGGTCTTCGCGAAGAGCTTGTCGTAGAACTCCTCGGTCGTCCGGTACCCGCCCGGCACGTTCTCCAGGATCCGGTGCCCGATGTCCTTGAACGTCTTGAAGTACTCGACCGCGTTGTCGGTGAAGTTGTCCCACTCCTGGTAGATCTGCCAGGAGACACCGGCCTGCTCCAGCCGTTCCGGGTACGCCGTCCAGTCGTAGCCCTTGTGGTCGTACGAGTACGCCGCGTTCGTCACCGCGCGCTGCGTCGTACCGGGCTCGTAGCCGACCGTGCCGGACCACAGGTAGTTGCGGTTCGGGTTGGTCGAACCGTTGATCGAGCAGTGGTACGCGTCGCAGATCGTGAACGTCTCGGCGAGCTCGTACTGCAGCGGAATGTCGCGGCGGTCGTAGTAGGTCATCGTGGCGGCCGTCTTGGCCTGCACCCAGTCGTCGTTCCAGCCGCCCGCCCAGGCCTGCGTGGCGTCACCGAACCCGTGCGCCAGCGCGCCGAGGTACTGGATGTCGTCCGGCTTGCGACCCGCGTCGGCGGCGGCCTTCCGGAGCGAGAACGGCAGCACCTCGCCGCCGCCCGTCTTCGGTTGGTGGAAGATGCTCTTGCCGTTGCGCAGCCGCAGCGGCTGACGGTCGCCGTATCCGCGGATTCCGCGCAGCGCACCGTAGTAGTGGTCGAACGATCGGTTCTCCTGCATCAGCACGATCACGTGCTCGATCGCGCGCAGACCACCACGCCTCACAGGTTGCGCCATCGCGGTGTGCAGTGACGGTGGGAGCAGCGAGACCGCTGCCCCACCCGCCACCGAACCGAGCACCAGACGCCGGGAGAGTTCACTCATGGTCCGGACCTTAGGGGTGGTCCGTAGCCGAAGCGAGACCTCGAGGTGAACAGCTATCCGCGTCGGGCGATTGCTGCGTCACGCAGCTTCTCGAGCGTCTGCTCGGTCGTCTCCCAGCTCATGCAGGCGTCGGTGATCGACTGACCGTAGACGAGCTCCCGGGTCGGGTCGAGGTCCTGGCGACCCTCCTGCAGGAACGACTCCAGCATCACGCCGACGATCGCCTGGTTGCCGGCCGCGACCTGCGCACCGATCTCCTCGGCCACCACCGGCTGCCGACGGTGGTCCTTGCGGCTGTTGCCGTGGCTGGCGTCGATGACGACCCGCTCGGCCAGTCCGGCCTTGCGCAGCAGCTCCTGCGCGCCGGCGACGGACTCCGCGTCGTAGTTCGGGCCGCTGTCCGAGCCACGAAGTACCAGATGGCAGTCCGGGTTGCCGCGGGTGTGCAGGATCGCGGGCGCGCCGTCGTGGTCGATACCGGTGAAGACATGCGGTACGGCGGCCGCCTTGATCGCGTCGACGGCAGTGGCGATCGATCCGTCGGGGCGGTTCTTCATCCCGATTGGCATCGACAGGCCCGACGACAGCTGCCGGTGGACCTGGCTCTCCACGGTCCGGGCGCCGATCGCACCCCAGCCGACGGTGTCCGCGATGTACTGCGGTGTGATCGGGTCGAGGAACTCGCAACCGACCGGGAGGCCGAGCTCGCTGACCTGCACGAGCAGCCGCCGGGCGATCCGCAGACCGCGGTTCACGTCACCGGAGCCGTCCAGGCCCGGGTCGTTGATCAGGCCCTTCCAGCCCAGCGTCGAGCGCGGCTTTTCGAAGTACACGCGCATCACGACGAGGAGGCCGTCGGACAGCCGCTCCGCGAGTGGGCGGAGGCGTTCGGCGTACTCGAGGGCCGCGTCGGCGTCGTGGACCGAGCACGGGCCGACGACGACGAGCAGGCGGTCGTCGACACCGTTCAGTACGTCGGCCACGGCCTGACGACCGTCGGCGACGGTCCGGGCGACGTCGTCGCTGAGCGGGAACTCGTCGTGCAGGGCAAGCGGGGTGACCAGCGGGACGGTCTTCTCGATCCGTCGGTCGACGACTCGGGCCTGTTCGCGGCTCTGTTCGCTCGGTTTCGGGAGGGTGTTCATTCTGGGGACCTTTCCGCCGGTCCGCATGCGTGCGACGCAGTCAGCCGGCTGGGAACGAGAAAAGGCAAGGACGGTTGTCCTTGCCTTCGTGCCGGCTCTGGTGTCTGCGGGTGGGCGTCAGCGATCGGCTGAGTCGCCCGGCACCAGGGCCGGCCACTCAAAAAATCGCCAATAGCTACGCGTCACGGGTAGGACAGTACCACCCTCGACAGTGGAGCGCGTTTTCAGGCGTCGGTCGGTTGCTCGCCAGTAACCACCTGACGGTCGCCGTCGTTGACTGCTGCAAGACCGGGTCGAGACATCGGGGAGTGCAGCAGGTGGTGAGGCCGCGAACCTTCGAGTTGGTTCGGTACCGAGATCCCAGTGGCGTTTCCGGGACCGGCGTGGTGGCGGAAGGGTGTGAGTTCACCGACGGCTCGGTGGCCCTGCGCTGGCGCGGCGACAACCCGGCGACAGCCGTCTGGCCGAACGTCGAGGCGATCCTGGCCGTGCACGGCCACCAGGGTGCGACCGAGATCCGCTGGATCGAGGCACAGACGGCACAGACCGGGCCGGCCGCGCCACGAGCCGGCCTCGACAACCTCTTCGACGAGCTGCACCAGGTGCGGCCGCCGTCCCTGACCGACTCGCCACCGCCCGGCCACACCCGTGGATGGGCGGGGGCCAGACATCTCAGGTAGAACATGCCCGTGACGCAGATCTACCTCGTTCGGCATGGTGAGCCGGACTACGGGCCGATCGACTCCCGCGGCTGGCCGGGGATGGCGGCCGACTCCGCCCCGCTCACCGCGCTCGGCATGAAACAGGCCGAGGAGCTCGCCGACGTACTCAGCGGCATCCGCGCGACGTACCTGGTCAGCTCCCCATTCACCCGGGCTCTGCACAGCGCCGCGATCATCGGCCACCGGCTCGCGCTCGGCGTGAAGGTCGACTACGACCTGCGCGACTGGCTGCCGGACCACACCGGTCTGTGGCGCAGCGCCGCCGACGTCCGCGCGGCGAAGGCCGAGCTCGAGGCGTACGACGGGGAGTGGCCGGACGGCATCCAGCGTCCCTGGGAGCCGCTGTCCCGGGTCCGTGAACGCGCCCGCGCCGCCCTCGCCCGGCACACCGCCAGCACCGACGGACCGGTTCTGGCGATCACGCACGCGACGGTGATCCGGGCTCTGACCGGGGAACGCGACACACCGCACGGCGCCCACGAGTACTACCGGATCGACCGTGAAATCGGTGCCTGAGGCATCTGCACGTGCAGACGAACTTGCACCGTTAAAGTGACCTATGTCACATCAGGTGATGACGTGAACACGCCCGCCGCCTGAAATCCGCCGATCACGGCCCGCGACGACACGCGGGGATAACGAATGGCCCGAACTTCGAGACAACAAGGGTTGAACTCGCTCTGAGATGAGCATAGTTTTCACCGAGCGCCCGTCCGCGCTTACGGTGAGTCATAGGAGGTTGCCATGTCGAGAGGGATGCCTCGCCTGCCCCGCCCGCTCATGGATCTATGGGACTGGCAGTCGCAAGCGGCTTGCCGCGACGTCAACCCGGAGCTGTTCTTCTCGCCCGAATCGGAGCGTGGCGTTCGCAAACGCGCCCGCGAGATGGTGGCGAAGTCGCTCTGCGGGACCTGCCCGGTCCAGCCCGAATGCCGCCAGCACGCCCTCGCCGTCGGTGAGCCGTACGGCGTCTGGGGCGGCACGACGGAGTCCGAGCGCGACAACACCCTCCTGCCCGAACACCGGAAGTCCGCGTAGGCGCAGCCGACGACCGCCGCGTAAGGCCTGTGTGAAAACTCAGGCCTTACCGTCGTCGGTCTCGGACGGGGAGTCCTCGGACCCCTTCGTGTCCTTCGGCTTCTTCGGCGGTTTCGGCTCGTCCGCCGGGTCCTCGGGCTCGGGCGGTCGCACGGTCGTGCGCGGGTCCCGGTAGCGGTCCAGTGACTTGAGGAAGTCCGGATCGTCGTCGGGCGCCGCCGGCCGCGGGGCGTGCTGTGTCGGTTCCCGCCGTACGACGGTCTCCTCGCGGTCGACGTACGCGCGCGACATCAGCAGCCAGACGATCGGCCCCGCGAACGGGACGAACACGATCAGGACGATCCACAGCAGCTTCGGCAGATGCGGCACGTCTTCGTCGGGTGTCTGGATGCACGAGAACAGCGCGTAGACGGTGAGCACCAGGCTGATCAGGAACGGCAGAAATCGGACCACGTTCCAACAGTACGGCCACGGCTGTGTCAGCGAGCGGACGTGGTGAGTCCTCGCGCGCGCAGCACCGAGTTCTCCAGCGGCCGGAACACCAGCAGTTCGATGCCGACGCCGACCACGAAGATCAGCACGATCCCGGCGAACACCATCGAGATGTCCGACAGCGACATGCCGTCGTGCAGGTACTGGCCGAGGCCCTTGCCGAGCTCCGGCGAGGTCGCGATCAGCTCGGCCGCCATCAGCGACCGCCACGAGAACGCCCAGCCCTGCTTGAGTCCGCCGAGGAACCCGGGCAGCGCGGCCGGCAGCAGGATGTACCGGATCCCGCCGAAGCGGCCCGCTCCGAGCGCCTTGCCGACGCGCGGCAGGATGGGCGGCACCTGGTCGAGACCGGACACCAGCCCGTTCGCGATCGACGGCACCGCGCCGAGCAGCACCACCCAGTAGATCGCCCGGTCGTTCAGCCCGAACCACAGGATCGCCGCCGGCACCCACGCCACCGACGGCAGGCTCTGCAGGCCCGACACGAGCGGCCCGATCCCCCGCCGTACGACCTGGATGTTCGCGATCGCGAGCCCCAGCGGCACGGCGATCAGCAGCGAGATCGCGAACCCGATGACGGCGCGGTGCACGGACACCCAGAACAGTTCGACGATGTCGCCGCTCGTCACCAGCTGCCAGATCTGCCCCCACACGTCGATCGGCGCGGGCAGTTTGAACTCGGGCCAGAACGCGGCCGCCCAGAGCGCCTGCCAGATCGCCAGCAGGACGACGATCGCTCCGACCGGTGGCAGTACGCGCGCAGCGATCCGCCGTACCCGCGAGCCCTCGGGCGCGTTGACGGGTGTGTCGAGGGCGTCCAGGCCGGCCTCGACGGATCCTTCCTGGACGTCAAGCGGCATGACTGCTGATCACCTTGCGCAGCGCGGTGTTGATCTCGTCGACCGCACTGTCGGGGGCGTCGTCGACCTCCCACTGCTGCACGACGCGCCCAGGACGCGACGACAGCAGTACGACGCGTTGCCCGAGCCGCACCGCTTCGCGGACGTCGTGCGTGACGAACAGGATCGCCGTACCGGTGGCACGCCAGATGCGCAGCAGCTCACCCTGGAGTACGTCGCGGGTGATCGCGTCGAGCGCCGAGAACGGCTCGTCCATCAGCAGCAACGACGGCTTCCCGGCGTCAGCGCTGTCCGTGGTGGACGCGAGCGCGCGGGCCAGGGCGACCCGCTGCCGCATGCCGCCGGACAGCTCGTGCGGCCGCTTGTCGCCGAGGCCGGCGAGCCGCACGAGCTCCAGCAGCTCTGCGGCCTTGGTCCGCCGCTGAGCCTTCGGTACGCCGGCCATTCGCAGCGGAAGCTCGACGTTCCCGGCCGCCGTCAGCCACGGCATCAGCGCGGGCTCCTGGAAGACGACCGCCGGGCGCGACGAGTTCAGCTCGATCCGGCCGCTCGTCGGCCGGTCCAGCCCGGCGACCAGGTTGAGCAGCGTGGTCTTGCCGCACCCGGAGGCCCCGAGCAGGCAGACGAACTCGCCGGCACCGACCTCGAGATCGACACCGTCCAGCGCGACAACCGCCTTCCGGCCGCTGCCGAACGCCTTCCCTACTTGGTGAAACCGCACCGGAGTGAGCTGATCGGGCGGCGCGTCGACTGTGGCGGTCATCGAGCTCTCCTTACGACTACGCGGCTGCTACTTGGCTGCTACTTGGCTGCTACTTGGTGTCCAGGCCGGCGGCGTCGACCGCCGGCTTGCCTGCCTGGGTGAGGACCTGGTTCAGCGGCCCGAGGTCCGCGAAGCCCGCGACGTTCGGCGCCTGCTTCGCGATCCCCGCGGTGACCTGGTCCTTGGCCAGCTGCGGGAAAGTGGAGGCGATCGGATCCGCGGTGATCTTGATGTGCTCCCACGCCCGGTCGATCACGGCCGGCTTCAACGACTTGCCGGTCGCTGCCTTGAGCTGGTCGTTCACCACGGTCTTCGCCTGGGCGGCGTCCGACGTACTGAAGTCGATCGCCGCGTTCAGCCCCTTCAGCAGCGCCGTCACCGTCGCCGGGTGCTCCTTCAGGAACTGCGTCCGCACGATCAGCACGGTCGTCGGGAACTGCCCACCGGGCCACAGCGTCGCCTCGTCGAGGAGCACCTTCGCGCCCGCGTCCAGGACCAGCCGGGACGACCAGGGCTCGGGCAGCCAGGCCGCGTCCACATCGCCCTTCTTGAACGCGTCCAGCGTCTGCGCGTTCTCCAGGTTGGTCACCTTGACCTTGCCGGTCAGCTGGTTCTGCGCGAGCCACTTCTTCAGCGACACGTCCTGCGTGTTGCCGAGCTGCGGCGTGACGACGGTCTTGCCGACCAGGTCAGCCGGCTTGGTGATCGTCGGCTTGACCACGAGCTGCGCGCCGCCGGACGTGGCGCCGGCGATCAGCCGGACCGCCTCGCCGTTCGACTTCGCGTAGGCGTTGATCGCCGGGCCGGAGCCGATGAACGACGCGTCCAGCGAGCCGCCGAGCAGCGCGCCGACGGCCTCGGGGCCGGCGTTGAACTTGGTCGGCACCAGCTTCGTGCTGCCGAGTTCCTTGGTGAACAGGCCCTTGCCGAGACCGATCAGCGCGGCGGCGTGGGTGACGTTCGGGAAGTAGCCGAGCCGTAGCTCGGTGGCGGGCCCCTTGTCGGTCGACGCGGCGGCTGTCTCGTTGCTGTCGGAGCGCGAGCAGCCGGCAGCGGTGACAGCGACCGTGAGGGCCAAGGCGGCGGCGAGCAGACGGAACGGACGGGTGGCGGAGATGCTCACAGGAGAACCTTTTGTCTTGAAGGAAGGTGCAGCTCAGGAAGCGGGCTCGAGCTCGGTTTCGTCGAGCAGCCGTTCGGCCGCGCGGACGGTACGGCGAGCCGCGGCGCGAACGCCGTACGGGCGGGAAGGACGCGGGCCGGAAGGTACGCCGGCGGTCAACAACCTGAGGAGTTCACGCGGAGCAGATCGACGTGCCGACGCCGCGTGAGGGCGTCACCGGGCGCGTTCGAGACGATCTGCATAGGACTATGAAAGCGGACAAAGTCGAGCAAGATGCTGAGGTTTCATTATTTGGACTTGTCAATCACTTACCGAGACAAACGATCAAATGTGATCATCGGCCGGATCTGGTCAGGCGGTTGAAAGCCGGGCGCGCGACTGCCTACGGTCCTGAGCGTGCTAGTCCCCCGATCTCTCAAGACCGAGTACGCCGCTCAGCCCCTGGGCGTCGACGTGTCTCGGCCACGCTTCAGCTGGATCGCCGTCGCACCCGGGTACGGCGCCACGCAGACGGCGTACCAGATCCTGGTCGCCACCGCGCCGGAGTTGCTGACGCCGGAGCGCGCCGACGTGTGGGACTCGGGGAAGGTCGAGTCGGCGCGGACCTTCGGGATCGAGTACGACGGTCCGACGGCGGCGCGGACGCGGTACCACTGGGCCGTGCGGCTGTGGGACGACCTGCCTGGTGAGTGGGCTGCACCGGAATGGTTCGAGACCGGGCTGCTCGACGAGGGGTTCGGCACGGCACGGTGGATCGGCGGCGTGACCGACAGCGCTCCCTTGTTGCGGCGTGGATTTGCCGTCGACGGGACCGTCCGCCGAGCGCGGTTGTATGCGAGCGGTCTCGGGTACGCCGACCTGCGGGTCAACGGGCACGCGGTGAGTGACGCCGTACTCGATCCGGGCTTCACCGCCTACGACCGCACGGTTCTCTACGTCACGCACGACGTGACCGGGCTCCTGCGGGCCGACGACAACGTGGTCGGCGCCGAACTCGGGCGCGGGTTCTTCGGACTGACCTCGGTGAACGTCTGGCGCTGGCACGACACTCCGTGGACCGCCGACCCGCGGCTGATCGCCCGGTTGGTCGTCGAGTACGACGACGGTCGCGTGGACGAGGTCGTCACGGACGAGTCGTGGCGCATCATGGGCGGTCCGACGCTGTCGGACTCGCTCTACACCGGTGAGACGTACGACGCCCGCCGCGCGCTGCCCGGCTGGGACACGGCCGGCTTCGACGACTCCGCCTGGTCCGCCGCATCGGTCGTCGAAGCGCCCAAGGGGAAGCTGACCGCACAGGCCCACGAACCGATCCGAGTCGTCGAGACCGTCGACCCGGTCGAGGTCACCGAGGTGCGGCCGGGCGTGTGGATCGTGGACTTCGGGCGAACCGTGGCGGGCTGGACGAGGCTGTCGACCAGCGCGCCGGCCGGGACGACGATCAGCCTCACGCACGGCGAGACGGTTGCTGATGGCAACGTCGTGGCGAAGAACGAGCACGTCCAGGGCGATCGGATCCAGCGCGACGAGTATGTTGCAGCCGGCAACGGTACCGAGACGTGGGAGCCCCGGTTCTCGTACAAGGGTTTCCGATACGTGCAGGTCGAGGGCGCGCGGGCCGAGGTGCAGATGCGGGTGGTGAACTCGGACGTCCCGTCGGTGACCCGGTTCGCCTCGACGCAGGCGCCGTACGAGCAGTTCGAGCACGCGATGCGGCGGACGATCCTGAGCAATCTGCACGGGATCCCGACCGATACGCCGTACTTCGAGAAGAACGGCTGGACCGGCGACGCGCAGGTCGGCGCGCCGACGATGCTCGCGACCCTCGACCTGGCGCGGTTCTTCACCAAGTGGCTCGGCGACATCCGGGACAGTCAGGCCGACTTCGGGCAACTCCCGGTGATCGTGCCGACCAGCGGCTGGGGCTTCACCGACCTCTCCCCCGCGACCGAATGGCCGACTGTCTATCCGTTCCTGTTGCGCGAAATGTACCGCTGGTACGGCGACGAGCGGCTGCTTCGCGAGCACTGGGACTCGCTGACGCGGTACCTCGCGTGGGAGCTGGACCGGGTCGAGGACGGCTTGTCGGTGAGTGTGCTCGGCGACTGGCTGCCGCCTGGGTACGGGAGCGGTCCGGCGCCGGAGGACCGGCGACTGACGGGTACGGCGTACCTGTACCGGGCGCTCGTGGTCGCGGCCGAGATCGGCGAGCTGATTGGGCAGCCCAACGAATACGTGAAGGCGGCGGGTGAACTCGCCGACGGGCTGAACCGGACGTTCCTGGATCGCGCAGAGGGTCGGTACCGGTCGGCCGACGACCCGGACTACCGGCAGACGTCGAACGCCGTACCGCTGGCGTTCGGGATCGTGCCACCCGAGTTCGTCGAGCGGGTCGCGGCCGGGCTGGCCGCCGACGTCGAGGCGCGTGGCTTCCATCTCAACACCGGCTGCCTGGGCGTCGGCGTACTGCTGCCGGTGCTGACCGCGCACGGGTACGGCGACGTGGCAACAAAGGTCGCGCTACAGCGGAGCTACCCGAGCTGGGGCTACTGGTTCGACCAGGGCGCGGACACCATGTGGGAGAAGTGGGAGGACGATTCGCGGTCGCGCAACCACTACTTCCAGGGCACGGTCGTGCAGTGGATCTTCGAGAACGTCGCCGGGCTGCGCGTCGTCGACGCCGGCAGCGAGCGGATCGTCGTACGGCCGGACGCCCGCGACGAGGTGGACTCGGCGAGCATCCGGACCGAGACGATCCGCGGGCGGGTGGCGGTCTCGTGGAAGAAGACCGGACGGGTGCTGTCGCTGGACGTCCAGGTGCCGGTCGGTACGACGGCCGAGGTGCATGTGCCGTCAGCGCGGGCCGCGGACGTCGACGCGGTGCCGCGGGCGTTCGCGGGTACGCCGACGTACGCCGACGGGTACACGATCTACAGCGTCGGGGCCGGGCAGTGGTCCTTCACGAGCCGGTCCGCTTCTTATAGATGAGGTCGCGGACCTCGCGGCCCTCCGCCTGCGCGCGGGACTCGAACTTGGTCACCGGGCGCCACTCGGGCCGCGGGGCCCAGCCGCCGTGCTCGTTACGCAGCGACGGTTCGGCCTCGCACACTTCGAGCATGCGGTCGGCGTAGTCCGCCCAGTCCGTTGCCAGGTGCAACGTTCCGCCCGGCCGGAGGCGGTCGGCGATCAGCCCGACGAACGGCCCCGTGACGAGGCGGCGCTTGTGGTGCCGCTTCTTCGGCCACGGGTCCGGGAAATAGATCCGTACGCCGGCCAGCGCGCCGGGAGCGACGTGATCACGCAGGAAATCCACCGCGTCGCCCTGCAGCAGGCGGACGTTGTCGAGGTCGTACTTCTCCACCCACAGCATCAGCTGACCGAGGCCGGCCGGGTACACCTCCGCGGCCACGTGGTTCACCTCCGGCGCGGCGACGGCGAGCTGCGCGGTCGCCTCTCCCATCCCGGAGCCGATCTCCAGCACGGTCGGCGCCGTACGACCGAACCAATCGGCCAGATCCAGCTCACCGGGCGGCAGATCCTCTTGCGTCCGGCCGAGCTCCGGCCACCGCGTCTCCCAGACACGCGTCTGCCCGGCCGTCATCCGCACACTGCGGCGGACGGTGCTGAAGACGCCCGGTTGCCTGACCTGCTGTACCGCTTCCACCAGGTCAATTCTAGGAGAACGTGAACTCTAGGGTTCGGGAGGTCTCCAGGTAGGTCTTCAGGTTGGCGAGGATCGGGGCCCAGCCGTTCCGCCAGCCCTCGATGGTGTCCTCGGCGATCCGGTCGTGTACGACCTGCAGTTTCACCACGTTCTTCCCGGCCGGCTCGATCGTGAACGTGACGCGGCCCGGGTCATCTGTCTGAGCTTCGTTCTTGAATGTGTAGGCGAGCGTCTTCGGTTCGTCGTACACCAGGACCTCGCCGGAATCGGTCAGACTGTCGTTCGCGCTGTCGAAGAAGCGGACGGGCGAACCGACCGTCCAGTCGGACTCGATGCGGCGGCCGAACCAGTACAGCTGGGTGAACGCGCCCGAGGTGAGCGCCTCCCACAGCTTCTCCGGGGTGGTCGCGATGTAGGTCACATGGATCATTGCCGGCTTGCTCATTCTTCCTCCAAAGCCGCCTTGAGCGCGCTGAGCGCACGCAACTTGTCGCGTTCGTAGTTGCTCAGCCACCGTTCGGCGATCTCGTTGATCGGCACCGGGTTCAGGTAGTGGAGTTTGTGGCGTCCGCGTCTGACCGTCACCACGAGGTTCGCGTCCTCGAGGATCCGGACATGCTTCGTCACGCCCTGACGCGTCAGATCCGGCAACAGCTCACACAGCTCCTGCAGGCTCTGCCCGTTGCGCTCCCGCAAAGCGTCCAGCAACCGCCGCCGACCCTCGTCGGCCAACGCCTTGAACACCAACTCCACGCGTTCGACCATAGGCAACCAAAAGGTTGCCTGTCAATGCTGCGGACCGAAGAACGGGTAGTGGTCGGCTCCGGCCTGCGGGCTCGGGCGGGGTGGAGTGGGAGATGGATCGCCGGGCGGGAGGACTACCCGTTCTTCGGTACGGTCAGTCGTCCCAGAAGAGACGGGCGACGGTGTTGTGGGCGCGGCGGGTGGTGCGGAGG
The DNA here is from genome assembly GCF_053607525.1 of Kribbella sp. NPDC055110. Taxonomy (NCBI): domain Bacteria; kingdom Bacillati; phylum Actinomycetota; class Actinomycetes; order Propionibacteriales; family Kribbellaceae; genus Kribbella; species Kribbella sp. NPDC055110. The sequence goes on from NZ_JBSGTS010000026.1 coordinate 42,679, forward strand.
TAGTCGTCGGAGAAGCGACCCGACTCGCCGGGCGGGTAGCCGCAGATCTGGGCCACGGCGGCCAGGTCGCGCGGATCGCGCGGGAGGGAGTCGCCGGGACGGCCGCGGACGAGCATGATCGCGTTGCGGATCCGGGTGGCCAGCACCCAGGCCGCCTGCAGTGTCTCGGCCTCGGCGGGGTCGACGAGCTTGGCTTCCACCCCGGCCCGGAGCGCGGTGAGTGTGCGCGTCGTACGGAGACTGGGAACGCGATGCGCCTCGCGGAGTTGCAGGAGCTGAACGGTCCACTCGATGTCGGCGAGCCCACCGCGACCGAGCTTGGTGTGCGTACTGCGGTCGGCGCCGCGCGGCAGCCGCTCGGCATCGACGCGCGCCTTGATCCGGCGGATCTCCATCACGTCGCGCTCGCTCACACCGTTCACCGGATAGCGCAGCGGGTCGATCAGATCGCGGAACGCCTGGCACAGGTCGGCGTCGCCGCACAACGGCTCGGCGCGGAGCAGTGCCTGCGCTTCCCATACGGCCGACCAGCGCGCGTAGTAGGAGGCGTACGACGCCAACGTCCGAACCAACGGTCCTTGCCGGCCCTCGGGGCGCAGGTCCGCATCGATCGCGACGGCCGGATCGGCGCCGGGCAACGCCAGCATCCGGCGCAGCTCGGTCGCCGCCTGGGTCGCGAAGTCGGTCGCCTTCTTCTCGTCCGCGCCCGGGAGCGGGTCGTGCACGAACATCACGTCCGCGTCGCTGCCGTACCCGAGCTCGTGACCGCCGAACCGGCCCATCGCGACGATCGACATCCGGGTCGGTTCCGGCTCGCCCTTGGCGACGGCTCTGCGCGCGACCTCGAGCGCGGCCGTCAACGTGACGACGGCGATATCGGTCAGCCCGTCGCCGACGGTCTCGACGTCCAGCAGGCCGGACAGGTCCGCGGCCGCGGTCCGGAACAGTTCACGGCGACGTACGGCGCGGATCGCGGCGACCGCGGCCTCCGGCGAATCCTGCCGTCGGGCGGCGGCGGACATCTCGACGAGCAGGGCCTCCTGGGTGCGCGGCGTCAGCTCTCGCTCGTCGGCGAACATCGCGGTCGCTTCCGGGGCGCGCTGCAACAGGTCGACGGCGTACCGGCCGCTGGCCAGTAGGTGGGCCAGGCGCTCGGCCGACGCGCCCTCGTCGCGCAGCTGGCGCAGGTACCAGGGCGTCGAGCCGAGGGCGTCGGAGATCGTGCGGAACGCGAGCAGACCGGCGTCCGGATCGGGCGATTCGGCGAACCAGCCGAGCATCGCGGGCAGCAACGCCTTCTGGATCGACGAACGCCGCGAGACCCCCTCGGACAGGGCTTCGATATGCCGCAGCGCCGACGCGGGATCGGCGTACCCGAGGGCCGTCAGCCGCTGCTTGGCCGCCTCGGGCGTCAGACGCACTTCGTCGCCCGGGATCCGCGCGACCGCCGCAAGCAGCGGGCGGTAGAACAGCTTCTCGTGCAGGCGCCGTACCTCCAGCGCGTGCTTCTTCCACGCCGCGGTCAGATCGGCGACCGGGTTCTTCGTGAAGCCGAGCGAGCGGCCGAGCCGTCGCAGGTCGGCCTCGTCGTCCGGGACCTGATGCGTACGGCGCAGGCGGAACAGCTGGATGCGGTGCTCCATCGACCGCAGGAAGCGGTACGCATCCGCGAGTACGGCGCCATCCGTGCGGCCGACGTACCCGCTGCTCGTCAGGGCCTCCAGCGCGACCAGCGTCGTACCGCTGCGGACCGACTCGTCGCTGCGACCGTGCACGAGCTGCAGGAGCTGTACGGCGAACTCCACATCGCGCAATCCACCGGGACCGAGTTTGAGCTGGCGGTCCACGTCCGCTGCCGGAATGTGGTCGATGACGCGCCGGCGCATCGCCTGGACGTCGGCGACGAACCCTTCGCGATCGGCCGCGGACCAGGTGAGCTTGCCGATCTTCTCGGAGTACTGACGGCCGAGCTCCTGGTCGCCCGCGACCGGGCGGGCCTTGAGCAGGGCCTGGAACTCCCAGGTCTTCGCCCAGCGCTGGTAGTACGCGAGGTGGCTGTCGAGCGTGCGGACGAGCGGACCGGACTTGCCCTCCGGACGGAGCGCGGCGTCGACCGGCCAGAGCGTGCCCTCGCCGGTGTGCGCCGAGCAGATGCGCATGGCGGCCGCGGCCAGCTGCGTAGCGGTCTTGATGGCCGGCAGCTCCGGTTCGCCGTCGAGCGGCTCGGCGACGAACAGTACGTCGACATCGCTGACGTAGTTGAGTTCCCGGCCACCGCACTTGCCCATGGCAATGATCGCGAGGCGGCAGTCGGCGGCGCCGGGATGCGCGGCGAAGTACTGGTTGCGGGCGATGTGCAGCGCTGTTTCGAGCGCTCCCCCGGCGAGGTCCGCGAGTACGGCGGCCACCTCGTCGACGAGCAATCCCTCGGCGAGATCCCGGGCCGCGAGCCGGAGCAGCAGGCGGCGGTACTCGACCCGCAGCGCGTCGACCGGGTTGTCCGCGTCGACGGCGGTCGCTAGCTTGGCGGCGACGTCCTCCACCGACGGCCGGGCCCCCGCGAGCGCAGGATCGGCGAGGTCGTACCAGTGCCGCGGATGTACGCCGAGATGCCGCCCGAGCGCCTCGCTCGCGCCGAGCACGTACACGAGCCGGCGCCGGAACCCGTCGTCCATCTCGAGCGTCCGGGCGAACGCGGCGAGGTCGTGCCTATTGCGGTGCAGCGCCTCGGCCATCCCGCACAGACTCTGCAGCGCCAGATCGGGATCGGCCGACTCCGACAGCGTCGTGATCAGCTGCTCGGTGGCCAGCGGACTGTGCGAGTCCAGCGCATCCAGGTCCTCGAGCATCCAGGCCGCCCGCCGCGGGTCCTCGAACCCCAGCCGAACCAGCCGCCCCTCCCACGACCCCCTACGCCCGTCAGCCACCCCCGCAGGCTACCCAATCCCCAACTTTGAGAAGCCACCAACCGTTTCCGGCGGCCCGAAATGGTTGGTGGCTTCTCAAAGTCGCGGCTGGATCTCGGGTTGGTTGCGGGGAATACACGGTGTCGTGTAGCGAATTCGCTCAGTAGTGGCATGATGGACGTCCATGGTGATGATGACGGGGTCGCTCGCCGTGCGCGGCACGGTGCTGTGGTTGACACCCCAGCAGGGCGGACGAGTCTCCGGGCCGCCGGATCCGGACTACGACTACGACTACACGGCGACCGCGTACCTCCCGCCCCGCACCCCCGAGGACGGCCAGGCCGGCATCGCGCTACGCCACTTCTCGCCCGGCGCCTGGCGGACACAGGCCGAGGGGATTCTCGTTCCTGCCAAGGGAAACCGGGCCCAGCAGGTGATCCCCGGCTGCATCGTGATCATCACCGAAGGCGTCCGCCCCGTCGGCCTCCTCACAGTCGAGGAAGTCAACGCTCTGGCCCCCGACGGCACCCCGGTCGTTGCCGCCACCCCCACACTCGAAGCAGCTGTCCAGACGCCCCCGGTCGCCACCGAGCCGCCGTACCGGCACTCCACCGCAGCCTCCCGCTGGACCTCCCAACACGCCTCCGACGACGCCCCACCCCAACCCGCCGGCGTCTGAAACCCTGGGTACGGGCGTTCCTCGCGATCCCCGGCGTACTAGAGGACTGGGAGGAGTTTGTTGAGTTCGAAGGGGGTTACCTGGCGGCGGTAGTCCTGCCATTCGGCGCGTTTGTTGCGGAGGAAGAAGTCGAAGACGTGCTCGCCGAGGGTTTCGGCGACCAGTTCGCTGTCCTCCATGGCGCTGATCGCTTCGGCGAGGCTGCCGGGCAGGGGCTTGATACCGAGGGCCTTGCGTTCGCGCGGCGTCAGGGACCAGATGTCTTCCTCGACCTCGACGGGGAGCTCGTAGCCTTCCTCGATCCCCTTCAGGCCGGCGGCGAGCATCAGCGCGAAGGCGAGGTACGGGTTCGCGGCCGAGTCGAGCGACCGGAACTCGACGCGCGAGGACTGGCCCTTGTGCGGCTTGTACATCGGCACCCGCACGAGCGCGGACCGGTTGTTGTGACCCCACGACACGAACGACGGTGCTTCGTCGCCGACCGCTAGCCGCTTGTACGAGTTCACCCACTGGTTCGTCACCGCGGTGATCTCGGCCGCGTGCTGGAGCAGGCCGGCGATGAACGCCCGCCCGGTCTTCGACAGCTGGTACTGCGCACCGCCTTCGAAGAACGCGTTCCGGTCACCTTCGAACAGCGACATGTGGGTGTGCATCCCGGAGCCGGGCTGATCGCTCAACGGCTTCGGCATGAACGACGCGTAGATGCCCTGCGACAGCGCCACCTCCTTCACCACGACGCGGAACGTCATGATGTTGTCGGCGGTCGACAGCGCGTCGGCGTACCGCAGGTCGATCTCCTGCTGACCCGGGCCGCCCTCGTGGTGACTGAACTCGACCGAGATCCCCATCGACTCGAGCATCGTGATCGCCTCGCGGCGGAAGTCGTTGCCGATGCCCTGCGGCGTGTGGTCGAAGTACCCGGACGAGTCGACCGGCTCCGGCGTCGTACCGGGCGCGCCGACCAGCGACTTGAACAGGTAGAACTCGATCTCCGGATGCGTGTAGAACGTGAACCCGAGATCGGCGGCCTTCGACAGGGTGCGCTTCAGCACGTGCCGCGGGTCGGCGAACGACGCGGAGCCGTCCGGCATGTTGATGTCGCAGAACATCCGCGCGGTGCCCATCGTCTCGCCCCGCCAGGGCAGGATCTGGAACGTCGACGGGTCCGGCTTGGCCAGCATGTCGGCCTCGGTCACCCGGGCGAACCCCTCGATCGCCGACCCGTCGAAACCGAGTCCCTCCGCGAACGCGCTCTCCAGCTCCGGCGGCGCGACCGCCACCGACTTCAGGAACCCGAGCACGTCGGTGAACCAGAGCCGCACGAAACGTACGTCGCGCTCCTCCAGCGCGCGCAGTACGAACTCCTGCTGCTTGTCCATCAGTCCACCTCTCACGAGCTCAACCCGGCGTCTCTCACAGTGTGCCCCGCCCTTGTTAAGCAGACGTTACGTGGCCGCGAGGACATGACCGCATTCAGGGCCTAGCGTGTCTCCTCGTGCAGACGATCTTCCACGCCGCCCTGATCGTGGCCGCGGTCCTCTGCCTCAGCGACCTGATCGTCAGCACCGCCCGTTTCGCGCAGTCGCTGCGGCGTACCCGACCTGCCGAGCGCGACGTGCTCGGGCGCCGCTGGCTGCCGGTCCCGGAGCTCGGGTTCGGCATGGTCGCGTTCTGCTGCCCGGGCCTCGTCACGCTCGGGCTGACGCATCACAACGCCGACAACCTGCCGACCCGCCAGATCCTGCTCGCCGCTCTGGTCTTCGGGTACGCCGGTGCCGTGCTGTCCCGCGTCGTCCGGACCCCTGGCCCCGGCGGACGCCGGTTCAAGCTACGCGCTGGCCTGCTGCTCGGCCTGCCGGCCGTGTTCGGCCTGGTCTTCGGCCTCTCGGGCATCGCGGTCTGAACTGCTCGACCTCCGCGCCTGGAACCACGGAGCAATACGTTCGAGCGGCGCGAACGCGAGCCAGCACACCACGGTCGGCAGGAAGTGGATCAGCAGGATCGCCGTGTTCGCCACGTGGAACCCGATGAAGAACAGCGCCCCGAGCAGCTGCCACCGCCCCTTGAGCCACAGGATCACCGGCGAGCAGAACTCCCCGATGATGCCCACCCACTGCATCACGTGCAGCATCCACGGGTGATGCAGCAACCACTCTCCGACCGGGTGCGGCCGCCGTACGATCGCCCAGGTCAGGATGGCGCTGTTCGGCCAGGCGAGCGTCCAGCCGGCACCGCGGAGCTTGGCGATCGCGGACAGGAAGTAGGTCGCGATCACCGAGATCTGGATGCACCGGATCGCCCAGCCGGCCGCCTCGGACTTCGTCTGGTCCGCGTACGGCGAGACGTCGCGACGCCACCGTAGGCTCCAGCCGCTGCGCCGGGGCGCCACCGTCGGCAGGACCCAGAGGGCTACGACGAGGGCGAGATGGTCGTGATCGACCTTGCCGTCGCTCATGCCGATCAGCACCCACCAGGTGAACGCCGGAGCGACCACCCAGCCCGCGAGTCGCGGCAGCCGGTTGGTCGCTGCGATCAGGCAGGCCGCGATCAGTACGACGTACAGGGCGGTCGTGTTCGCGACGGACGGCTTGGGTAGGTCGAGGAGCCTGGCCAGCAGCAGCGGCTGGTACAGGCCGGGGTGCTCGCCCTTGTCGCGGGTGTCGCGGACGAACGCGTGCATGTCGAGGATGACGAACAGGTACAGAATCGTCCGCAGCCACGCGATCCGGGCGAGGGCGATCGTCGGCGTGAACCAGTCGGCGAACTTCATCGACGTACCTCCCAGGTCGCCAGCACCTGGGACGTCGGCGGTCCTTCGACCCGGCCCTTCACCAGTTGGGTCGTGTCGCGGATCAGTTCGAGCTTCACGTACTTCGGCTGGTCAGGATGCTTGCGCGCCCACCCGTCGGCGACCTGCTGTAACAACGACGGGTCGTTCGCGATCTCCCCGGCCCGCGCCTCGATCTCGGCCCGCGCGACCCCGGCGCCCTCGATGTTCAGCGGTACGTCGACCGTGGTGCCGGCGTCCGTCACCGCGCTGACCCGCGTGAAGTCGATCTTGGCGTCGTCCGCGACCGATCCGGCGTACTGCGACATCGGCCCGAACGGCCAGGCGTCGTCAGTGGCCCGCACCGATCCGTTGATCAGCAGGCCGATGCCGACAACCGCGACGAGCACCCGCAGTCCCTTGCCGGCCCGCCTCACCCGCACCACGTCCGGCGCCTGACTCTGTGTCACCACGTCATTAGATCATTCCGGTTTGGGGCACTCGATGGTAGGGGATTTTCTATAACATGACCGCCCCAGAAAGATTCCAACGTGAGCAGGCATCAGCACTGGTGTCCCGGCGTACGATCCTCGGCGCGACCGCCGGCGGCGTACTGCTCGGTGGCATCACCGTTCCGACAGCAGCGCACGCCGCCCCCGCGCCGCGCTGCTACACGCGCACCGAATGGTCGGCGCGCCCGCCCAAGTCCGCGACGCAGGTGATCGCCAAACCCGATCACATCGTCATCCACCACACCGCGAGCCCGAACGTCACCGACTACTCGCTCGCCGCGGCGTACAAGGTCCAGCACTGGATCCAGGACCTGCACATGGACACCAACGGCTGGATCGACATCGGCAACCAGCTGACGATCAGCCGCGGCGGGTTCCTGATGGAGGGCCGGAGCAAGTCGCTGTCATCGATCAACAACGGGCAGAACGTGCTCGGCGCGCAGACCGCGAACAACAACAGTCACACGATCGGCATCGAGCACGAAGGCATCTACGTCAGCGAGGACGTGCCGGTCGCACTGTTCGACATGTCGGCGCTGACGTGCGCGTGGTTGTGCACGAAGTACGGTCTGGATCCGCAGGTTGCGATCGTCGGGCACCGGGACTACAACTCGACGCAGTGCCCGGGTGACGTGTTCTACGCGCGGCTCCCGGAGTTGCGCGATCGCGTGTCCGCGATCCTCCTGGGCTGATACGTGATCCTTCGGATCAGCAGCTCGAACGGTCCGCGGTAGTTGGCGCGTCGCAGCCGGTCGGCGATCAGTACGGTCGCCAGCCAGGTCGCGACGGCGAGCAGAGCCGTCGTGGTCGTGGTGAGTGTGTGCGACAGATCAAGCAGGTACGGCGTGAACACGATCGCCCAGACGACGGACTGGGCCAGGTAGCACGTCAACGATCGTTGTCCGACGGCGGCGATCGCCCGGGTCACAGCGCCCCGGCGGTCGCCCCCAGAACGGCTCAGCCGGTGCGCGATCAGGACGATGAGAGCGGCGTACCCGAATCCGCCGAAGACACCGGTTGCGTCGTGCAACGGTCCGAGGATCGTCAGCGCGTGGTCGCTCGGCCGGGTGAGTACGCCGCCCACGACGAGCGAGACCGGGAGGGCGCCGAGGATCGCGATCGTGAGGCCGAGCAGGGCCGTCGTACGCAGCAACGTGCGGTGCTCAGCCGGACGTTCGAGGATCCGGCGGCGGCCCGCCCACAAGCCGATCAGGAACGGCGTGACGAACCCGATCCAGGCGAGGCCGGCGATGAACGGTTGCACGGTCAACCGGTCGGCGAGCTGCCCGAGGAAGGTTGCCGGGAGCATCGAAGGGTCAGGCCCTTCGGCGGAGCCGGCGAGGGTGTCGTCGCTGGGCAGTGCGGTGAGGACGAGGACGACGGTGGCGACGACGAACAGCCAACGGGCCTTCCAGCGCAGGGCCCACACGCCGAGGAACAGGAGTACGCCGTACGCCGCGAGGATGTCGCCGATGTAGAGCAGCATCGCGTGCAGGAACCCGAGCACGATCAGGACGAGACTGCGGCGCCACAGCAGCTTGCGGATCGGCCACCAAGCATTACCAGCTTCGCGTTGGCGGCGGACGATCTGCGCCACGCCGTACCCGAAGAGGACGCCGAACATCGGGAACGCGCGACCGTCGACGAGAGTCGAGATCAGCAGGCCGAGCACGCGGTCGACCGGTGATCCGGAGGTCGGGAAGCCGCCGAAGTAGGCGTTGCCGGAGATGAAGTAGTGCGAGTTCGCGAGGGCGATGAACAGCAGCATGAAGCCGCGGGCGAGATCCGGTCCCAGTGCGCGTTCGCTCAGCCCGGTCGGTCCGCCCTGGATGCTCATGACTCCCAGTCAATCCGCCCACCGCCGGCGACACATCCAACGAAAGTCCCTACGCAGTGAACCTTCGTCGCTGTTCGATATCTACATGCACGGTACGTCGTGGCTCACGATCGCCACCGCCGACCCGGCGCGCGTCGCCACCGAACTCAGGCCACTCGAGATCGCCCGCACCGAATGGCTGATGACGATCGCGCCGGCCGACCAGGTGGCGCATCCGGTGCCGCCGCCGTACACCCTCAACTCTTTGGGCTGGACCACCGTCACGCCCCTGCTGGTCGCCCGTACAGAGTCCTGAACAGCCTCGACCAGCCGACGCCCGTCGCCACACACCGTCCCGCACCCGAACTACGGACCTGGGGAGGATTTCTTCCCGGATCGGGCAGGAAATCCTCCCCATACCCTCGCGGTGTGCAGCTCGACAGGACGTGTCGGGTGGCTGGGTAGTGCAGTTGAGCGTGATCGGGTCCGCGCGTACGGCGTCTCGCCGGTGCACTACCTGTCGAGCTGCACACCAGCCCCTTGCTGGTAGCCCGCACCTCGGTAGCCTCGAGACGGTGAAGCAGATCATCGCGTTCACCGGACTGCCGGGAACCGGAAAGTCGACCCTGGCCGAACGCCTGGCGACGGAAACCGGAGTCCCGGCTTTCGCCGGTGACTGGTTGCTCGGAGCACTCAGACCGCACGGCGTCCTCGACGGCCTCGACCGTCCGGCGTTCCTGGCGATGTACTACGACCTCCTCGGAAGCCTCGTCGAACGGCAGCTGATGCTCGGGCAGTCCGCAATCGTCGACTGTCTGATCAATCAGGAGATCGCGGAGCGGTGGGGGCGACTGGCCGGACGGTACGGCGGGCAGTTGCGGATCGTGGAATGCGTCTGCAGTGATGAAAGCGAGCATCGCCGGCGGCTCGAAGGGCGACGGCGGGGGATCCCTGGGTGGCATGAGGTGGGGTGGGATCACGTTGTACGGATGCGGAGTGAGTATGCGCAGTTGGAGGGGGTGCGGGTGACTGTGGATGCGATGGAGGGGATGGAAGAGAACCTTGATCGGGTGCGGAGTTTCCTTCGGCGTTGGTAAGAGGTTGGTGAGGGGCGTGGGGTCGGGCCTGGTGAACCAGTAATGTGCTCTCGTGCCTCAGCTTCGGGTAGCGCTTGCTCAGCTCAATGTGACCGTGGGTGATATCGACGGGAACACCGACAAGATCGTCGCGTGGACCCGGAACGCGGTCGAGCGAGGTGCGCACGTGGTCGCGTTCCCGGAGCTCGGGCTGACCGGTTACCCGGTGGAGGATCTCGCGCTGCGCGCGTCGTTCGTGGACGCCTCACAGTCCCGGATCCACTCGCTCGCGCAGCGGCTCGCCGACGAAGGACTCGGCGACATCGTGGTGATCTGCGGGTACCTCGACCGGGCCGGCGGTACGGCGATGGGCATCGACCGCCTCGGCCGCCCGAAGGGCTCCCCCACCAACGCCGCCGCGGTCATCCATCAGGGTCGCGTCGTCACGAGCGCCGTGAAGCACCACCTGCCGAACTACGGCGTCTTCGACGAGTTCCGGCACTTCGTTCCCGGCAACACGTTGCAGGTCGTCCGCATCCACGGCGTCGACGTCGCCCTGGTGATCTGCGAGGACCTCTGGCAGGACGGCGGCCCGGTCGCGGTCACCCGCGAGGCCGGCGCGGGCCTGCTGCTCGTCGTCAACAGTTCGCCGTACGAGGCCAACAAGGACGACGTCCGCGGTGATCTCGTACGGCGCCGCGCCCGCGAGGCCGGCTGCGCGCTCGCGTACGTGAACCTGGTCGGCGGCCAGGACGAACTGGTCTTCGACGGCGACTCGCTGATCGCCGATGCCGAGGGCACGGTCTTCGCCCGCGCACCGCAGTTCGAGCAGGGCAGCATGGTCGTCGACCTCGACCTCCCGGCCGCCTCGGGTACGCCGTCCGGCACCCACGAAGGCATCGAGATCGTGCACACGGTCCTCCAGGACGACGAGCTCCCGCCGTACGACGCGATCGAGGCGAACATCGCGCCGCGGCTGTCCGACGAGGCCGAGATGTACGGCGCGATCGTCACCGGCCTGCGCGACTACGTGCAGAAGAACGGCTTCAAGTCGGTGCTGCTCGGACTGTCCGGCGGAATCGACTCCTCGCTGGTCGCCGCGATCGCCTGCGACGCGATCGGCGCCGAGCACGTGTTCGGGATCTCCAACCCGAGCGTGTACTCCAGCGACCACTCCAAGGACGACGCCGCCGACCTCGCCGCGCGCACCGGCCTGAACTACCGCGTCGTACCGATCCAGCCGATGGTGCAGCCGTTCCTGGACACGCTCGGACTGACCGGGCTCGCCGAGGAGAACCTGCAGGCGCGGGTCCGCGCGGTGATCTGGATGGGCCTGTCGAACGCCGACGGCCACCTGGTGCTTGCCTGCGGCAACAAGTCGGAGCTGTCGGTCGGGTACTCGACGATCTACGGCGACGCGGTCGGCGGGTACGCGCCGCTGAAGGACGTCCCGAAGACGCTCGTCTGGCGGCTCGCGAAATGGCGGAACGCCGACGCGAAGGAGAAGGGTCAGCAGCCCCCGATCCCGGCGAACTCGATCGCCAAGCCGCCGTCCGCCGAGCTTCGCCCCGGGCAGCAGGACACCGACTCGCTGCCGCCGTACGACCTGCTCGACGACATGCTGGACGACTACGTCGAGCAGGACCGCGGCAGTGCGGAGCTCGTCGCCGCCGGGTTCGACACCGAGTTGGTCACCAAGGTGATCCAGCTCGTCGACCGGGCCGAGTACAAGCGCCGGCAGTACCCGCCGGGCCCGAAGATCACCCACAAGGCCTTCGGCCGGGACCGCCGGTTGCCGATCACCAATGCATGGCGTGAGGACGCACGAAAGGCGGCCGAGCACTGAGCGACTCCTGGCGGTACCGACCGTCCGAACCCGACCCTTGGGCCCAGGACCAGCCTTGGGGCTCCACCGAGGAGACCCACGACCGCTCCGGCCTGCCCAAAGAGACGTACCGCGACGATGTGAGCGATCGCTCACCTACAGGCGGTGGCGCTCACCCTCCGCATCGGTGGGACGATGAAGGCATGGTTGACAACTACCTGTCGGCCGGTACCCAGGGTGACGACGAGGAGTTGCCCTCGCCGTACGGGACCGGACCGGCGCAACGGGCAACCGAGGAACACCGCCGCTCGGACTACGACAACGACGCCTGGCGGGACCGCGACTCTGCTACGTCTGGGTGGGGTCTCGACCCATCGCCGTCACTGCCGAACGCGCCGCGGACATACGAACGCGGCCCGGTGCCGCAACAGCCGTACGTCCCGAAACCGCCGTACCTGCCTAGCGCGCCACCCCCTTCACAGCAGCCGCCACGGGTAGAGCCGCGGGAGTACTACGGGGAGTCGCGGGAGGAGTCGTACGGGCGGGAGTACCAGGAGCAGAACCCGTTCCGGCCGCAGCCGCCGGCGCAACAGCCTCCGCAGGCACCGCCGCCGGGGCGGCCAAGTCCGTTCGGGCCTGGGAGTAACGGTGTGTCAGGTGGGGCGCAGGCGCGGCCGGCTCAGCCGCCGGTGCCTCCGTCTTCGGCGCCTCCGTCTCAGGCGCCTTCGGCTCCGGGTGGCAGCGGTACGCCGCAGCGCCCGTCGAACGGCAGCGCGAACTGGAGCAGTCCGGCACCACAGACCAGCCCGTTCCCTCCACAGCCGCCTACTGGTGGTCAACCTGCGGCGAGCAACGGAACAGGCAACGGGCTGAACCATGGGTCAAGCAATGGGCTTGGTGGCCACGGCTCGAGCAACGGCCTGGGTAGTCACGGGTCGAGTAACGGCAATGGGTTCAGCAGCAACGGGTCTGGTAATGGGTTGAGTAACGGGTTGGGTTCGCAGCAGCCGCCGCGGCCTCCGCAGCGTCTGCAACCACCAGACGGGCCGCGTGCCCAGGAGTCGAGCCGCGGTCAGGAACCACCCCGGCGCTACGAGCCAGGCCCTGGCCCCGAACCGATCTGGAGCCACGACCGCGCCCCCGAGCCGACTCGCCCACCCGAGCCGCCCCGCCCAGCTGAGCCACTCCGCTCGGCCGAGTCGGACGACGCTCGTCACCAAGAAGAAGCAGTCCGGCAAGAGCCGCCCCGTCAGCAGGAAGACACACGCTTAGCAGAAGAACACCAACGACGCGTGGAGGCTCTGCAGCGCGAAGGCGCCCAGCGACGCGAGGAAGCCCACCGCCGCGAAGAGGCACAACGGCGCGAAGAAGCTCAGCGACGTGAAGAGGCACAACGGCGCGAGGATGCGCAACGGCGTGAAGAAGCCCAGCGACGCGAAGAGGCTCAGCGGCGCGAGGACGCTCTGCGGCGGGAGGATGCGCAGCGGCGGGAGGATGCGCAGCGGCGTGAGGAGATACTGCGGCGCGAAGAAGCTCAGCGGCGTGGTGAGGTTGAGGAGACTCAGCCTCAGGAGATTCGGCTTCGGGCGGGTGGGCCGGACGCGGCTCCTGGTGTGCGGGACAACGGGTATCTGTCGGACCCGAGTGCCGAGTACGAAAGCAACGCACCGGTGAGCGACGAGCCTGTTGGCGATCAGCCACACGTACCTGGCGCGGCTCGCCCGATCGGCGCCCGTCGGCGCGCGGGCGTCCAGCAGGACGCCCCCAGCCGGGTCTCCCCAGAACAGGCCACCTCACACCGAGCCGGACGCCGCGCACAACCAACCAGTCCGTTGCCAAACAACCCCCTCGGCACCGGCGCAGCTGCAGGCGGCGGGGCGGCAGCGGGCAGCGGCGCGGCAGCTGGTGCAGTTGCCGGCAACGCGTCCGCGGGCGGCGTGGGCTCAGCAGGTCCATCCGCCGGCGACACGGCCGCGGGCAGTGTGGGCTCGGCAGGTCCGGCCGCCAGTAACACGGCCGCGGATGGTGGGCCGCGGGTGGTGGCTGGTGTTGCGCCGCGTAGGGAGGCGGAGGTTTCGCCGTACGGCGGGGGTGCTGGGAAGCCGGCCGATGGGGTGAAGCGGCCGCGGCGGTACCGGATCCATCACCTGCGGGACTTCAAGAGTCGTGGTGAGAAGTGGGCGATGCTGACGGCGTACGACCAGTACACCGCCGAGATCTTCGACCAGGCCGGGATCCCCGTCCTGCTTGTCGGTGACTCCGCCGCGAACAACGTGTTCGGCTACGACACCACCCTCCGGGTGACGGTCGACGAGCTCATCCCGTTGGCGCGTGCGGTTGCCGGTGCGGTCGAGCATTCGCTGGTGGTCGCGGACCTGCCGTTCGGTTCGTACCAGGCGTCGCCGGAGCAGGCGTTCCACACGGCGGTGCGGTTCATGAAGGAAGCCGGCGTACACGCGGTGAAGCTCGAGGGCGGGCGGACCGTCGTACCGATGGTCGAGAAGCTCACGCAGTCCGGCATCCCGGTGATGGCGCATATCGGTTTCACGCCGCAGAGCGAGCACAGCATCGGCGGGTACCGCGTCCAGGGCCGGGGCGATCAGGCCGCCGGTCTGATCGACGACGCCGTGGCGCTCGCCGAGGCCGGTGCGTTCTCGGTGGTGCTGGAAATGGTCCCGGGCGATGTCGCCGCGGAGATCACCAAGCGCATCCCGATCCCGACGATCGGCATCGGCGCCGGCCGCGACACCGACGCCCAGGTGCTGGTGTGGCAGGACATGGCCGGTCTGCGCTCGGGCACGATGCCGCGCTTCGTCAAGCAGTACGCCGACCTGCGCGGCATCCTGACCAACGCCGCCACCACGTACGCGTCCGAGGTCGCCTCAGGTGCCTTCCCGGGAGACGAACACACTTTCTGACGCGACTCTCCGCACCTCCCCGGTAGCTGTCCGCAAACGGTCGGCGAACCCTTGTCCGGCCGATTGCATCGGTTCACGATGTTTCGGCAAAGGGGAGGCCATTGATGATCCGTCGATTCGTTGTTGCCATCGGAGTTTCGTTCGCGCTGGTCGCCGGCGCGCTGACATCGATTCCGGCCGCGAGCGCCGTACAAGCTCGTCCGAGACCGGCGAGCTACACGCCGCCGCCGGTGCAGTGGGGTACGTGTACCGATCCGCGCCTGGCCGCGCGCGGCGCGCAGTGCGGGTACGTCGTCGTACCGCTCGACTACAGCCGTCCGAACGGGACGAAGATCCAGCTCGCGGTGTCGCGCATCAAGCACAAGACGCCCGACGCGCAGGCCCAGGGCCCGATGCTGGTGAACCCGGGCGGACCGGGCGGCTCGGGCCTGATCTACGCGGTGTTCGGTGAGTTCGTCCCGAACGGCGCCGGCGACGCGTACGACTGGATCGGGTTCGACCCGCGCGGTGTCGGCTCCAGCAGGCCCGCGCTGAGCTGCATCCCGGACTACGCCGGCTACAACCGCCCGCTGTACGTCCCGGTGACGCGGCAGATCGAGCAGGTGTGGCTGCAACGCTCCAGGGCGTATGCCGCGGCCTGTGACAACGCGCAGCACGCGCTGCTCGGTCACCTCACCACGCTCGACTCGGTCCGCGACATGGAGAGCATCCGGACGGCCCTCGGCGCCCCGCAGATCAACTACTACGGGTTCTCCTACGGCACGTACCTCGGCCAGGTGTACGGAACGCTGTACCCGAACCGCTTCCGCCGCGTCATCTTCGACGGCGTCGTGAACGCGACCCGCGTCTGGTACGACGCCAACCTCGACCAGGACTTCGCGTTCAACAAGAGCGTGAAGGTGTTCTTCGCGTACGTCGCCGCGCACAACTCCACCTGGCATCTCGGCACCACCGAGGCCCAGGTCGAACTCCGGTACTACGCCGAACTGAAGAAACTCATCGGCCATCCCGCCGACGGCAAGATCGGCCCGTCCGAATGGAACGACATCTTCACGCAGGCGGCGTACTACGTGTACGGCTGGGTGGATGTCGCGAACGCGTTCGCGGCATGGGTCCACAACCACGACGCCGCGCCGCTGGTCGACCTGTACGGCAGTCCGCCGTTCGACGACAACGGGTACGCCATCTATCTGGGTGTGTCCTGCACCGACGCCAAGTGGCCGACGAACTGGCAGACGTGGCGGCGGGACAACTGGAGCATCTATGCGAAGGCGCCGTTCCTGACCTGGAACAACGCCTGGTTCAACGCACCGTGCGCCTTCTGGCCGGCGAAGGCCGGTCACCCGGTGAAGGTCGACGGCAGCCGGGTCCAGAGTCTGTTGATGATCAACGAGACCCTCGACGCCGCGACGCCGTACTCGGGCGCACTGCAGACCCGCAAGACGTTCCCGAACGCGGTCCTCATCGAAGGTGTCGGTGGCACCACGCACGCGGGCTCGTTGTCCGGCGTCACGTGCACTGACGACCGCATCGTCGCGTACCTGCAGACCGGTGCGCTACCGCCACGGGTGTCGGGCAATCGTTCCGATGTGCAGTGCCCGCCGGTTCCGGCGCCGCAGCCTGAGGCCGCGGTGGCCGCTGCGACAACAAAGTCCGGTGCGCTGCGTCACGCCCTCAGGCCGTCATATCCATGGGAGCGATGAGCGCTCGGTCCAGTACTCCTCGGGTTCTTGTGCGAACTCGGTGAGTGGGCCGTCGGTGCGGTAAGCGAGGTTGCTGGCCAGTTGGGCCGTCGTGGTTGCTCCGCTGAGGACCACGTCGGCCCACGGCTGAGCGACGGCTGCGCCGATGGCCAACGCGTCAGGTGCGACGCCGTGCTGCTGAGCGAACTCGTTGAACGGCGTCTCGCCCGCGCGGGATGTGAGGCGGCCGTTGGCGACAACCTCCTTCACAACGACGAACCAGCCGGCGTCGTGCGCTTCCGCGAGGGCGGCGCCCGCTGACGTCTCCAGGACGTTCCAGGTGGCTTGTACGGCGGAGAACGGCGTACTGGAGGACAACGCCTTGCGCAGCGTCTCGGCTTGTCGTGGACCGCTCGTGGAGAGCCCGACGCGGACACCGGAGTCCGCCAGCTCGCGCAACCGATCCAGCAAGCGCTTGTCCTCGAGTGCGGGACTGTCGGACGTCAGGCTGTGCACGAGGTAGAAGTCCGGTGGTCCACCGAGCGCTTGAAGGGTCTCCGGCCATTGGCGTTCGAACGTCGCGAGGCTGTGGTCCTTCACCTCGTGCGTGTCCACGTCGTGCCGCCAGTCGGCGACGTACGTGTAACCCCATTTCGACCCGACGGTCATCGCCGTACGGCGTTGCGGTGTGATCCACTCGCCGAGGAACTGCTCGGCAAGACCGTACGAACGCGCGGCGTCGAAGTACCGAACACCTGCATGCCAGGCCTGCTCCAGCAGCTCGTGCGTCCGCACCCGCAGGTCCTCGACGGCACGTCGCGGCGGCAGGTCCTCGTCGTGCCCGAGATTGATGTACCCGGGACGCCCGAGCGCTGCCAGTCCAAGACCGATACTTGCCATGCTTCCGATCGTAGATGTCCACAGCAACCATGTGAGACGCGCCGCGGCACCCGACGCCGAGCGAGCAGTTTCCCTTAG
Organism: Kribbella sp. NPDC055110; assembly: GCF_053607525.1. Taxonomy (NCBI): domain Bacteria; kingdom Bacillati; phylum Actinomycetota; class Actinomycetes; order Propionibacteriales; family Kribbellaceae; genus Kribbella; species Kribbella sp. NPDC055110. The sequence continues at coordinate 59,838 of NZ_JBSGTS010000026.1, forward strand.
CGTTTTGTGGTGTGAGCGAATCCCAGTTGCCACCACCAGGAACGGTCCGACACCGTACGACGGCCCGCGTGCTGCCGGTGCGTCCGGACGGCAAGGTGCTGCTGCTGCACGGCTGGGATCCGCTGAAGCCGCAGTCGCCGTACTGGTTCACGATCGGCGGCGGCGTCGAATCCGGTGAGACCGTCGCGGAAGCGGCCGGCCGCGAACTGCGCGAAGAGGTCGGCGTCGTGCTGCCGATCGACGCGCTCGGCGCACCGGTGGCGACGAACACGATCGAGTTCGAGTGGGGCGGGTGCCGGATCATCCAGCACCAGACGTTCTTCGCGGTCGCGGTGGACAGCGTCGACGTGACGTTCGCGAACCAGGAGGAGCTGGAACTGCAGACGATCAGCGCGCACGGCTGGTGGTACGGCGACGACCTCGAGGCGACCGGTCAGGCCGCGCACGTCACGATCCCCGGAATGCTCCGGCGGGCAGCGGACGTGATCACACTGCGGCGGGCTTCCTGAGTCAGCGCTTGCGCGCCTCTTTCAGGACCTTCTTGGGGACCTTCTTGTCCACCTCGTAGTGCACGCGATCGAGCCGCTCGGCGCAGCCTGCCTTGGACAGGCGCAGCAGGACCACCGGGCACTTCTTGCACCTCGGCTTGTCCTTGCAGCACTTCTTCTTCGCGGTCATCGACGGCACCCGGCGAGCGTAGGTGAGGCATACCTAACCCGTCTAGACGTCACGTGGCGATCGTGGCGGACGTCACGCGAGCTGTCCGCTCAGAAGTTCGCGCGCCTCGACAAGTGACGGTCCGTACCAGGTCAGATGCCGCCCGGATACACACCGCGCGGGTTTCGTGAACACCTCCGGTCCGTCGTCGGGAGAAAACGGATAAGGCTCGTCCGGCAGCACCACGAGGTCGTAGTCGGGTAACACGTCCGGGTCGAATCGCGGATAACGTTCACCGGATTCATTCAGCACGTTGTCGATGCCGATCCTCGACAACAGATCGCCCGCGAACGTGTCCCGGCCGAGCGCCATCCACGGCCGCCGCCAGATCGGTACAACGGCCCGCCGGCGCATTCCGGCGTACGGCGTACTCCACACCGCGCGCGCATCGCGCAACCACTGCGGTTCGCCGCCGACGATCGCGGACAGCATGCGACCGAGCGAGTCGAGTGATTCCGGCACCGTCGTCGGCGCCGTCACCCAGACCGCGATTCCACGGCTGCGCAACGCGTCGAGATCGGCCGCGCGATTCTCCTCGGCGTTCGCGACGACGACGTCCGGTGCGAGTTCGCGGATGCGCTCGACATCGGGATTCTTGGTACCGCGAACACGGACGACGTCGAGGTCCGCGGGATGCGTGCACCAGTCGGTCGCACCAACGATTTCGGTTGGATGCGTGACCGCGATCGACTCCGTCAACGACGGCACGATACTCACCACACGACGTACCTCGTCGGGTAGTTCGACGACGTTGCGCAGGTCGTCGTACGCACTCTTCATCTGCTCTTCGCACCTCACGTTCGCAGGACGTTGCCGAGGACAACACTCGTCGATCGGGGCAGTTGCGCGCCAGATTGCGCGCGTGTCGCCAAGAAAATATTCAGCCTATCCGGCATCCTCGAGGCGCGGCGGAATCCCTTCTGCACAAGGATTCTCGGCATTTACCCACGCACCCGCCGCGAGTTCTCCTTAACCTGCGGACGTTTCCGGTGCTTTACGTAGCGCACAAGTGTTGTCATCATCATGACGACGAGGAATCCACCGTGGTTTTCCTCAGCCGCACCAAGGAGGCAGAGTGCCAGCCAAGAAGGCAGCCGCAGGGAAGGCGACAGCCAAAAAGGCTTCTCCCGCCAAGAAGACTGTCGCGAAGAAGACCAGCGCCGCGAAGACGACAACCGCGCGCAAGGTCAGCGCAGCAAAGAAGACTGCGACGAAGAAGGTGAGTGCGGCCAAGAAGACCGCCGCCAAGAAGACGGTGGCGAAGAAGGCGCCGGCCAAGAAGACCACCGCCAAGAAGGCCCCCGCGAAGAAGGTCGCGGCCAAGAAGGCTCCGGCGAGGAAGGTCACGGCCAAGAAGACCGTCGCGAAGAAGGCGCCGGCGAAGCGCGCGACCGCTGCGAAGAAGACGACGGCAGCGCGCAAGACGACGGCGAAGAAGACGGTCGCGAAGAAGACCGTCGCCAAGAAGGCGCCGGCGAAGAAGGTCGTGGCGAAGAAGGCCCCGGCCAAGAAGGTCGCCGCCAAGAAGGCGCCGGCCCGCAAGGTCGCCGCGAAGAAGGCTCCCGTGAAGCGCGTCGCCGCGAAGAAGGCGCCGGCTCGCACCGCCGCGAAGAAGTCCGCGGTGAAGAAGACCGTTGCCAAGAAGGCACCGGCACGCAAGGCCCCGGCCAAGCGGGTAGCTCGCTGACCTTCACGTCAGCAAAGTCGCTAACAACTGAGGGGCACCATCAGTCTGATGGTGCCCCTCAGCACGTCTTCGGAGCCGGACCTCAGTCGTCGTCCCACTTCGGGTCGTTGTCCCAGGCCTCGTTGCGTTCCTGGGCCTTCTCCAGGGCGCGGGCAGCTTCCTCGGGCGAGCTGTACGGCCCGAGCCGGTCCCCCGACTTCGCACCCTGGTACGGCTCGACCTTGCCGGTCTTGGTGTTGTAGTACCACTCGTTGCTGTGATCGTCGCTCATCTGGATGACCACCTCCTGGGAGTCTTGTCGCAGCTCTCTAGAATGATCTCACCATGTCTGTCCTTACCTCTGGCGTCATTTCGCCGCGCCGCGACGTACCTGCTTCCATTCCGCGTCCGGAGTACGTCGACAAGCCGACGCCGACGCCGTTCGACGGGTCGTATGTGACGGCGCCCGAGCTGGTCGACAAGATGCGAGTTGCGAGCAAGCTCGCCGCGCAGGCGTTGCAGGCGGTCGGTGCGGCGGCGAAGCCGGGCGTGACGACGGACGAGCTCGACAGGGTCGGGCATGAGTACCTGGTCGAGCGCGGCGCGTACCCGTCGACGCTCGGCTACCGCGGGTACCCGAAGTCGCTGTGTACGTCGGTGAACGAGGTGATCTGCCACGGCATCCCCGACGACCGTCCGCTCGAGAACGGCGACATCGTCAACGTCGACATCACGGCGTACCTGGACGGCGTGCACGGCGACACCAACGCGACGTTCCTGGTCGGCGACGTCGACGAGGAGAGCCGGCTGCTCGTCGAGCGCACCCGCGAGGCGCTGAACCGCGGCATCAAGGCGGTCAAGCCCGGTCGTCAGGTGAGCATCATCGGCCGCGTCATCGAGTCGTACGCGAAACGCTTCGGGTACGGCGTGGTGCGCGACTTCACCGGCCACGGCATCTCCACGTCGTTCCACTCCGGCCTGATCATCCCGCACTACGACGACGAACGCTTCGACGATGTGATCGAGCCCGGGATGACGTTCACGATCGAGCCGATGCTGACCCTCGGCACGTTCGAGTACGACCTGTGGGACGACGGCTGGACCGCCACCACGAAGGACAAGTCCCGAACCGCCCAGTTCGAACACACCCTCGTAGTCACCGACACCGGCGCCGAAGTACTGACCCTCCCGTGACGGTCACGCCGTACGAGGAAGGTCACCTCGCCGGCGTCCTCGCGATCTGCGAAGCCGAGAACTGGCCGAGCCTGCCCGCCGACCCCGCACGCGCACACGCGGTCTTCACCGCGCCCGGCGTGACGACCGTCGTCGCGCTCGACGGCGAGCAGGCCTTCAACGGCTTCCGCATTTACCCTTCCTGAAAGCCGAACGATCTGTAGAGCGTCACAGCAGGCGTGTTCTTCTCGTCGACGCGCAGTGCGACGGTGATGTTTGCGCACTCGCGGAGGAGCAGTCTGGCGATTCCTTGGTGGCGGCGGGATCGGGCGGTGAACAGCTCGATGATGAACGGGCAGTCGGGAGTGTCCGGCCACGGTGCGCGCTCGACGACGAGCAGTGCGCCGACCAGTTGGTCGTCGGCCCAGGCGAGGCGGCTGAGGCTTGGTGCGAGTACGCCGTACTCGCCCGCGAATGTGAGCTCGATGTCCTCGAGGGCTTCCTGTTCCGTTGCTGCGGCGACGCCGGCGTCGTACGCCTCGAAGTACAGCTTGCCGAGTGGGAGTGCGTCCTCGACCGCCGGCGGACGCAGTACGACGCCCGGGACTGCCGGCGTCTGTACTGCGTCTGCGCGGCGGATCAGGATCATCGGTTGGAGGAGGCGGTGATGAAGGTGGCGAGGTCGGTGGACTGTTGGATGCGGGACTCTTCGTGGACGTACATCATGTGGCCGGCCGGGTAGTACTTCGTCTCGATGTTGGCGGCCAGCTCGGCCGGGATCTGCAGGCGGGCGAGGGTGTGCTCGGTGGCGAAGTACGGCGTCGCGCCGTCGTAGTGGCCGGAGGCGACATGAACGCGAAGGTGCGGGTTGACGCGCATCGCCTCGGCGAGCTTGTCCGCGACCGAGATCTGCTGGCCCTCGAACTCCTTGAACGACCAGCCCTTCGCGGCGTCCATGCTGATCACCTCGTACGGCAGGTCGTTCTCGTAGCCGAGCTCGACCCGGACGTAGTGGTTGAGCGCCGCGGAGTACGGCCCGGTGATCGCGTTCATCGACGGGTCGCGGTCCTGCCGTTCACCAGCCGAGTCCGGGTCCCATCCGGTGAAGCGGCCGTCGAGCCGGCCGACAACCAACCGGCGGGCACGCAGCAGTTCGGCGAAGAAGCGGCCGTGCTCGATCCGCAGGTTCACGCGGTCGATGTAGTCCTCGCTCAACCCGGTCAGCGCGGCCAGCCGGGTGACCACCTCGGCGCGGTAGTCCGCCGAGATTCGGTTGCCCTGGGCAAGCGCATTCGGGTAGCGCCCGGCCGCGAACCGTTCCGCGTCCGCGAGCACCTCCTCCAGCGATTGATCCGGCACCAGACCGTGGTAGTGCGCAATCGCGGCGTACGACGGAAGGAACAAGGCGTACGGCAGGTCGTTGCCCGGCGTGAAGTCGAGCGGCCCGAACTCGAGCGCCGCCGAGATCAGCATGACGCCGTTGAGATACATCCCGTACCGCTGCTGCAGATGCGCCGCGAGCCCGGCCGCGCGCGTCGTACCGTAGGACTCGCCGGCCAGAAACTTCGGCGACATCCAGCGCCCGTTCCGCGACGTCCACAGCCGGATCACCTCACCGACCGACTCCAGGTCGCGCGTGAACCCGTGGTAATCCCCCGGCTTCTCGCCCTCCGCGGCCCGCGAGAACCCGGTCGACACCGGGTCGATGAACACCACGTCACTGTGCTTCAGCAACGTCTCGGCGTTGTCGACGATCGAGTACGGCGGGGGCGCGAGCTCACCCACATCGCCGGTAACCACGCGCCGCGGGCCGAGCAGACCGAGGTGCAGCCAGATACTCGACGACCCCGGGCCGCCGTTGAACGCGAACGTCACCGGACGGTCCTCCGCGCCGGTGCCATCAGGGTCGTCGAGCGTGTACGCCGTGAGGAACACCTCGGCCTTCGGCTTCAGCCCGTCGAACTTGCCGTCGGTGAACACCTCCTCGCGGAGCACGATCCGTCCGGTGGTCGCCGTGTACCGCAACTCCTGGCCGTCGACCGTCAGCGTGCGCTGCGTCGTCACCAGGTCGTCGACCGGCGCCGCCGGCTTGGTCTCCTCTTTGGACTCCGGCTTGGACTCGGTCTCGGGCTCGGTGCGCTCCTCGTTCGCCATGTCGAGCACCTTAATCCACGGCCGCAACCACTAGCGTTGGCTTTATGGCGACGATCCTTCACATCGCATTCGTGGACCAGTGGGAGGCTGCGCGCGACGCCGGGAGCTACCGGTGGTCGACCCGCGGCAAGAGCCTCGACGACGGCGCGACGTTCATCCACGCGTCCCGGCCGGAACAGGTCGCCCTGGTGGCGAACTTCGTGTACGCCGACGTGAACGAGCCGCTGTGCCTGCTGGTGATCGACACCGAGCGCCTCGTCTCCGCATTGTGCGAGGAGCCCGTCGGCGACCAGTTGTTCCCGCACATCTACGGACCGCTCAACCTCGATGCGGTGGTCGACGTACGCGCGTATGAGCGGGGCCCGGACGGCCGTTGGCCGGTCGTGACCGCGGAGGCCGTATCCTGAGAGGACGGAACGGGTCGGTCGGGCGATCGCGTCGCCCTTTGCAGAGGGCGCCGAGGAAAGTCCGGACTCCACAGGGCAGCGTGGTGGGTAACGCCCACCCGGGGTAACCCGCGGGACAGTGCCACAGAGAACAGACCGCCAGCGGCTCCGATGAACCCCGTGGTTCATAGGAGTGCGGGTGAGGGTGAAACGGTGGTGTAAGAGACCACCAGCTCCGCAGGTGACTGTGGAGGCTAGGTAAACCCCACGTGGAGCAAGGCCAAGAAGGGCGGTGGGCAACCACCACCCGCGCGAGCGTCCGAGGGCGGCCCGCCCGAGCTCGCGGGTAGGCCGCTAGAGGTGCCCGGCAACGGTCACCGTAGATGGATGATCGCCACCACAGAATCCGGCTTACAGACCGACCCGTTCCCCCTCAGTGGCAGTGGTCCTCGTGCGTCGGCACAGCGCGGTCGGTGGGTTTCTCCCAGGGTTCTTGGCGGCCGAGGGCGGTCAGGTCGAGGGCGGTGGGGGTGAAGGTCATGGCGTCGGGGCCGCGGCCGTACGTCGAGTAGGTGTGGTAGATCTGCTCGTCTACGCGGAGGAAGCAGCTCAGGCCGTGGAGGTCGAAGGGCTGCTCGCCCTGGGTGTGCTCGTTGTTCGGCAGTGCGTCCCACTCGGACTTGGTGCGGTAGTTGTACTCGAACGGTACGACGGACTCGTCCAGCGTGACGTGGTAGTCGTAGTTGAAGTCGCTCCCGTACGACGAGTACCACGGGTGCACCCACCCGCGCGCATCCCGGTACGCGGCGAGCTTGTCGTACGGCGCTCGCGAGACCAGCGCGAGCGTGGTGTTCGCCGCGTTGAGGAACCGCACGGACCCGATCTCGTCGACGAACCCGGTGCAGTTCGGGCACCCGGCGTCCCACTCCGGCTGGAACATGAAGTGGTACACGACCAACTGGTCCCGCCCCTCGAACAGCTCCAGCAGACTCACCGGCCCCTCGGACCCGGCGAACGAGTACTCCTTGTCAATCAGCACCATCGGCAACTCCCGCCGCCGCGTGTTCAGCGCATCCCGCTCCTTGGTAAACGCCTTCTCCGCACCCAGCAACTCCCGCCGAGCCGCCACCCACTCGTCGCGCGACACCACATCCGGCAAGCTCATACCCACTCCTCCATCAATCAACGGAACACCCGAGACGTCGGAACCACCTCCACCACTTCGACATCCTCCCGCGACCAACCGCCGTACCATCGAAACCGTGGCCGCCGGGGTGCTTGGTGGTCGCGCGTGGGGGCTCGATCGCCGTACTCGACGGTGATGGGCGGAAGGTCGCCGAACTCGGCGGCGCGGTGGTGCTGGGAGGCGGCTACGTCCTGCCCGCGGCGGCCCACACCAGGTCCCGCACCGGCAGCGCGAGGGTCTTCGCCGTCGCCGGCCCCTGGGGGCTCCCGACCTGACCCACCGCCGACCCGTGGCGATCGGCCGCGACCCGATTCGCCGAGTCGTGGCGATTGGTTGGGGGGTGGTTTGTCGAGTCGTGAAGATTGGTGGGGTTTCGTGCGCCGATTCTCACGACTCGGGGGGTGGTGCGGCGGGTGTTGGCCGCGTGGGGTGAGAAAGTGGGGGCATGCGTAGGCGGGTGCGGACTGGGATCGTGATTTTGCTCCTGGTTGTGCTTGTTGGTGGGGCTGGGTATGTCGGGTGGGTGTTGGTGCAGCGGTCGGAGCCGGTGGCGTTGCCGGAGCCGACGGGGAGTTTTCAGGTCGGGCGGCGGACGTACGAGTGGACCGACACACCCCGCCGCGACCCGTTCTCGAACGGCCCGCGCCGCCTCGCGGTCTGGCTCTGGTACCCGGTTGCCAAGGGGACCACCGGCCGCCGCGTCCAGTACGCACCGGATGATTGGAAAGGGCTGCATCTCAAGGCCCCGATCTCCGTGCTTCAAGGACCGTTCGACACACTCCAGGACCGCGCCCTCGACCGCGTCGCCGTCGCACCCGGCCGCTACCCGGTCGTCGTACTGATGCCCGGCATGGGCCTGTCCGCTCCGATGTACGCCGCTCTCGCGGAGGATCTCGCCAGTCACGGATACCTGGTCGCCGGCGTCACCCCGACGTACAGCGCGAACCTCACCGTCCTCGGCGGGCAGACGATCGCGAGCAAGCCGGACGCGAACCCGCCGAATCTCGGCGAGAGCACCGAGGGCGCGCAGCAGGTCGGCGATCATCTCGTCGGCGTCTGGGCCGCCGATGCGCGGTTCGCGGCCGGCATGGTCGCCAAGGAGCTCCCGAACTCGGTCGAGTCCGCGGTCGGGCCGTCGTACGTCGGCCACTCGTTCGGCGGCGCGGCGTCACTCGAGGCCTGCCGGCTGGACGCACGTTGCGCGGCCGCGATCGACCTCGACGGGACCCAGTTCGGTGAGGTCGTGAAGAAGGGGGTGAAGGCGCCGATCATGCTGCTCGGCGCCGACGACTCCTGTATCACCAGCGTCTGCGGCCCGGACGCGAAGAACGACCACGACCGGGACCGCGCCCTCTCGTTGCTCAAGGCAAGCACCGGTACGTCCTGGTGCGCGACGATCCCCGGCACCCGCCACTTCAACTTCACCGACTACGGCGTCTACTACCTGGCGTACCCGCTGCGCAGGTTCCTGCCGCTCGGCAGCGTCGGCCCGCGGCATGCACTCACCATCACCAACGGGTACGTCGCCACGTTCCTGTCGCACGCGATCTACAAGACCGCCGCACCTGGCGCACCGGCCTGTAAATCCTAGAGATCCAGCTCGTACGTCTGCCCCACCAGGCGATCGCCCCACATCTCGTGCACATCAGAACCGGTGAGGCGGAACCCGCGCGCCAGGTAGATGTGCCGCGCCGCGACCAGCGGATCGTTCGTCCACAGCACCATCCGCTTGTACCCGGCCGACCGCGCGAACGCCAGACACGTGTCGACCAGCTCCGCGCCGAGGCGGAGGCCGCGCGCAGCCGGTGTGACGAGCAGCAGCCGCAGCTGAGCGGTCGTCTCGTCCGGCCCGCGCACGCAGAAGATGCTTCCGGCCCGTTCCCCGTCCACCTCGGCGATCCACGCGGCCTCGCGCTCGTCGTCGTGCTCGGACGCGTACGCCGACACGATCTGCGCGATCAGCGTCTCGTACGACGGACCCCAGCCGTACTCCGCCGCATAGGTCTCCGCATGCGACTGCACGACCCAGCCGAGGTCTCCGGGCTGCCCGAGCTTCCTGATCTGTTTCGTCATCAACCCACCGATCTACTGACACGACTGTTTCAGTAGGCAATACTAGACCCGTGCCGACCACGAAGGAAGCCCCGTCCGCCCGCGAGCAAGAACTGCTCGAGCGTGCGTACGCCTACTCCCTCACCCACGGATTGGCCGACCTGTCGCTGCGCCCGCTGGCGACCGCGATCGGCTCCAGCCCGCGCGTGCTGCTGTTTCTGTTCGGCAGCAAGGACGGCCTGATCCGCGCCCTGCTCGCCCGCGCCCGGTCCGACGAACTCGAACTCCTCCGCCGGATCGAGCAGCGGTACGACGACCCGCCCGGCCTGACCGTGATCGCGCGCGAACTGTGGACCTGGCTGGCCGCCCCGGAACGCCGCCCCCTGATGACGTTCTGGGTCGAGGCCTACGGACGCTCGCTCGTAGCACCCGACGGCCCGTGGGCGGACTTCGCCCGCTCGACCGTCGACGACTGGCTCGAGCTACTCAAGTCGAGCGCACCCGACCAGTCCGCCGTACGACGTACCGCCGTACTGGCGATGCTCCGCGGCGCCCTGCTCGACCTACTCGCAACCGGCGACCTGAAGCGCACCACCGCCGCCGTCGAGGACTACCTGTCCGACTGACCCTGCTCGCGCGCGTTGGTGTTCTGCCGCTGACCGCCACCAGGCGGGTTCGAGGACAGCGTCCCCTGGTCGTGCGCGCTCTTGTACTGCGCGAAGAACTCGTCGTACTCCATGCCGCGATTGTCCCAGCTAGACGAGTTCGAAGGCGACCGTGCGTTTGGCGATGTCGGCCTCGACGAGCTTTACGCGGACCTGCTGACCGAGTGGGAGTGCCGCACCGGTGACCCGGCCTTCGATCGCGAACTTGGTCAGCGCGACGATGCCGCGGCCGCTCTCCTTGTCGTCCACGTCCGTGATCACGCCGTCGAAGGAAGCACCGACCTGGTCGGCGACCAGGCCCGCCTCGACCATGCTGACGATCGAGCGCTCGTACGCGTGCGCCCGCCGGTCCGCGTCGTCCATGATCTTCGGGATCTCGTCCATCGACTCGCGTACCCACGCCGGAACCTCGACGCCCGCCGACAGCGCGACGCAGATCTCCCCCGCCCAGCGGTCCACCAACCGCCGCAGCGGCGCGGTGACATGCGCGTACGCCGCCTTCATCGCGGCATGCTGCGACTGCTCCGGCACCTGGCCGTCGAACGCCGTGTACCCAGCGCCGCGGAACAGCACCGTGCACGCCGCCAGCATCGCCGCGTGCGCCGGCGCCTTCGGATCGAGCCCGTGGATGAATTCGGCGTACGTCGCCTCGTCGGCCCAGACGATCCCGAGCGCCTTGGCGGTGTTGCCGAGCTTGCGCCGCAGGTCGTCGTGCGACTCGGGCAGCGTGCGCAGGATGCCGATCTTGCCCTTGGTCATCAGCCGTGCGGCCGCCATGCCGGTGAGCAGCGAGATCTGCGCGTTCCAGCCCTCGACCGGCAGCGGCGCGCGGAACTCCAGGCCCCAGCCGTGGTTGGAGGTGACGATCTCCTGGTCCGGGATCGGGAGGTTGACGCCGCCGCGTTCCAGTTCGCGCTTCTCACGGAGCTTCCCGACCTCACGCAGCAACTGCAACGACTCCGACGCCGTACCCGCGTCCAGATCCTTCTGTACGCCGGCGTAGTTGAGCTTCGCGCGCGATTTCACCAAGGCCCGCTCGCACACCACATCGGTGCCTTCGCCGGTCGCATCCACCGTGATCGTCCACAGCAGCGCGGGACGCACCTGGTCGGGCAGCAGCGAGGCCGCGCCCTCCGACAACTCGGGCGGGTGCAGCGGGGTCCGTTTGTCCGGGGCATAGAGCGTCTCGCCGCGGCGCCGGGCCTCGGCGTCGATCGGGTCGCCGGCCAGCACGAACGCGGCCACGTCGGCGATCGCGTAGTACACGGTGAACCCGTCGCCGGTCCGCTCGATGTGCAGCGCCTGGTCCAGGTCCATCGAGTCCGGCGGATCGATCGTCACGAACTCGAGATCGGTCCGATCCAGCTCCGGCAGGCGCGCGTTCTGGGCAGCCTCAAGAGCTGCGGCGGTCACGTCGGCCGGGAACTCCGCGGGCACCTCCTGCTCCCGGCGGATGTCCTGCAACGACGCCCGGAAGACCTCCGGAACCTCCTCGACGAAACGAACCCTCTGCAGCGGCATGGGGTCAGACTAGGGCATGTCTCCCGCTCCCACGCCGTCGCGAGGAGGTGCTCGGTGCGGTGCATCGGCGTGCGGGGGCGAAGGTCTCGATGCGGAGCATCGTGGCCTTTGCACCCGTGCGGCGAGGTGCCGTGCCGAGTGCCCCGCAGTAGGCGTGGGAGCGGGAGTCATGCCCTCACGAGGGCTGCACATTAAAGGAGCGCAAGGACGCGAGGCCGTCGGCGTACCAGTGGATCTCGGTCAGGGTTGCCGGGCGCAACTCCATCCGGAACAGCGCGGACATCGGGGCCTGGAGCACCGACCGGACCATCAGCTTGATCGGCGTCACGTGAGTGACCACGACGACCGTCTTGCCCGGGTACCGCGCCAGCAGACCGTCGCGCGCCGAGCGGGCCCGCCGGGCGCACGTGTCGAACGATTCGCCACCGGGCGGCGCGACCGCGGTCGACTCCAGCCAGGCGTTCATCGCGTCCGGCCATTTCTGCTGGACCTCCGCGAACGTGTGCCCATCCCAGTCGCCGAACGAGACCTCCCGCCAGCCTTCGTCCACGATCGGGTCGAGCCCGAGCTTGTCCGCGACCGCCGCCGCAGTCTCCTGGGTACGGCGCATCGGCGACACGACCAGCGCGTCGATCCCACCGATCCGCGACAGGTACTCGGCGGCCGCCAGCGCCTGCGCGCGGCCGGTGTCGCTCAGCCCGGGGTTGTCCCCGCCGGAGCCGGAGAAACGCTTCTCCGCGGTGTGCGGCGTCTCGCCGTGCCGCAGGAAGATCAGCTGCGTCGGCGGCTCGGCCTGCGGACCCCAACCCTGCAACGCCTTCGCGAGGTCCGACGGGTCCTTCGCCACTGCCGGTGACGATCCGGCCGGCGCCGGTGTCAGCGGGATGTCCACGCCGTCGAGCGCGTTGTTCGCGAGCGCGTCGGCGGCGGAGTTCTGCGCGCGCGGCACCCAGGTCCACTCGGTCCCGAACGGCGCGAGCCCCTGCGCCTTCATCGCCAGCGGCTGCAGGTCCGGGTGCTTGATCTTCCAGCGGCCGGCCATCTGCTCGATCACCAGCTTGGAGTCCATCCGGACCTCGATCGAGGCGTTCGGCGCGTATTCCGCGGCGAGTTCGAGTCCCGCGACGAGTCCGGAGTACTCCGCGACGTTGTTGGTCGCGATCCCGATCGTCCGGCCCTGCTGCGCGATCACCTTCCCGGTCACCGGGTCGCGCACCAAAGCGCCGTACGCCGCCGGTCCAGGGTTCCCGCGCGAACCACCGTCAGCTTCGACGATGACGTGGTCGTAGGTCATGCGGCGCTCTCCGACGTCCGCACCAAGATCCGGCCGCACTCTTCACAGCGCAGTACGGCGTCCGGCGCGGCGGACTTGATCGTGTTCAGGTCGGACGGTGCGAGCTCCATCCGGCAACCCATACAGCGCTTGCCGACAAGCGGTGCGGCGCCGATCCCGCCGTTGTGGTCCCGCAGCCGCTGGTACTGCGCGAGCAGCTGCTCCGGCAGCTCGGCCACGACCGTGGAGCGCTTGTCCCCGAGCTCGGCGCGCTGCTCGTCGAGCTCCTTGAGCGCGGTGTCGCGGGTGCTCTCCAGCTCTGCCTGCCGGCCGGCGAACGCCTCGGCCCGCGTGCGCAGGTCGGTCTGCACCACCTCGGCGGCCTCGAGCTTCTCCATCACCTCGAGCTCGGCGTCCTCCAGGTCGGAGATCCGCCGGTCGAGCGAACCGATCTCGTGCTGCAGGTTCTCCAGGTCGCGCGGCGAGGTGACCTGCCCGGAGTCGATCCGCTGCTGGTTGCGCGCCTTGCGCTGCCGGACCTGGTCGACATCGCTGTCGGCCTTCTTCTGCTCACGCTGCAGGTCGCTGACCTCGGTGTCGGCGGTGACCAGCTCGCGGTCGACCACGGACTTCTCGGCGGTCAGCTCCTTGAGCGCCTGGTGCTCGGGCAACGACGCGCGCTTGTGCGCGACCTGATCCAGCTGCAGGTCCAGATCCTGCAGGTCCAGCAACCGGCGTTGGACGGCGGGCTCGGCGTTCAGAGTCGGCTCCTTCAAATGTGTGGCGGCGCGCTCAGATTCGCAGGGTCCATGCGTCCGTGCAGAGCGTTGAGATGTGAGTGTCTACGGTACTGCCTTCGGCCGCCAGGCCTTCGCGCAGGAGACGGTCCGCGTCGACCAGCCACGGCCACTCGCTGGCCCAGTGCGCCACGTCGACCAGCGCGGGATCGCCGTACGCACGGGCCTCGGTGGCGGGATGGTGCCGCAGGTCGGCGGTCAGGTAGGCGTCCACGCCGGCCGCTCGGACCCGGTCGAACTCCGAATCCCCCGCGCCCCCGACCACCGCGACGGTCTCGATCGTCCGATCCAGATCCCCGGACACGCGCACACCGTGCTCGGTCTGCGGCAGGCTCTCCGCGACCAGGCGCGCGAACTCGGCCAGCGGCAGCGGCTCCGCGAGTACGCCGACCCGCCCGCCGCCACGCTCACTCGGCATCGCGGCCACTTCATAGATGTCGTACGCCGGTTCCTCGTACGAATGCGCCGCGACCAGCGCCTCGACGACCGCGCGGCGCTTGCGGCGCGGCAGGAGCATCTCGACCCGGTTCTCCGGAACGACCTCGATGTCGCCGACGGTCCCGATCGTCGGGTTCGCGCCGTCGAGCGGCCGGAAGGTCCCCTCGCCGGTACCGCTCCACGCGGCCCGCTCGTAGTCGCCGATCTGTCCCGCGCCGGCCTTCGCCAGCGCGTCGAGCATCGCCTGCGTCTCCGCGACCGGGACGAACACGACGACCTTGTCCATCGGCTCGGCCGGCATCGCCTTCAGCGGCCGGGTGTCGCGCAGCCCGATCGCGGCGGCGAGCGCGTCGCTGACGCCGGGTTTCGCGTTGTCGGCGTTGGTATGGCAGACGTGCAGCGCGACGCCCGCGCGGATCAGGTCGTGGATCACGCGACCCTTCGGCGTCGTCGCGGCCACGCTGTTCACGCCGCGCAGCAGCAAGGGGTGATGCGTGACGAGCAGATCGAACCCGCCGTCGATCGCCTCGTCGACCACTGGCCGCATCGGGTCGACCGCGAACAGGGTCCGGCGTACCTCCTGCTCCGGGTCGCCGGTCACCAGACCGACCGCGTCCCAGGATTCCGCCCAGGCCGGGTTGTAGAGCCGATCGAGAACCGCGAGCACATCTCCGAGCGTCGTCACGACGCTTATCCTGACATTCCCGCAGTTGGAACGGATCGTGACGGGGGCAACCGCCCGGTGCCCCCGCCACGTCCGTGTCCGCCGGTGCAGGAGTCACGGCATGGTGGTGCGACCGCCCCGCCGCATCCACCACAACTCCCGCTCCGGCGGGTCGCCCCGGTCACAGGGGAGGGCCGTCTCGGGACGGCTCGACCGGAACGAGTCTGAGGCCGGCTAGATCAGCCAGGCGGTCGTGGCGCTGGGCAGCTTGTCGCCGTCGAGCGGGCCGCTGGACAGCACGACCGCCGCGTCGGGCAGCTCGACCGGGGCGGCGCCGAAGTTCGTGATGCTCTGCCAGCCGCCCGAGCGGACGAAGTGCAGGACGTCGTCGGAGCCGTCGATCCAGGTGAGCGAGCTCCCGGTACGCAGCCCACGCCGTACGGCGAGAGCCTTGCGGTAAAGGCTCAGCGTCGACTCCGCGTCGTCCTGTTGCGCCTCTACCGAGTACGCACCGAACCACTTCGGCTGCAGCAGGTGCGAACCACCCGTGCCGAAGCCGAACGACAGGCCGCCGACGGTCCACGGCAGCGGCACGCGGCAGCCGTCACGGCCCTTCTCGGCACCCTTCGAGCGGAAGTACGCCGGGTCCTGCAGGTTCGCGGCCGGCAGCTCGCCGACCTCCTGCAGACCGAGCTCCTCACCCTGGTACAGGTACGCCGAACCCGGCAACGCCAGCATCAGCAGGGTCGCGGCGCGAGCGCGGCGCAGCCCGAGCGCGACGTCGACGGTCGGCTCGGTGCCGTTGCTCAGCAGCCAGTCCTTGCCGTCCTGCCAACCGCCCTTCGGGTTCTTCGGCAGGCCGTACCGGGTGGCGTGCCGGACGACGTCGTGGTTCGAAAACACCCACGTCGACGACGAGCCGTTCACCTCGGCGAGCGCGAGGTTCTCCTCGATCACCTGGCGGAACTTCTCGTACTCGAAGTCGGCCTGCAGCAGGTCGAAGTTGAACGCCTGCCCGAGCCCGTCGGCACTCGCATACCGAGCCCGGCGAGCGGCCGGTACGAACGCCTCGGCGACCGCCGACCGCGGCGGGTCGTAGGTGTTCAGCAGCTTGCGCCAGTCCTTGTAGATCTCGTGGACGCCGTCCTGGTCCCAGAGCGGGTGCTGACCGTTCGACTCGGACTGCCGCGGCAGCGTGGTCTTCGACGGGAACGGCTCGGACAGGTCCTTCACCAGCGCGTGCGCGACATCCACGCGGAACCCGTCGACGCCACGATCCGACCAGAACTTCAGGGTGTCCAGGAAGTCCGCCCGTACCTCGGGGTGCTGCCAGTTCAGGTCGGGCTGCTCGGCCGCGAACATGTGCAGGTACCACTGGCCGTCGTCGGTCTGCGCCCAGGCGGAGCCGCCGAACACCGAGTCCCAGTCCGACGGCGGCTGGTCGGGGGCGCCATCTTCTGGGCCGTCGCGGAAGATGTACCGGTCCCGGGCGGGGTGGCCCTTCGCGGCCTCGAGCGCCTCGACGAACCACTCGTGCTGGTTCGACGTGTGGTTCGGGACGATGTCGACGATCAGCTTGATGTTCTCCGCGTGCAGCGCGGCGATCAGCTCGTCGAAGTCGTCCAGGGTCCCGAGCCGCGGGTCGACGTTGCGGTAGTCGTCGACGTCGTACCCGCCGTCGGCCAGCGCCGACGGGTAGAAGGGGCTCAGCCAGACCGCGTCGATCCCCAGCGCCACCAGGTACGGGACCCGGCTGATGATGCCGGGCAGGTCACCGACACCGTCGCCGTTCGCGTCGGCGAAGCTGCGCGGGTAGATCTGGTAGACGACAGCCTGCCGCCACCAGTCGGCCTGAGCCGTTCGGGTCGTTCGGGTCGTCTGCGGACTCGTCACGATCGCCTCACTCGGAATCTGCTGGTAACCCAGCGTTTATATATAGGCTCTAAATTTAGAATCTGCATGTATTCTGCGGTCGGTACAACGACGAGGTCAAGGGCCAATTTCTTCAGGGGGCAGAGCCATGGCGAAACCACCGACAACGCCGCCCACGGCCACGCCGACGATGCTGCGGCGGGTGAACGCGGGCAAGGTACTCGGCGTGCTCACCCGTGCCCGGGTGATGACAGGAACCGGCCTGATCGAGGCCACCGGTCTCACCCGCGCGACCGTGCACGCGGTCTGCAACGACCTGATCTCGATGGGCTGGGTGGTCGAGCTCGACCCCGGCCGGACGTCGGTCGGGCGGCCGTCGCGGCGGTTCGAGTACAACAACCACGCGGGGTACGTGCTCGGCATCGACATCGGCGCAGCCAAGACGACCGTGCTGGTCTCCGACCTGCGCGGCGAGACGGTGGCCAAGGCCGGGCGGTCGGCCGCCGGTGTGACGACGCCGGGCGAACGGACCGAGATCGTGCACCGGACGGTGGTCGAGGCACTCGCCTCCGCGGGCGTGACGGACGCCCAGGTCCTCGCCGCCGGCGCCGGGGTCGCGGCACCCGTCGACCGGGACGGGAACATCCTGGTCGACGACGAGTTCTGGCGACGCTTCGACACCGGGCTGGCGCAGCGGCTGACCGAGCTGCACGGGTGGCCGGTGCTGCTGGAGAACGACGCCAACCTCGCGACGCTCGGGGAGCACTGGCGGGGCGAGGCGCGCAACGTCGACGACCTCGTCGTACTGCTCGCCGGTGAACGGTTCGGGTCCGGTCTGATGGACTCCGGCCGGTTGCTGCACGGTAGTCGCGGCGGCGCCGGCGAGATGGTGTTCCTCAAGCTGATCGAGGGGGTCGGCGACACCCACGGGATCGCCCGGATCGCGCGCGAGAACGGTACGGCGGCGGTCGCGGACGGGGCCGTGGAGACGTCGCTGCGGGACCTCGCGACGCACGGCGAGGTGACCGCCGAGCAGGTGTTCCGCGCGGCCGCCGACGGCGACAAGGTTGCCCAAGGCATCCTTCAGGACATCGCCGGGCGGACCGCGCGGGTGGTCGCGACGCTGGGCACCCTGTTCAACCCTGAGCTCGTGGTCCTGGGCGGCGCCGTCGCCGAGGCCGCCGGCGCGCTCCTCCCCGACCTCGAGGCCCACCTGGCCCACTACACCAGCACTCCCCCGCGGGTCGCCGTCTCCTCCTTGGGCGACGCGATCGTCTCGGTCGGCGCCGTCCGCCACGCCCTCAACCACGTAGAACAACACGCCCTCGACCTCGAACTGGCCTGCCGCCCGACCTGAGACCTTCTGCAGCTCGACAGTACATATACGCCCACTACGCCGGATCGCCCGTCCCGCTGAGCGTGAGCCCGGCCAGGTCTGCCGGACACGTCCTGTCGAGCTGCCGGTCCGGCCGGGTCAGCGCTCGCGGGTGAGTTGGCGGGCGATGGTTTCCAGGACGATGACGTTGCGGCCTGACGTGGTGGCGGAGGGGATGCCTGCGGGGACGAGGGACTGGTCCTCGGGGATCCCGGTGCAGAGGACGAAGACGTCGTCCGGGTGGCCCTGGACGAGGTGGTTCAGGGCCTCGCGCATCCACGGCGTACGGCCGGCGTCCTGGACGGCGATCACCAACGGGCGGCCCTGCGCCGCCTTGGCCGCCTTGGCGATCGCGTCGTCCTGGGGCTCGCCGGTGTCGGTGAGGTGGTGCTCGCCACGCAGTACGACGCCTTCGGCGCCCGGGGCGACCCGGGTGAAGATCTCGGGCAGACCGGAGAAGTAGGGGTTCCAGGCCGGGTGCAGCCCCTGTGTCAGGTCGATCACGTACGGCGCCGCGCCGTACGCCGGGAACGTCTGCCTGGCCACCACGCGCGCGGCGACCTCGCGGATCGGGGCGCCGTCGAGACCCGGCTGCCGGGTGCGCTGCCCGAGTGTGGTGGCGAGCGCGCGAACCCGGGCTGCGGCGTCGGCGACTCGCTCGGCCGGGAGCGTACCGGTGCGCACGGCGTCGACCACGCGGGCGGTCAGCGCCTGCGGGTCCGCCGTACCGACCGCGATCATCGCGAGGTCCGCGCCGGCGCCGATCGACGCGACGGCAGCGTCCTCGATCGAGCGGTTCTTGGTGATCGCCTGCATCTCGAGCGCGTCGGTGGTGATGACGCCGGTGAAGCCGAGTTCCGCGCGCAGCAGTCCGGTCAGGATCCGGTGCGAGAGCGTGGCCGGCTGGTCGTCGTACGCCGAGAAGATGATGTGCGCGCTCATCACGACGTCGGCGCCGGCGGCGATCGTCGCGCGGAACGGTGCGAGCTCGACGGCGCTGACCTCGTCGATCGAACGGTCGACGCGCGGCAGGTCGGTGTGCGAGTCGACGGCGACGTCGCCGTGGCCCGGGAAGTGCTTCGGGCAGGCGGCGATCCCGGCGTCGTGGACGCCCTCGACGAACGCGACGCCGTGCCGCGAGACGACATCCGCAGTACGGCCGAACGAGCGCGTGGAGATGATCGGGTTCGCGGGGTTGCTGTTCACGTCGACGGACGGGGCGAGCATCAGGTCGATCCCGAGGGAGGCCAGGGTCGCGGCCGCGTCCCGGGCCGCGGCGCGGGTCAGGTCGACGTCGTCCAGGTCACCCAGCAGGCGCGGCGACGCGAGCGGCCACGGGTTCGCCGGCGCGAGGTGGCTGAACTCGCCGCCCTCGTGGTCGATCGCCACGATCAGGTCCGGCCGCTCGGCCCGCAGGGCGGTCGTCAGCGCCGCCACCTGCTCGGCGTCCGCCACGTTGCGGGTGAACAGGATGACCGCCCCGAGCCCGCCCGCCACCGCCCGCCGCAGGTCGTCGGGAGCCGTGGTCCCGGTGAAACCGACGACCAGCGCGCCGGCCGCGTCACGATCCAGTTGATCACTCATCCCCCAACCCTCTCCCCCACCCGGTCCACCCCGCCACCCCACCCCCGGCGGCCCGCCCTGAAACCCGCACTTTGTGCATCAGATCCGTACGTCGCGCTCGTCGCAGTACGGATCCGGTGCACAAAGCCGGCGTCGGATCGCTGGGCAACGAGGGCGCTGGGAGCGGCTGGAGGGGCATCGTTGTCAGGGGTGGTGGTCGCGGTTTCCTCGCCGCTTCCTGCGGGTTTTCCGTGATTACCTCGAATCACCCCTGTCTGTTCGGGCCGACTACAGATAACGTTGTCTCTCGACCTGAAGGCCCTGACCGGGGGGACGATGAGCGACGACACGGCGAAGGCGCGCGGAACCGTGCTGGGAATCGACATCGGCGGCACGAAGATGGCCGCCGCTCTGGTGTCCGCGGACGGCACGATTCTCACCGGCGACCGGATCCGCACCCCGGCCGGCGACGCCGACCAGGTGTTCGCCGCGCTCGGTGAGCTGATCGGCCGCGTTCGCGGCGACGCCACCCCACTGGCCGTCGGCATCGGCTCGGCCGGCCCGGTCGACCAGCAGCACGGCCTGGTCTCCCCCGTGAACATCGCCGGCTGGCGCAACTTCCCGATCGTCGACCGGGTACGGGCGATGGCGGGCGACGTCCCCGTGGCGCTCGGACTCGACGGACACTGCTTCGCGCTCGGTGAGTTCTGGGGCGGCGCGGGCCGCGACGCGCACACGCTGCTCGGGATCGTCGTCTCGACCGGAGTCGGCGGCGGCCTCGTCGTCGACGGCAAACCGCTGATCGGCCAGTCCGGCAACGCGGCCCACATCGGCCACGTGGTGATCGACCAGGACGGCGAGGCCTGCGCGTGCGGGTCGTTCGGCTGTGTCGAGGCGTATGCGAGCGGCCCGCGGATGGTCGCCCGCGCGCAGCGGAGCGGCTGGCGGACCGGCGAGGACGTGGATGCCGAAGTACTGGCCACCGATGCCGCGGCCGGGGACGAGCTCGCGCTGGCCGCGTTCGACGACGGGGCGCAGGCGCTGGCCGCGGGGATCGTCGCGACGGCCGTGACCGTCGACCTGACCGCAGTCGTGATCGGCGGCGGGGTCGCGAAGGCGGGTCCGGTGCTGTTCGACCCGGTGCAGGCCTGGGTGAAGCGGCTGGCGCAACTGCCGTTCGTCGCGGACCTCACCGTGGTGCCCGCTCAGCTGGACAATGCCGGCCTGCTCGGCGCCGCACACCAGGCCTGGGCCGCATTAGCCTGAGACGCACACTTTCGCGCGCACGGTAAGGCCTCTCCTGCGCAACTTTGCGCAATTTTTACGAATCTCAGGAATCTGTGTAACGACCGCCCTACTCCAGCCGATTCAAGGGATGGATGGGGTGGGGGCACCGTCATCCACGGTCGGTCTGGGGGGCTCGGACCGGTCGGCAAAACGGTTGATCGAGGGGGGCCTTTGGATCGGCCGGAACACGTGAGCGGCGGGTGAGGAAACTCCCCGCCGCAACCGTGTGCACCACAGGTCGGGAACCAGCATGCCTTGGGCAACGTCCGACCGGTTCGAACGCGATCGATCCCCTGGAGGGATGGGATCGAACGCGGGTTCTGCACCGTGAACGGCGGACGGTGGTTGCGGGAGGGCAGCCATCGGCCTGACCCCCCGTCCATGGTGCAGAACTACGGCTTGAGCCACTCCGGTTCGGGGAGCCGGCCGCGGTCGAGCCTGCCGTTGTCGTCCAGCGGGAGCTCCTCGATCGGGATCAGGTCCGCCGGCACCAGGTAGATCGGCAGTTCCTTGCCCAGGTCGAGCATCAACCGCGCCAGGACGGCGGGATCGCTGTCCTCGAGAACGACGTACCCGATCAGGCAGGTGTCACCGCCCGGGTCCGAGCAGGCCACCACGACCGCGTCGACGACGCCGGGCTGGTCCGCCAGCACGTGCTCCGTCTCTCCGGGCTCGACCCGGTGGCCGCGGATCTTCACCTGATCGTCCGCGCGGCCGAGGTACTCCAGGGTGCGGTCGGCGCGCCAGCGGCCGAGGTCCCGGCTGCGGTACAGCCGCGCGCCCGGGTGTCCCGGGTCCGCGACGAACGCGTGTTCGGTCTCCTCCGGCCGACCGATGTAGCCCTGGGCAACGGCGGCGCCACCGAGGTGGATCTCCCCGACCGCACCGACCGGCACGGGCCGCAGCGCGGCATCCAGCAGGCGTACGACGACCCCGTCGATCGGCCGCCCGATCGACGGCCGATCCTCGGCCGGGTCGACCGGGTGGATCGTGGTCACGATCGAGGCCTCGGTCGGACCGTACTCGTTGAACAGCCGGCACTTCGGATGCGCGTCGAGGAAGTCCCGCACCTTGTGCGTCAGCACCATCGCCTCGCCACCCGCGACGATCTCCCGCAACTCGGGCAGCTCGGGCAGCCGGCGCATCGTCGCCAGCAACGCGGTGAGCGGGCTGAATGCCATGAACAACCGCTGTACGCCGTGATCGCGCAGCGCAGCGACCACCGCATCCGGGTCGTACCGGTCGTCCTCGCCGATCAGCACCAGCGCAGCGCCCGACGCGAGCGTCGTGAACATCTCCTGCACGTGGACGTCGAAGCCGAACGAGGTCCACTGCAGCGTCCGCAGCGACCGCCGTGTCCGCAGGTAGTGCCGGACCAGGTTCACCGGGCCGCGGTGCGGAACCACGACGCCCTTCGGGTTGCCGCTCGAGCCGGACGTGTAGATGCAGTACGCCACGTCATCCGCAGCGGCCCGCACCGGCGGCGCCTGCCGCGACCGCGGATCGCCGTCGATCCGCGCTGCCGGACCCGCGACCGGCACCAGTCGCAGACCGAGACGGTCCGCCAGCGCCGCGTCGTCACCGACCAGCGCGACCGCCGCCGCGTCGTGGACCATGAACGCCCAGCGGGACTCCGGTACGCCGGGATCCAGCGGCAGGTACGCCGCACCGGACTTCAGGACCGCGAGCACGGCGACGACCATCTCGGTGCCGCGAGCAACTCGTACGGCGACCAGTTGGCCCGGCTTCACGCCGAGGTCGACGAGCTGCCAGGCGACCGCGTTCGAGCGGCGGTCGAGGTCGGCGTACGTCAGTTCGCGGCGGTCCTGGATCAGCGCGATCGCGTCCGGCGTCCGCGCCACCTGCTGCTCGAACAGGGTGTGCAGTCCGCTCAGCTCACCGGCCACCACCGCGTCCCGGCGTACCCGGCCGATCGGGCCGCTCGCGTCGGTGTCGGACTCGAGCTCACGGAGCGCCTCGAGGTCGGACTCGATCGGGAGCATCAGGTCGGGCAGCCGGAGGTCCGGCCGGGTCGTTGCCCTGCGCAACACTTCGGCCAGGTAGTCGAGCAGGCGCTCGATCGTCGGCCGCTCGAACAGTCCGGACCGGTAGTCCGCCGTACAGGTGATGCCGGGTTTGGGGCCGGTGTCGTGCTGGGTCAGGCGGAACCGCAGGTCGACGCTCGGCGGCAGGTCGGCTTCGTCGTCTCCGTCGTCTCCGTCGTCTCCGTCGTCGAACTGGTCGTCGAACTCGACGAGGATCTGGAACAGCGGGTCGCGTTCGAGGATTGCGAGATCGGTGTGGGCGTGGTCGGACGCGCCCGCGGTGATGTCGCGGATCCGTTCCGTCAGCTCACCGAGGTCGGGTTCGCCGGACAGGTCGATCCGCAGCGGGAGCGGGCGGTTCTCCTTCGAGCGGTGCAGCGTCGAGCCGATGGTCACCTCGTCCTGCGCGGCGAAGCGGCCGAGCACGGTCGCGACCGCGGCCAGCATCGTCATCACGGGACTGAGCTTGCGGTCCCGGCTGTACTCGAACACCGCGTCGCCGAGCTCCTTGCCCAGCTCGTGCTGGACGGACGCCACCGCGTCGTCACCGGCCGCGCGGGCGTGATCCGCAGGGAGGACCAACGGTTCGGCGCCGGAGAGGACCTGGCTCCAGTACGTGAAGTCGCGGCGTTGCACGTCCGCCGGCGATTCCGTCGTACGGCGGAACTCTGGGGCCTGCTCTTCTGCTGGTACCTGCTCAGGGGTTTGCGCGGCTGGATCTCCCAGCAGGGCGAGCTGTTCGCGCATGAGCTTGGTGACGCCGTCGACGAGCTGCCCGGCGACGCGGAGCTGCTGCGACATCAGGGCCGCCATGCCATTGCCAGGCAGGTCTGCCTCGCTGGTCGCGGCGGCAGCCTCGTCGACCTTCGCCGCGAGCTCCGCGAGGCCCGACCCGAGCACCGCCAACGCCGCGCGCGGATCCCGAACCGTCTCCTCCGTCGCCTGCTCGGGGACGGCCTCGTTGTGCGGCTCTTCGACCGGCTCGGCTGTCTGCATCGCGACGGCGGTCGCGAGCTTGTGCGGTGTGGTGTATGTCAGGAACAGGTCGTCCGGCGCCAGTTCGGCCTCGAACCGACGCTTCAGCTCGTCGATCACCGGCGCCATCGACGCCGGCGTCGCGCCGAGCTCGGCGAACGTGTGGTCGACGGTGAGGTCGTACGGGTCGAGGTTGTGCACGTCGCAGGTCAGGTCGAGGACGACATCCAGCGAATCGCGGTACCGCTCCGCGGACATCTCGTCACCGGACAGGGACCCGGCCTGCGCCAGGTAGTCCGCGTCGATCTGGTGTGTCTCGGCCGGCAACGCGAACGGCGACCGCTCTTCCTGCTGCTCGTCGACCTGCTCGATCGGCTTGCCCGCGACCGGCTCGGGCGGGTCGAGCGGGATCCGCTTCACCGCGGCGCTCGACGGCGGCTCGAACACCACGGACTGTGCGCGCGCGGCCCGTTCGAACGCGTTCAGCCGCTGCGCATTGTTGTCCCCGGCAACCGCCGTACCCGGGCCGGCCAGGACCGTCACCGACGGGTCGACCGGGTGGTGCACCCGACGGAACGGGTACGTCGGCAACGGGACGCGGCCACCGTCCGCGTAGACCTTCGCCCACGCGATCTCGGTGCCCTGCTCGTACAGCTCGGCCAGGCCGTTCATCGTCGCGAGCACCGGGTCCTGCCCGAGGCGCTGCGCGGGGATCCACGTGCTGTTCGGCGCGATCCGGCGACCCGCGGGACTCAGTACGGCGTCCGGCCCGAGCTCCAGGAACCGGCGGCAACCGGCCGCCGTCACCGCCTCGACCGCGTCGCCGAACAGCACCGGCTGCCGCAACTGGCCGACCAGGTAGTCGCTGTCCAGCACGGTCCCGGACTCGAGCAGATCGCCCGACCAGCTCGACACCATCGGCGTCCGCAGCGGCTTCAAGGTGATCTCGCGGACGATCTCCGCGAAGTCCGCCAGTATTGGGTCCACCAACGAACTGTGGAACGCGCGGTCGACGTCCAGCCGTTGCCAGGCGACCTGCAGCTGATCGAGTTGCGCGGCGAGCTGCCCGACGATCACCTCGGACCCGGTCAGCACGAACGACTGCGGACCGTTGCCCGCAGCAACCTCCACGCCGGCGGTCCGGGCGATCTCGCGAACCCGGTCGGCGTCGGCGCGGACAGCGACCATCGCGCCCGGGACTGTGCCGCGCTGCATGAGCTCGCCACGCTTCGCGGTGAGGCGTACGCCGTCCGCGAGCGAGAGGGCGCCCGCCACGCACAGAGCGGCGTACTCGCCGACGCTGTGACCGACGACCAGCGCGGGCTGGACGCCGAACGACTGCCAGAGGCGGGCCAGTGCGAGCTCGAACGCGAACAGGGCGGGCTGCGCGGTCTCGGTCGGCCAGACGCCTTCCGTCGTACCGGCCGGGGTGAGGAGCAGCTCGAGCAGATTGCCGCCGGTCTCCTCGTGGTAGACGCGGTCGCATTCGTCGAGGACCGAGCGGAACACGGGGAAGCGCGCGGCCAGGCCGGCGGCCATTCCGCGACGGGCCGCGCCCTGTCCGGTGAACGCGTAGCCGAGCGGGCCGGGTCCGCCGCGCGGCACCTCGGTCGCTTGGGCGGAGCCGAGTGCGGCGACGAGTTCGCCCTCCGTAGCGCCCGCGACGGCGATCCGGTGCCGGTGCGCCGGCCGGCCGAGCGCCGCCGTACCGGCGAGGTCGATCAGGCGGTGACCGGTGCCGTGGCCCAGGTCGGTGCGGTACAGCTCGACGAGGTCGGCGAGGGCGTCCGGGTCAGGCGCGGACAGCGGCAGTACGACGGGGCCGTCGTCGCCGCGGCGGATCTGGCGCGGTGCCTCCTCGAGGATCACGTGCGCGTTCGTACCGCCCGTGTCGAGCGCACTCACGCCGGCGCGGAGCGTCGTACCGCCGGACAGCAGCGGCACCGTCCACTCGCGGACCTCGGTACCGATCACGAACGGGCTGCCGTCGAGAGCGAGCGCCGGGTTCGGGTCGTTGACGTTGATGGTCGGGACCAGCATCCGGTGCTGCAGCATCAGGATCGTCTTGATCAGGCCGGCCATCCCCGCGGCGCTGTCCAGGTGGCCGATGTTCGGCTTCACCGATCCGAGCGTGCAGAACCCGACCTTGTCGGTGTGCCGGCGCAGCGCGGTCGTCAACGCCTTCACCTCGGCGACATCCGCGTCCGGGCTACCGATCCCGTGCGCCTCGATGTAGCTCAGCGAATCGGCGTCGAACCCGGCGCGGTCCAGCGCGCGCTCGATCAGCTCGGTCTGGTTCCCTGCCGGCGCGTCCTCGTTGCTCACCGCCGTACCGCGAATCACGGCGTACACCGTGTCGCCGTCGGTCAGGGCCTGGTCGAGACGCTTCAGGAGTACGGCGGCCACACCGTTCCCGCCGACCGTGCCGTCGGCATCGGCGGCGAAGGCGCGGACCTGGCCGGTCGGCGACAAGATCGAGTCCGGCGTCGGGTGGTAGGTCGTTGCCTGCGGCACCTGTACGGCGGCGGCGCCGGCCAGGGCGAGATCCGCGTCCCCGGACCGGAGCGCCTGGCAGGCGAGATGCACCGCGACGAGGGACGACGATGACGCCGACTGCACACCGATCGCCGGGCCGGTCAGACCGAGGCGATACGCGACGCGGGTGGCGATCGAGTCGCGGGACTGATGTTGGCGGTAGTACAGGTTCATGCCCGAGCCCGCGAACACGCCGACGCGACTCGTCGTACCGGCGTACCCGCCGTGCTCCAACGCCTGATGACAAACCTCGAGGAACAACCGCTGCGCCGGATCCATCAACTCCGCTTCACGATCGCTCAACCCGAAGAACTTCGCATCGAACGACTCAACGTGCTCCAGCACGCCACTGACCGCAACAACCCCGTCCCCCGACTCCCGCCGGACGCTCTCCACACCCCCCACCAGGTTCTCCCAGAACTGCTCCACCCCCTCAGCCCCCGGAAACCGCCCAGCCACCCCCACAACCGCAACCGCCTCCACAACCCCAACCCGCCCAGCAGCAGCGGCCCCCACGACCTCAGCCGGCCCCTCGCCGGCAACAACGTCCTGCTTTGCTCCAGGTACGACGGCAGCCGCCACACCCTCCGCGCCTACACCGTCCTCCGCACCCGCCACGGACTCGCCCACACCCACCACAGCAAGCGCCGCCGCACCCGCACCAACCTCACGCTGCTGACCGTCCTGCGCCTGCTCCTCAGCACCAGCGGAGTCGTCCTCAGAAGAGCCCAACTGCTCGACGACCGACTCAACGCCACCGCCACCCACCGCATCCGACCGCGACCCAGCCTCAACACCCGAAGCGCCGCCGGCCTCCACCTCGTCCGCCCGACCGCCGCCTACCTCGCCGACCGCCTCGCCACCCCGCACCTCATCCTCAGCCTCGGCGAGGTCTGCCGTCGGCTGGACCTCCGCATCGGCGACCACATCGGCAACGTCCGCGGCGTCTGCAGCTTCCTCGACCTCGTCGACGTGCGTGGAGGTTTCCGTCTCTGCTTCGGACCCGACGGTCTCGTCCTGAGTAGCCACGGCCTCGGAGGCCGCAGTCGACAGTGACGATGCCTCAACCACAGCCGGTACGCCGGACGCAGAGCCATCCGCCTCCTCGACCGAAGCTGTCTCGCCAGCCGCCTCGACAGAAACCAAGCCGTCCGCGTCTTCGGCGGAAACCGAGCCGTCCGCATCCTCCGCGGAAACCGAGTGGTCCGCGTCCTCCGCGGAAACCGAGTCGTCGGCATCCTCCGCGGAAACTGAGCTATCCGTGTCCTCGGCTGAAGCTGAGTCGTCGGCGTCCTCCGCAGATGCTGTCTCGTCGGAGACCTCGGTGGATGCCGTCTCGTCAGAGGCCTCGGCGGATGTTGTCTCGTCGGCAGCTGTTTCGTCGCCGGCTTCGTCGGATGCTCGGTCTGCGTCCGTCTGGTTCTGGTCGAGGTCTGCAGGATCCTCGGTCATCTCGGCGTCTGAACCTGCTGGTGCGTTCTGCGTTCCCGCCGGTGCATCGTCTGCGACCACGTCGGCGTCATCCGAGTACGCCACAACCTCATCCGTCGCGAGCTCGTCGGACCCGTCGTGCGACGTACCCACAACAGCCGCGCCCTCGAACGCCTCCCCCTCACCGCCATCGCTGTCCTCGGCCCCCACATCTCCAGAACCCGAGTCGCCGTCAGCCACGAGTTCAGTGGATTCGGCCGCCGTCGCCTCCCCCTCCTCAGCCGCATCCGACGAATCCGCCGCGTCACTCGCATCCACACGATCGGCGGACTCGACCACGTCCGCCGCGTCCGCCGCGTCCGCAGACTCGGCCGCGTCCGTGGAGTCGGTCGCGTCCGTGGACTCGGTCGCGTCAGCGGGCTCGGTCGCGTTGGTGGAGTCGCTGGCGTCAGTGGACGCGGTGGCCTCGGTGGACTCGGTTGCGTCAGCGGGCTCGGTCGCGTTGGTGGAGTCGCTGGCGTCAGTGGACGCGGTGGCCTCGGTGGACTCGGTTGCGTCGGTCGGCTCGGTTGTGTTCGCGGCGTCGGTCGGGTTCGTGGCGTCCGACGGGTCGGGTTCGTTCGTGGTGTCGTGCGGTTCGTGAGCGGCGGACTTCTCGTTGGCGGGCGGGGTGTCGTCTACGTTCGGTACGTCGAGGCTGGCGGTCGCAGCGTCGTACGACTGCGCGGCCTCGGACAGGCCCGCGGTGTGCTCCGGCTCGGCGGAATCGTCGTCCGCGGACGGGGTGTGGTCCTCGTGGCGTACGTCGGCGCCGTCGGCTGCTACGTCGTTCGGCTGGGCACCCTCGGATCGATCACCGGTGTTCTCGGTCTCGGTGGAGTCATCGTCCGCGGACGGGATGTGGTCTTCGTGCCGTACGTCGGCGCTGTCGGTCGTTGCGTCGTACGACTGGTCGGCGGTGTCGGGCTGCGCGTTGGGACGCGTCTGCTCGGCATCGGGCGCCGCGGCGTACGGCTGCGTGGCGGAGTCCGGCGCGCTGGCGGGGACGGCGGTGGCTGCCGAGTCGGCGGGGGGCGGGGCGGTAGCGGGCGTCGAGTAGGCCGTGGGGGTGGGCGGCGCCGCGGGACCGATCGCAGGTGCTGTGGCGGAGGCGGTCGGCGTGGATGCCGTCGCGGCGGGGCCTTGTGCAGGTCCTGGTGCAGTGCGGACAGGCTCCGGTGCCAGCACGTTCGGGGCGGGCTCCGGTGCGAGCGCGTTCGGGGCCGGTTCGGGTGCCAGCGCGTTCGGGGCCGGTTCGGGTGCCGAGGTGGTACTGGCGGGCTCGGAGGCCGAGGTGGTGGGCGCGGCCTCGGGGGTCGAGGTGGTGGGCGCGGCCTCGGGGTCCGACGTGGTGTGAGCAGGCTCGGGAGCCGACGCGGGCTCGGGCTCGGGAGCCGACGCGGTGGGTGCGGGCTCGGGTGTCGGCTCGGGGGGTGGTGGGGTGCCTAGGGTCGGGCGTTGGGGTGGGGTGGGGATGGATTGTTGTAGTTCGCGTTTCCAGGCGAGGCGGACGACCGGGAGTTCGGTGGTGCGTTCGGCGGCTTCTTCGTCGGCGAACGGGGTGGACTCCGGGGTGGTGGAGGGGCCTTGGCCGGTGGGGCCCGAGGCGGGGGTGGCGCCGGCTGGCTCTACGTGGGTGGTGGCGGGTCCGAGGAGGGTGCCGTCGATCCAGCGTTGCTTGAGGAGCGGGCGGAGGATCTTGCCGCCGGGGGTGGTGGGGAAGTCGCGGCGCGGGACGCCGACGACCTGGGCGGGCAGGCCGAGGCGGGTCTGGATCAGGCTGCGGATCGCCTGGTCCATGCCGGGTACGGAGTCGGTGGTGAGGGCGTAGAAGACGACCAGGCGGTCGGTGCCGGTTTCCTCGTCGGCGATGCCGCAGGCGGCGACCAGGCCGTGTTCGGCGCCGACGACGGCTGCGGCGACGGACTCGATGTCGTGGGCGTAGTGGAGCTTGCCGGACATGATGATGCGTTCGCTGTCGCGGCCGGTGATGACGACCTGGCCGCCGGTGATGAAGCCCTGGTCGCCGGTCGCGAGCCACTTGCGGGTCGGCCAGGCCCCGACCGGGAACGCGGTGCGGTCCGCGTCGAGGTTCCCGAGGTACCCGGGGGTCACCCGCGCGGACGCGACCTGCAGCTGACCGATCCGGCCTTCGGGCAGTACGGCGCCGTTCGGGGCGACGATGCGCACCGTCGTACCGGGGGCAGGTGCCCCGACCGACACCAGCGAGAGCACACCCGGCACCTCGGTGCGTGGCTTGCCCGGGCGCGCGACCGCGACCTTTCCGGACGACGGACGCTGGTCGACCCACTCGACGACGCCGGTGGGTGGGATCCGTACGCGGTGCACGTTCGGTGTCAGACCGGGCCGTGCGAACGTGATGCCGGTGACCGTCTCGGTCATCCCCCACGCCGCCACGAACGTTTCCGGAACCACCCCGAACCGGTTCGTGACGCGGAGGAAGTCCGACATCACCGGCACGGTGATCTGCTCACCGCCGCTGACCAGGCTGCGCAGCGCCGAGAGATCCCAGTGCCGGTCCGGTTCGCCGGCCACCGCGGCGGTCGCGAGCCGGTACCCGAAGTTCGGCGACCACGAGTGGTTGACCCGGTGCTGCTCCATCAGGTCGAGCCAGCGCAGCGGGTTGGCCAGCACCCAGTTCGTGTTCACGTGAATGTTCGTGCCGCCGGTGAACACGGGCAGCACGTGGTAGAGCAGGAACGCGCCGCTGTGGTCCAGCGGGAGCCAGTTCAGCGTCGTCTGTCCCGGCCGGATCGGCAGCATCGCCGGCGTACCCGCGGCGAACTCGACCAGCCCGCGGTGCGTGAGCTGCACGATCTTCGGCGTACCGGTGGAGCCTGAGGACAGCATCAGTACGGCGACGTCGTCCGCGGCCGGCCGGTGGAAGTCGGAGGTGGGTTCGTGCCCGGCCATCGCGTCCGGGTCGAGGACCGGGAGGCCGAGGTCGTTCGGCAGGTCGGACGGGCGGCCGATCAGGACGGTCCAGCCGAGCAGGTCGGTGATCCGGCGGAGGCGTTCGCGGCCCTCTTCGGTGCGGTCGCCGCCCGGGTTCGGCGCGACCAGCAGCGGGCGGATGCCGCCGAGCGTGCAGGCCCAGAACGCGGCGAAGAAGCCGACCGGTTCGGTGCAGTGCACGACCGCGGGGTCGCCGGCGCGTACGCCGTTCGCGCGCAGGCCGGCCAGGATCCGCGCGGCCAGCTCGAGCAGCGTCGGGAAGTCGAGTTTGGTCTCGCGGCCGTCCGGCCCGATCTCGACGACACCGGCGCCGCCGAAGTCACGGGCGGCACGGAGCAGTGCGCTCGGCAGGTCGCGCGGGTACCCGGCGGGAATCATCAACGCCGGCCCGGTGGAGATCGCCGGCCGGTCCGCACCACTTCTCACGCCGATGCCACCACCAGCAGGTGAGTCTCAGGTACGACGGGGCGCTCGGCCGGTTGGCGACCCACGGACACGTGCCTCCCCAACTGGACGGGGCGGGTTCTGGGCAGACCCGCCTCACTTCACACCGACAGCAGCCCCGTTTTCCGCCTGCCGGAACGATGTCGTGACCGGGCACACCCGGTGCGTCATCGCGCCGACCGACAGCCGTGAACCCTACCAGCCGCGACCTGCCCTGGAGGAGTCCGTTCTCACCAGCCGATGGTTAAGAATTCCTCGACCCACCGACACCGTTCACAACGAGCGACGGCCGATTCCGATACGCCTCACCCACCGGCCTGATCCCCGGCGCCACGGTGATGCTTCGGGGGTGTCGGGGAGGGTTTCTGCCCGATCCGGAGGGAATATCCTCCCCAATCCGCGATCGGTCGCCGCAGGGGGGTGATGCAGGGGGGTGATAAGGTCGGGGCGCTTGCTCCGTAGGAGCGCAACTTCCCCGGCCCGTCGTTGGCCGGGCTTCGTTTGCCGTGGGCATGGGCTGTTAGCTCAGTTGGTTAGAGCACCTCGTTTACACCGAGGGGGTCGGGGGTTCGAGTCCCTCACAGCCCACCAGAACGCCGCTACGCCGGGGGCGACGTGAGACTCGCCAGCGCCTCGGCGTAGTCGTCGGGGTTGCGGGCCTCGGGGATCGGGTTGAGGACGGACCAGCGCACGATCCCGGACCGGTCGACCACGAAGGTGGCTCGGAGGGCGCAGCCGCGATCAGCGGCGAAGGCGCCGTACGAACTGGCTATCGCGCCGTGCGGCCAGAAGTCCGTGAGTAGGTTGAAGTCGAGGTGTTGCGCGTCGGCGTAGGCGCGGAGGGTGAACATCGGATCGCACGAGATCGCCAGGAACTCCGCGGCGGCCAGTAGCGACGGGCGGTCGCGGAGGGCGGCCAGTTCGCTGGTGCAGACCTGGCTGAAGGCGTACGGATAGAAAACCAGTACGACGTCCCGCCGGCCGGCGTAGTCGCTCAGCCGGACCGGTTCGCCGTACTGGTTCTGCGTCTCGAAGTCGGGGGCCCGGCTGCCGACAGCCGGGAGGCTCACCCCCGGCGGCCGGACTTCGGAACCACCAACTTGGTGGCGGACCAGTCGTCGGTCACGCTCAGGGTGCTGGTCGTGGCCAGGCCGGCGACCGGCGCGGCCTCGGTGATGTCGCTGGTCTCGACGTAGCCGTCGCGGCCGACCTTCGGGGTCAGCAGCCAGACCACTCCACCGGCCTTGAGGTCGGTCAGGATGTCGAAGAACGCGTCGACCAGGTCGCCGTCGTCCTCACGGAACCAGAGCAGTACGACGTCGACGACTTCGTCGGTGTCCTCGTCGACGAAGGCCTCGCCGGTGATTTCCCGGATCGCATCGCGGAACTCGTCGTCGGAGTCGTCGTCGTACCCGATCTCCTGGACGACCCAGCCGGCCTCCAGGCCGAGCCGGGAGGCCATGTTCGGCACTCCGCTCTTGCCGTCCGCGTGGTCCGCGGTCGCGCTCACGTGTCCTCCTCCGTGGTCCCCGCTTGCCCGGGGGTAGGTGTCAGTAGCCTGCTGCTCAGCGATAGTCCATCGTGTCGTACCGCGTCGCGCAAGTATGCACCAGGGGTCCGTGACGTGTCCGGTATGCGCGCGGCGGGTACGAGGCGTGTCCGCTGAGATCTGACCCGGGTAGCCCGAATCGGGCCGGAAAGGAAGGCGAAGTAGAACGCATACCGAACAGGTGACAGGATTGCGGTGAAGACAACCAGAGAGAACGGCAGGACACCGTGGCTTCCGGACACGAACCACCAGCCATCATCACCGAGGGGATGCCCACCCAGCTCCCCGACATCGACCCCGACGAGACACGGGAGTGGGTCGAATCGCTCGACGCGGTCCTGGACGAACGGGGCAAGGCGCGAGCGCGCTACCTGATGCTCAAGCTGATCGAGCGCGCCCGGGAGCGACAGGTCGGCGTACCCGCACTGCGCAGCACCGACTACATCAACTCGATCCCGCCCGAGCGTGAGCCCTGGTTCCCCGGCGACGAGCACATC
Source organism: Kribbella sp. NPDC055110 (assembly GCF_053607525.1). NCBI lineage: Bacteria > Bacillati > Actinomycetota > Actinomycetes > Propionibacteriales > Kribbellaceae > Kribbella > Kribbella sp. NPDC055110. The sequence goes on from NZ_JBSGTS010000026.1 coordinate 93,118, forward strand.
GAGCGGCGGATCCGGGCCTTCATCCGGTGGAACGCCGCGGTGATGGTGAGCAAGGCCAACCGCAAGGGCCTGGAGGTCGGCGGCCACATCGCCACCTACCAGTCGGCCGCCAGCCTGTACGAGGTCGGCTTCAACCACTTCTTCCGCGGCAAGGACCACCCCGGCGGCGGCGACCAGATCTTCATCCAGGGTCACGCCTCCCCCGGGATGTACGCGCGGGCCTTCCTCGAGGGTCGGCTGACGACCGACGACCTGGACGGTTTCCGCCAGGAGGTGTCGCGCGGCCCGCACAAGGGCCTGTCGTCGTACCCGCACCCGCGGCTGATGCCGGAGTTCTGGGAGTTCCCGACCGTCTCGATGGGGCTGGCCGCGCTGAACTCGATCTATCAGGCGCGCTTCAATCGGTACCTGCACCACCGCGGTATCAAGGACACCAGCCAGCAGCACGTCTGGGCGTTCCTCGGTGACGGCGAGATGGGCGAGCCGGAGTCACTCGGCGCGATCGGCCTGGCCGCGCGCGAGGAGCTCGACAACCTCACCTTCGTGATCAACTGCAACCTGCAGCAGCTGGACGGCCCGGTCCGTGGCAACGGCAAGGTGATCCAGGAACTGGAGGCCTTCTTCCGCGGCGCCGGCTGGAACGTCATCAAGGTGATCTGGGGCCGCGAGTGGGACAACCTGCTGGCGCAGGACCACGACGGTGCGCTGGTGAACAAGATGAACACCACGCCGGACGGTCAGTTCCAGACCTACTCGGTCGAGTCCGGTGAGTACATCCGGAACAACTTCTTCGGCGGCGACCAGCGGCTCCAGCAGATGGTCAGCAACCTGTCCGACGAGGACCTGCGCAAGCTCCCCCGCGGCGGTCACGACTACCGCAAGGTGTACGCCGCGTTCAAGAGCGCGACCGAGCACGTCGGGCAGCCGACCGTGATCCTGGCCCAGACCATCAAGGGCTGGACGATCGAGGCGCTGGAGGGCCGCAACGCGACCCACCAGATGAAGAAGCTGACCTCGGACGACTTGAAGGCGTTCCGGGACCGGCTGTACCTGCCGATCGAGGACTCCGCACTCGAGGACGCCTACAACCCGCCGTACTTCCACCCCGGCACCGACTCGCCGGAGTACCAGTACATGATGGATCGGCGCAAGCAGCTCGGCGGCTCGCTGCCGCAGCGGCGGGTGGCGCCGAAGACGTCGCTCAAGCTGCCTGGTGACGACGTCTACAAGCCGTTGTCCAAGGGCAACAACCAGCCGGTCGCCACCACGATGGCGCTCGTCCGGCTGTTCCGGGACCTGATGAAGGACCCGGAGATCGGCGACCGGATCGTCCCGATCGCCCCGGACGAGTACCGCACGTTCGGCATGGACTCGATGTTCCCGACGGCCAAGATCTACAACCCGCACGGGCAGACCTACGAGGCCGTCGACCGCAACCTGCTGCTGTCGTACAAGGAGTCCGAGCAGGGCCAGCTGCTGCACGAGGGCATCAGCGAGGCCGGCGCGATGGGCTCGATGATCGCGGCCGGTACGGCGTACGCGACGCACGGCGAGCCGATGATCCCGTTCTACATCTTCTACTCGATGTTCGGGTTCCAGCGGACCGGTGACTCGCTCTGGGCGTTCGGCGACCAGCTCGGCCGGGGCTTCCTGGTCGGCGCGACGGCCGGCCGTACGACGCTGACCGGTGAGGGACTGCAGCACGCGGACGGTCACTCGCCGCTGCTGGCCTCCACCAACCCGGCGGCGGTGCACTACGACCCGGGCTTCGCCTACGAGGTCGCGTACATCGTCAAGGACGGTCTGCGCCGGATGTACGGCTACGGGCTGGACAAGGACAAGCCGTTCGGCGAGGACGTCTTCTACTACCTCACCGTGTACAACGAGCCCGTCCCGCAGCCGGCCGAGCCGGAGAACCTCGACGTCGCGGGGCTGCTCAAGGGCATGTACCGCTTCGACGAGTACCAGACCGCCGAGGGTGACGACGTACCGCGGGTGCAGCTGCTCGGGTCCGGTGTCGCGCTGCCGTGGGTTCGGAAGGCCCAGCAGATCCTCGCCGAGGAGTACTCCGTGGCGGCGGACATCTGGTCCGTGACCTCGTGGAACGAACTGCGCCGCGACGCCATCGCCGCCGAGCAGCACAACCTGCTGCACCCGGAGGAGCCGGAGCAGGTGCCGTTCGTGACGGAGCAGCTGAAACACACGTTGGGTCCGGTCGTTGCCGTCAGCGACTTCATGCGCGCGGTGCAGGACCAGATCTCCCGCTGGGTGCCGAACGACTACACGTCGCTCGGGACCGACGGCTGGGGCCTGGCCGACACCCGGGCCGCGGCGCGGCGGCACTTCCACGTGGACGCCGAGTCGATCGTCGTCGCCACGCTGGAGATCCTCGCCAAGCGCGGTGACGTGAAGCCGGAGGTCGCCGCCGAGGCGGCCCGCAAGTACCGCATCGACGACCCGACCGCAGTCGCCGGCGTGAAGCAAGAGGGTGCCGGCGCCTGATCCGGTCCCCACGGGCCGCCCACCCCGCCCGGGGTGGGCGGCCCGTCGCCGTTCCGGGGGGTGACCACCTGCCGGGTCGGCTGGTTTGGTCGTGTGGGGAGTTCTGCTGGTCGTTTCAGGTGGGTAGGGCTCCCCGGACTACGTGTCACCCTGGCTCGCAGGTGTCGACCAGGGCGCTCGCATTGACCGACGGGCTGGGAAACTATTCGCCACTGGGAGACGGTTTCTTTCCCCACCGCGAGCGTTGGCGCGATCGGCGGGTGCTGGTCGATTGGTGGAGTAGGCCGTTGGAGTCGACCGGGGTACGAGGAGCCGTTGTCGACCCCGACGAACTTGCACCGCAGACCACTAGGCTCCAGGTCGTGCCTGAGTTGATCGAACCGACCGTCGACCTGCGCGATTCCTGGATGGAGTCGGCGAGCGAGTGGGGCGAAGCCCATCAGGACGGCGCCGGGTTGTGGGAGGCCGACGACCTGAACACGATCGACGGGTTCGCCGCGTGGACCCAGCGCCTGCGCGAACAGAGCGACGACAGCATCCCGATCACGCCGGAGCGGGTGCCGGCGACGTACTGGTGGATCGTCGACGGCATCACGTACCTCGGCGCGATCACGCTCCGGCATGCTCTCAACGAGAAGCTGCTCGAGGGCGGCGGACACATCGGGTACGGCGTACGCCCGTCGGCACGTGGTCGCGGACTGGCGACCTGGGCGCTCGGCGCAGTGCTCGACCGGGCCCGGGCGCGTGGGATGGACCAGGTACTGGTGACCTGCGACGACGACAACGTCGCGTCGGCGCGGACCATCGAGCGGAACGGCGGCGTGCTGGAGGACATTCGCGAGACCTGGCTGGGTCTGGCACGGCGGTACTGGATAACCCTCTGAGTAGCTGAGCGGCTACCGATTGCTACCGTCGGAGGATGTCCGAGACGCAGCAGGCCGCCCCCGAGAAGACCTTCTTCGGGCATCCCCGTGGGTTGATGACGCTGTTCACCACGGAACTGTGGGAGCGGTTCAGCTACTACGGGATGCGCGCGATCCTGCTGCTGTACCTGACCGACCGGGCGCACGGGCTCGGGCTGGGTGAGTCGCTCGGGCAGGCCGTGGTGTCGATCTACGGCGCCTCGGTGTACCTGCTCTCGGTGCTCGGCGGCTGGTTCGCAGACCGCGTGTTCGGCGCCCGCCGCACCGTCCTGTACGGCGGTAGCGTGATCGTCGCCGGCCACCTGTGTCTGGCGCTGCCGTCGACCGGTCCGGCGTACGCCGGGATCGCGCTGGTTGCCCTCGGCACCGGACTGCTGAAGCCGAACGTGTCGACGATGGTCGGAACGCTCTACGAACAAGGCGATGCGCGGCGGGACTCGGCGTTCTCGATCTTCTACATGGGCATCAACATCGGGTCGTTCTCGGCGCCGTTTGTGGTCGGGTTCCTGCGCCGCGAGTTCGGGTTCCACGTCGCGTTCGCGGCGGCCGCGGTCGGGATGACACTGGCACTGATCGCGTACCTGCTCGGCCGGCGCACCCTGCACGGCCGCGGCGACACCCCGCCGAACCCGCTGACCGCCGCGGACCGGCCGACGATGATCAAGGTCTCGGCCGCCGTCGTCGCGCTGCTCGTGGTGGTGTTCGCCTGGTCGGCCTGGCGGTCCGGCGGCATCGGCCCGCGGCCGGTCGTGGATGCCATCTCGTACGTGTGCTTCCTGGCGCCGATAGCGTACTTCGTGATGCTGCTGCGGAGCCCGCTGGTGACGCCGGTCGAGCGGCAGCGGGTCCGTGCGTACATCCCGTTGTTCGTCGCGGCGATGCTGTTCTTCATGCTGTTCGAACAGGCCGCGACCACGCTGACGACGTTCGCCGCGAGCCGGACGCAGCTGGATCTGTTCGGCGTGGAGATCTCGCCGGAGTTCTTCCAGTCGGTGAACCCGTTCTCGATCATCGTGCTGGCGCCGGTGTTCGCGGTGATCTGGATCCGGCTCGGCACTCGCGGGCCGTCGATCGGGCAGAAGTTCGCGACCGGGCTGCTGCTGGCCGGCATCTCGTTCGGGGTGATGGCGCTCGCGTCGTCGGTTGCCGGGGACAACCTTGCGTCACCGCTCTGGCTGGTCGGCGTGTACGTGATCCAGACGCTCGGCGAGCTGTTCCTCTCCCCCGTCGGCCTGGCCGCGACGACGGTCCTCGCGCCGCGGGCGTTCCTCAGCCAGATGATGGCGCTGTGGTTCCTCGCCCCGGCCGCGGGTCAGGCGATCACCGCCCAGCTCGTGCAGGCGACCGAGGACGCGTCGGACACGGCGTACTTCGGCGTCCTCGCGGTCGTGACGATCGTGGTCGCGTTCGTCGTCTACGCGCTCGCGCCGTGGATCCGCCGGCACACCGACGTACGAGAAACGTCGTAGTCGCCCCGTCCGCATGTTGCGCATTCCGTCCGACGCGGACGCCGTCCCCTCAGACCTAACGTCGGTGCCATGACTGGCGCAAGCGTTGCTCTTCTCGCGGGGACGATGTCCACCATCCTGGCGAACATCGGCAACGCCGTCCACTGCATCTACGTGGTGCATCTGCCGCCGGGACCGATCTGGTTCCTGCACGGCTTCTACGTCGTGACGTCCGCGCTGATGTTGCTGTGGTGGCTGCGCTTCCACGCTTCCTCGCGCCACGTCGGACGCCCTGTCAGGGAGGTTGTTACATGAACACCATCATCATCGGCGCCGGCCAGGCCGGGCTGTCCACTGGGCATCACCTGCAACGGCTCGGGGAGCCGTTCATGATCCTGGACGGCAATGCGCGCGTTGGCGACCAATGGCGGTCGCATTGGGACAGCCTGCGGCTGTACTCCCCCGCGAAGTACGACGGGCTTCCCGGTCTCCCGTTCCCGGGCGATCCGTGGCACTACCCGGGCAAGGACGAGGTGGCCGACTACCTCGCGTCGTACGCCGCTCACTTCGAGCTGCCGATCCGGGGCAACACCCGCGTCGACCGGCTCGAGCGCCGCGACGACCAGTGGATCGTCACCGTCGGGCGTGAGGAGCTCACCGCGGACAACGTCGTCGTCGCGACGGGCACCTTCGGGCGTACGCCGTACCTCCCGGACTACGCGGTCGACCTGGACCCGGCGATCCGGCAGTTGCACTCGTCGGAGTACCACCGGCCGGCGCAGCTCAAGGACGGGCCGGTGCTGGTCGTCGGCGGCTCGCACTCCGGCACGGACATCGCGTACGAGGTCGCCGAGACGCACGCGACCGTGCTGTGCGGCCGCGATCCCGGCCAGATGCCGTTCAAGCCCGGACGGCCGGGGCAGAAGCTGTTCTGGCCGGTCTTCCTGTTCGTCGGTCGGCACCTCATCACCCGCCGGTCGCCGATCGCGAAGGCCGCGATGGAGGATCTGCGGCACCACGGCGGTCCGATGATCCGGGTCAAGCGCGCCGACCTGCTGGCCCGCGGGGTCGAGCGGGTGGCCGACCGGGTCGTCGGCGTCCAGGACGGTCGTCCGCTGCTGGCCGACGGTCGGGTGCTGGACGTGACGAACGTGGTGTGGGCGACCGGGTTCCGGCAGGTGTTCGACTGGATCAAGGTTCCGGTGGTCGGCGCGGACGGCTGGCCGCGCGAGTACCGCGGGGTCGCCACGGACGCACCGGGGCTGTTCTTCTGCGGGCTCTGCTTCCAGTACTCCTTCAGTTCGATGGTCCTGCCCGGGGTCGGCCGGGACGCGGCGTACGTCGCGCGGCGGATCGCTGCTCGCGCCGGCGCGGGCCGGAGTCTTGCCGCCGCCTGATCCGGCGTTGCATGCTCGCGAGTGGGCAGGCAAGTGGCGTGGGGGGCGTGGATGGGGATTGTCGACGATCTGCAGCGGGCCCGGTCGGCGTTCGAGCGGCGGGACTGGGCGGTCGCGTACGAGCGGCTGACCGCGGTCGATCGGGAACCGGGCGCGACCGAGCTGGGTCCGGACGAGTTGGGCACGCTGGCCACCGCCGCGTTCCTGCTCGGCGACACCGATGCCTGCATCCGGGCGCTGCAGCGTGGCTACCGCCAGCAGATCGAGGCCGGCAACGTGCTCGGCGCGATCCGGTTCGCGTTCTGGCTGGCCCGCGTACTGAACGGGCGCGGTGAGGGGGCCGTCGGCAACGGTTGGGCGGCCCGCGCCGAGCGGTTGCTGGTCGATCAGCCGGAGGACGTCGTGGAGCGCGGCTACCTGCGGATCCACGACTTCTTCCGGTGCCTGGACGACGAAGATTTCCCGGGCGCACTGGCCGTCGGCGAAGACATCGTCGCCATCGCCCGGCGGCACGACGACCCGGATCTGCTCGCACAAGGCCTGGTGTGCAAGGGCCGTTTGCTGCTGTACTCCGGCCGCGTGCCGGAAGGGCTCGCCCTGATGGACGAGGCGATGGTCGGCGTCGCGGCCGGTGAGCTGTCACCGATCTTCGCGGGCACTGTGTACTGCGCGATGATCGAGGGCTGCCAGGAAGTCCTCGACTTCGGGCGGGCCGCCGCGTGGACGGCCGCGCTGACGCGATGGTGCGACAGTCAGCCGGACCTCGTGCCGTTCACCGGGCAGTGCGCCGTCCACCGCGGGCAGATCCTGCGGCTGCATGCGGCGTACCCGGAGGCGCTGGCGGAGTTCGAGGACGCGTGCCGGCGGTACGAGGCGTCCGGGTCGGATGTCGCGGCCGGGCTGGCGTTGGGCGAGCGTGGCGACGTACTGCGGATTCGTGGTGACTTCGCGGCGGCGGATGCGTCGTACGACGAGGCGGCTGGGTTCGGGTACGAGCCGCAGCCCGGGCGGGCGCTGCTGATGGTTGCGCGCGGGCGTGTCCCGGGCGCGGTTGCCGCCGTACGTCGTTTGCTCGCGGAGACGGGCGATCCGGTACATCGGTCGCGGATGCTGGCGGGTGCGGTCGAGGTGCTGCTCGCCGGTGATGGGCTGGCCGAGGCGACGGCCGCCGCGGACGAGTTGGACACGATCGCGAACCGCTTCGGGTGCGCGGGGTTGCGAGCGTCGGCGGCGTACTGCACTGCCCTGGTGGCGTTGGCGGACGACGATCCGGATCGGGCGCTGCAGCACGCCCGGACGGCGGCCCGGTTGTGGGGTGAGCTGCGGGCGCCGTACGAGGTGGCACGTGCGAAGGTGCTGGTCGGGCGGGCGGTCCGGTTGCTCGGTGACGACGATTCGGCGACGGCCGAGCTGACCGCGGCCTGCCGGAGCTTCGCCGAGCTGGGCGCGGTCCCAGCTCGGCAGGGCGTCGAGCGGCTGATCGGACCTACCGCGGGCGGATTGACCGGGCGCGAGCTCGACGTCCTCCGGTTGGTTGCGGTGGGCAACAGTAACGCCGAGATCGCGGAGCGGCTGGTGCTGAGCGACAAGACCGTCGCCCGGCACCTCACCAACATCTTCGCGAAGCTCGACGTACCGTCCCGGACCGCGGCCGCGGCGTACGCCCGCGATCACGACCTGCTCTGACCAACCCAGGTCGACAACGCTTCGTCGAGTCCCGTCACGGAGCCGTCCGCAGCGGCCCAGGCGACGTACCCGTCCGGCCGGACCAGTACGCCGGTGAGGTCATCGTCGTACTTCGTGGTGAGCACGCGCACCCGCCCGGACGCGAGCTCGCGCAACTCCGCCGAGTCGGCCAGGTCGAGCAGCAGCGGCTTGCCGTCGAAGAGATGCTCTCCCAGCCGCGTCCCGTCCGCGAACTTGAAGTCGGGCGCGCCCGAACCGACCAGCTCGTGCGTGCCCTCGATCGGGTAGCGCTGCAGGACACCGGACAACTTCTTCGCGAGGTACGTCGTACCGCCCGATGTCTCGAGCAGGTCCTTGACCACACTGCGCAAGGCGGAAGTCCGGAAATCCGTGCGCATCAAGGCGATCTGGGCACGCGTCCAGTCCAGCACCCACGCGCCGATCGGGTGCCGTTCGGTCGTGTACGTATCGAGGAGGCCAGCGGGCGCAGTGCCCTGGATCGTCGCGGCCAGCTTCCAGCCGAGGTTGACCGCGTCGCCCATCCCGAGGTTCAGGCCCTGGCCGCCGAACGGTGAATGCACGTGTGCCGCATCCCCCGCGAGCAGCACGCGTCCGATCCGGTACGACGTCGCCTGCCGCGCATTGTCCGTGAACCTGGTCGCGGACACGACTCGAGTCACCGTGACGTCGACGCCGGTGACGCGCCGCAAACTGCCCTCGATCTCGTCCGCGGTGATCGGCGCATCCCGATCCTCCGGCGGACCGTCGAACTCGACGGTCAGCACCCGGCCCGGGACCGGCCCGTGCGCGTAGAGCCCGGTCGGGGTGTAGTTCCAGCTGCGGCGCAGTCCCTCGGCGCCTTCGAGTTCCACGATCGCCTGCCGACCGGTGATCGCCGGCTCGGTGCCGGGGAAGTCGAACCCGGCCAGCTTGCGCACCAGACTGCGACCGCCGTCGGCGCCGACCAACCAACCCGCCCGCACCGCCCCGTCGCTCAACTGAACGGTCACACCCTCGTCGTCGGCGTCGAAGCCGGTGACCTCGACCCCGCGCCGGATCTCGACGCCGAGCTCCGCGGCCCGGGCGCCCAGCACGGACTCGATCGCCTGCTGCCCGACCGCGACGACCGACACCGCGGGACCGGCGTCCCGGAAGTCCGGATCCGCGAAGTCCACACCGGCGGAGCTGACCATGATCCCGGCGAAATGCCCGGCCGGCGGCGGACCGCTCGGCCCCTTCCCACCCCGGAACGCCTTCATCTGCTCGTACGCCTGCCGTTGGTACTCCTGCAGCACCGGCAGCATCCCGCGCCGGTACAACGCCTCGGCGGTCGGCACGTTGATCGACCCGGCCTTGATCGTCGGGTCGATCTCGAGCAGCCGCTCGACGACCAGTACGTCGACTCCGGCCAGCGCGAGCTCGCAGGCCAGCATCAGTCCGACCGGCCCGCCGCCGGCGATTACCACGTCCTTGTTGTCCATGCCGAGAATCTTAGACCGAGTATAAAATTTGGTCCAGTATAATTCTCGTCATGGCGGAGCAAGGACTGCGCGAACGCAAGAAGCAGGCGACCCGGCGGATGATCGCGGACGTCGCCACCGGCCTGTTCGTGACCCGCGGGTTCGACGCGGTGACGGTCGCCGAGATCGCCGAAGCGGCCGGCGTGTCCAAGATGACGGTCTTCAACTACTTCCCGCGCAAAGAGGACCTGTATCTGGACCGGCACCTCGACCGGCTCCGTGAACTCGAGGCGATCGTCCGCGACCGGCCGGCCGGCGAACCGGTCGCCACCGCGATGCGCCGTTACCACCACGAGTTGCTCGCCGCGGGGCACCCGCTGTCCGGCGCGATCGCCGGCGCACACGGGTTCTGGTACGTGCTGCAGTCCAGCCCCGCCCTGATGTCCCGCATGGTCGAGCAGGAACACGAGATCGGCGACATGCTGGCAGGTGTACTGGCCGAAGAGAGCGGCGACGAGTTCTCCGCACGCCTGGTCGCGAACCTGCTGACCGCGACCATCACCACGATCTTCCGCACCGCGGTCGGCCGGATCGTGGCCGGTGACGACGTCGAGCAGGTCCGCCGCGATCAGGAGGCCGTCATCGACCGCGCGTTCGACGTACTGGAACAAGGGATCGGTCCTCGGAGGGAGCAGCTTCACTCCGACGGGTGAGGTGCCGCCGGGGTGGTAGGCCGGATGCTCGGACCGTGAGCACAACAGAGCGTCCCGTCCCCCGCTGGGCCTACGTCCTCGCCCACGCGATCCCGTTCCTGACCTTGCCGTCCGCTCTCTGGCGGCTGGGCCTCGTGTTCGGATCGTCGATGGGCATGCTGGACGACAACGGCAACCTCGCGCACCTCGGTGGCATCGGCGCCAAGGTGTACGTCGTCTCGCTGTCGATCTTCTCCGAACTGGTCGCCCTGACCGCACTGGGCCTGGTCAGCCGCTGGGGTGAGGTCGCGCCGCGCTGGATCCCGTTCATCGGCGGCCGGCGGGTCCATCCGTACGCCGCGATCGTGCCCGCCGTCCTGGGATCGCTGTCCCTGATCGCGATCTGGACGTACGGCTTCCGCGACGTCTTCACGAACGACTTCATCCCGTTCGCCAGTACGCCATGGGCGGCCCTGATGATCGCCTGCTACGCGCCGCTCCAACTCTGGGGCCCGGCGCTGCTGATCGTCACCTGGGCCTACTACCGGCGCCGGGTCAGCGCGACCGCGGTCGCGGTTTGAGCGTGGTCGCGGGCAGCGGCGGCGCCGGCAGCGGGTCGCCGTCGTACCCGGGGACCATCGGGAACCGGTCGTTGCCGCCAGCATCGATCGCGGCCTGCCAGGCGTCCCGCGCGGCGACGATGTCCTCGTGCGAGCGGCCGATGAAGTTCCACCACATCACCAGCTCCTCCTCGAACGGCTCGCCGCCGAGCAGCAGGAACCGCACACCATTGCCCGAGGCAACGAGCTCGATCGCGTCCCGGCCGGAGCCGAAGTAGGTCATCTCGCCGAACCCCGGTGTCAGCTCCCCGACCGTCAGCGATCCGTCGACCACGAGGACGGCGTACTCGTAAGCGGCGGTGAGCGGGAGGTCAAGTGACTGCCCCGGCTCGATCGTGACGTCGGCGCCGACCAGCGGGGTGTACGCCGGGGCGGGTGAGGTGACACCGTCGACGGTACCGACCATCACCGTCACCTGTGCGCCGTCGAGGTCCAGCCGCGGCAGGTCGGCGTACGCGTTGAAGGCGGGCGGGGTCGTCGTACGGACGTCGTCCGGCAGGGCGACCCACAACTGAGCGCCGTGCAGCCGCGGCGGGGCGTCCGGGGTGGAGACCTCCGAGTGGGCGATGCCGTTGCCGGCAGTCATGATGTTCAGCTCACCCGGGCGGACGAACGCGTGCGATCCGACGCTGTCGCGGTGCTCGATCTCGCCCTCGAACAGCCAGCTGACCGTCTGCAGGCTCGTGTGCGGATGCGGCGGGACCTGCATGCCGCGCTCCCCCGGTACGTCGTACGAATCGACCCGCTGCGTCAGGTCCTCCGGCCCGTAGTGGTCCACGAAGCACCACGCGCCGACCATCCGGCGGTTCTTGTTCGGCAGCAGCCGCCGTACCTTCGTGGTCCGCCCGAGGACGACGTCGCGCGCCTCGAGCATCTCCAGCGCAGGTCCCTCACAGTCCCCGGTGCCTACGACCTCGGCCGGGTCCTTCTCCAAGTCGCTCATGATGCAGTCCATTCCGCGAGTTGCTGCTGATCCCAGGTGTTGATGACGCGATCCGCCGTCACACCACAGTCCTCGGCGCGCTCGCAGCCGTACACCTGCCAGTCGAGCTGGCCGGGCGCGTGCGCGTCGGTGTCGATCGAGAAGACACAGTCCATCGCGACCGCCATCGAGAGCAGCCGCTTGGGCGGGTCGAGGCGTTCAGGACGGGAGTTGATCTCGACCGCCGTACCGAACTGGCGGCACGCCTCGAACACCACCTCGGCATCGAACTCCGACTCGGGCCGGGTCCCGCGAGCGCCGGTGATCAGCCGGCCGGTGCAGTGCCCCAGGACGTCCACGTGCGGGTTGGCGATCGCGCGGACCATCCGCTCCGTCATCGGCTCGGACGCCATCCGCAGCTTCGAGTGCACACTGGCCACCACGACATCCAGCCGGGCGAGGATCTCGGAGTCGCAGTCGAGCGAGCCGTCCTCGTTGATGTCGACCTCGATACCGTTCAGGATCGTGAAGCCGTCCAGCTCGTCCTGGAGCTTCTTGTTGAGCTCGGCAACGACTTCGAGCTGCTGCAGCCGCCGTTCGCGGGACAGGCCGTTGGCGACGGTCAGCCGCGGCGAGTGGTCGGTGAGCGCGATGTACGAGTGGCCGAGGCGATGCGCCGTACGCGCCATCTCCTCGATCGGGCTGCCGCCGTCGGACCACTCCGAATGCAGATGCAGGTCCGCCTTCAGGTCGGCGCGCAGCCCCTGCCCCGCGCCGGTCAGCTCACCCGCGGCGCCCTCCAGCTTGACCAGGTACGCCGGGGTCTCGCCGTCCATCGCCTCGATGATCACGGCCTCGGTCTTCGGGCCGATCCCCGGCAGTTCGGTCAGCGTCCCGGCGCGGCGGCGCGCCCGCACCTCGGCGGCCGGCAACGCCGCGATCGTGTCGGCCGCCCGCCGGTACGCCTTCACCCGGTGCGTCGGCTGCCGATCGCGCTCGAGGTAGTACCCGATCGCCCGCAAGGCTGCTACAGCGTCCGCCACGCCCGCGTTGTCGGTCATGGTGCCAATCATGGCAGGGCGGACCGCCACGCAGGCAGAACCTCGTAAAAGGGTCCTCCGCAGGGCGATCTGGGTGGTTCTGCCTGCAGGGCGGTCCGGGGTCTATGGTCGGTCCGTGGCGAAGGGTGCGCATCTGGCGCGGGCGGAGCGGTTGCAGGGGGCGACCGGCGCGCTCGCCACCGCGGCGATGGCGGCGATGGAGGAGAAGCTTCCGTGGTTCGGGAAGTTGTCGGCGCAGGACCGGTCGTGGATCGGGCTCGTCGCGCAGTCCGGGATCTCGGCGTTCGTCGAGTGGTTCCGCGACCCCGACGCGCACTCCTCGATGCCGACCCGGATCTTCGGCTCGGCGCCGCGCGAGTTCACCCGGGTGATCTCGCTGCACCAGACCGTCGACCTGGTGCGGACGACGATCGAGACCATCGAGAACACCATCGGCACCCTGCTCCCGCCCGACGACGTGCCGATCGTCCACGAGGCCATCCAGCGGTACGCCCGCGAAGTCGCGTTCGCCGCCGCCACCGTCTACGCGCAGGCCGCCGAGATGCGCGGCGCCTGGGACGCCCGCCTGGAGGCCCTCCTCGTCGACTCCGTCATCCGCGGCGAGGCCGATGAGTCGGTCCGCTCCCGCGCCTCCGCCCTCGGCTGGACCGGAACCGCCGGTACGACGGGAGCGGCCGAGGTCGCCGTGGTGGTCGGCCGGGCCCCCGCCGCCGAACCGGACCAAGCAAGCAACGCCGGCTCGTCCGTCGCGGACCTGGTCCGGCACGCGGCCCGCGAGGCGGGTGCTGACGCTCTGTGCGCGATCCAGGGCGACCGCCTGGTGGTGGTACTCGGCGGTACGAGCAAACCTGTGGAGATCGTACAAAAACTCGCGCATTGGTTTGGACCCGGTCCGATCGTGGTCGGGCCGGTCGTGAAGGACCTGATGTCGGCCGTGACCTCGGCCCGCGCCGCGGTCGCCGGGCTGCGCGCCGCGGCGGCCTGGCCGGGTGCTCCACGGCCGGTCCCGGCCGACGAGCTGCTCCCGGAACGGTCACTCTCCGGAGACGGCCACGCGCGGCGGCAGCTCGCGAACGAGGTCTACGGCCCGCTCACCGTGGGCGATGGCGCGCTCCTCGACACGGTCTCGGCGTACCTCGATTCCGGCGGATCGATCGAGGCGACGGCCCGGGCGATGTTCATCCACGCCAATACCGTCCGGTACCGGTTGAAGCGTGTGGCCGACATCACGGGGTACAACCCGCTCAACCCCCGCGACAGTTTCACGTTGCGTGTCGCACTGACCTTGGGTCGCCTGCTCAATCCCGAGCCCGGAAGCTCCGTTTTGTAGGATCTCCACAAACCGGCCCCGGAGAATTCGTGCTCGCCCTTCCGCTCACGACAGGCCCGGCTGAGGGAGAGTGGACCCGTGCTCGTCATCGTCGCGCCCGGTCAGGGTGCCCAGACCCCAGGATTCCTCGAGCCGTGGCTGGCGGATCCCGTGTTCGAGAGCCGGCTGAACTGGCTCTCCGCGGTCGCCGGTCTCGACCTCGCCCACTACGGCACCGAAGCCGACGCGGACACGATCCGGGACACCGCGATCGCGCAGCCGCTGCTGGTCGCCTCCAGCATGCTGGCCGCGCTGGCGGTCTTCCCGCACCCGGCCGACGCCTTCACGAAGGTCGGCGCGGTCGCCGGCCACAGCGTCGGTGAGCTCGCCGCCGCGGCCGGCACCGGTGTCCTGTCCGCCGAGCAGGCGATGGTCCTGGTCCGCGAGCGCGGCAAGGCGATGGCCGCCGCGGCCGCGCTGACGCCGACCTCGATGATCGCGGTGCTGGGCGGCGACCGCGACGAGATCCTCGCCAAGCTCGCCGAGCACGGCCTGACCCCGGCCAACGACAACGGCCCCGGTCAGATCGTTGCCGCAGGCACCGTCGAGGAGCTGGCTGCGCTGGCCGCCGATCCGCCCGCGAAGGCCCGGCTGATCCCGCTGTCGGTGGCCGGTGCGTTCCACACCCGGCACATGGAGCCGGCGGTCCAGACGCTGGCGAAGTACGCGACCGCGATCAGCACCCACGACCCGCGGACCCGCCTGATCTCGAACCGCGACGGCCATGTCGTCCACGACGGCCGGGACGTCCTGCAGCGGCTCGTCACCCAGGTGAACTCGCCGGTCCGCTGGGACCTGTGCATGCAGACCATGGCCGAGCTCGAGGTGACCGGCATCCTGGAGTTGCCCCCGGCCGGCACGCTGACCGGTATCGCGCGGCGCGCCCTCAAGGGTGTCGAGACGTTCGCGCTGAAGACCCCGGACCAGCTCGACGACGCCCGCGCGTTCGTGGACAAGCACGGCAGCCCGTCCGAGATCGACGCCTCCCCCACCTGGCGCCTGCTGGTCGCCCCGATCAAGGGCACCTTCACTCGCAAGGTCGACGTACTGCGGGAGACCGGTGCGACCGTCGAGGCCGGTGAGGTCGTCGCGAAGGTGGCGAGCCTGCGGGACGAGGTCGACGTGACCGCGCCGCACGGCGGCATCGTCGTCGAGTGGCTCGTCGAAGAAGGCGACCCGGTCGCGCCGGGCCAGCCCCTCGTCCGCCTGCACCCCGCCGGAGGCTACGCATGATCACCGCTGTGCTTTTGGCCGGGCCTTCGGCACCGGCAGGGTCATGGGGCTGTAACTCCCGGCCTTCCCTCGTCGCTCCGGTCGCTTCGCTCCCTCCGCTCCTCAGTCCAGGCCGGGAGGCCCCATGACCACCATCACGCCCTCGTCCGGGGCGACCTGCGCCGGGATTCTCGGGATCGGGTCGTACCGGCCGCGGCGGGCGGTGCCGAACGCCGAGATCCTCGAGCAGATCGACTCCAGCGACGAGTGGATCCAGACCCGCTCCGGGATCAAGGAGCGGCGCTGGGCCAGCGACGACGAGACCGTCCTGATGATGTCGGTGAACGCCGCGAAGGACGCGCTCGCGGACGCACGCATCGACCCGTCCGAGATCGGCTGCGTGATCGTCGCGACCGTCACGCACCTGTACCAGACGCCGGCGATCGCGACCCGGATCGCGGTGGAGGTGGGCGCCCCGACAGCGGCCGCGTTCGACATCTCCGCGGCCTGCGCGGGCTTCTGCTACGGCGTCGCGATGGCCAATGACCTGGTCCGCGGCGGCAGCGCGAAGTACGTGCTGGCGATCGGGGTCGAGCGACTCAGCGACATCACCGACCGGACCGACCGCGGTACGGCGTTCATCTTCGCCGACGGCGCCGGCGCCGCGATCGTCGGCCCGACCGACGAGCCGGGCATCGGCCCGGTGGTGTGGGGCTCGGACGGCACGCAGCACCAGGTGATCAGCCAGACCGAGTCGTGGCAGGAGGCGGTCGCCGAGTCCAACTGGCCGCACCTGGCGATGGACGGCAACCCGGTGTTCCGCTGGGCGTCGTTCGCGATGGCCAAGGCCGCGCAGCAGGCGCTGGACGTGGCCGGTGTGAAGGCGGAGCAGCTCGACCTGTTCGTCCCGCACCAGGCGAACATGCGGATCACCGACGCGATGCGCCGCACCCTGAAGCTGCCCGAGCACGTGAAGGTCGCCCGCGACATCGAGCGCCAGGGCAACACCTCGGCAGCCTCGATCCCGCTCGCGATCACCGCGATGCGCGAGGCCGGCGAGGCCAAGAGCGGCGACCTCGCCCTCATCATCGGCTTCGGAGCCGGGCTGGTGTACGCCGCCCAGGTCATCCGGCTGCCATGAGTCACGAGTAGTCCATAGTTGTCCGGGGGCGGCTCAGGTGGCCGCACCCGGCTGTGACAAAGCCAGAAGAAATCCGAAAGGGAACCAGAGAACATGGCCAGCACCGAAGAGATCCGTTCCAACCTCGCCGAGATCGTGAACGAGATCGCCGGCATCCCGGTCGAGGACGTCCAGCTGGACAAGTCCTTCACCGACGACCTCGACGTCGACTCGCTCTCCATGGTGGAGGTCGTGGTGGCCGCCGAGGAGAAGTTCGACGTGAAGATCCCCGACGACGAGGTCAAGAACCTGAAGACCGTCGGCGACGCGGTCGCGTTCATCGAGCGCGCCCAGAACGGCTGACGTACGCCGTCACCCGTGCTGGCCAGGATGCTCATCGGGCCGTGAACGCGGTCCGATGAGCACCACGCCCGTACCGCGACAACGCAGTACACACCCCTCGCTCCCAACCGCAGAACGCTCATGTGAAGGATGAGGTAACCATGTCGAAGACCCGAGTCGTCATCACCGGACTCGGAGCCACGACTCCGCTCGGCGGCGATGTGACCAGCACCTGGGAAGGGTTGCTGGCCGGTCGCTCCGGCGCACGGCGGCTGACCGACGAGTGGGTGCAGAACCTGGCGGTGCAGATCGCCGCACCGGTCGCGGTCGAGCCGACCGAGGTGATCGAGCGCGTCAAGGCCCGCCGTCTGGACCGTACGGCGCAACTCGCCGTCGTCGCCGCCCGCGAGGCCTGGGCCGACTCCGGCCTGGAGGACTCCGGGCTCGACAAGGAGCGGCTCGGCGTGGCGGTGGCCTCCGGGATCGGCGGCTTGCACACCACGCTCTCGAACTACGACGCCCTGCTGCAGAACCCGCGCCGGGTGTCGCCGCTCGCGATCCCGATGCTGATGCCGAACTCGTCCGCCGCGTACGTGAGCCTCGAGCTCGGCGCGAAGGCCGGCGTGCACACCCCGGTCTCGGCCTGCGCCTCCGGCAACGAGGCGATCTGGCTGGGCCTGGACCAGATCCGGCTCGGTCGTGCGGACGTGGTGGTGGCCGGTGGCTCCGAGGGCGCGATCATGGCGCTGCCGCTGGCCGCGTTCGGGATGATGCAGGCGCTCAGCAAGCGCAACGACGACCCGGAGAAGGCCTCGCGTCCGTGGGACGTGGACCGCGACGGGTTCCTGCTCGGTGAGGGCGCCGGGATCCTGATCCTGGAGTCGTACGAGCACGCCAAGGCGCGCGGCGCGAAGATCTACGCCGAGCTTGCGGGTGCGGGGATCTCCGCCGACGGCCACGACATCGCGCAGCCCGACCCGACCGGTTCCGGTGCGCGGCGGGCGATGCAGCGGGCGCTGTCCGAGGGGGACCTGACCCCGGCCGACATCTTCCACATCAACGCGCACGCCACCTCGACGCCGCAGGGCGACATCGCCGAGTCGATCGCGATCCGGCAGGCGCTCGGCAAGGACGCCGACCACGCGGTCGCCACCGCGCCGAAGTCGATGATCGGTCACCTGCTCGGCGGCGCCGGCGCGGTCGAGTCGGTCGCCACCGTGCTCGCCCTGAAGAACCGGATCTCGCCGCCGACCATCAACGTGGACAAGCTCGACGACCAGATCGACCTGGACGTCGCGACCGAGCAGCGCAAGCTGCCCGACGGGGACATCGCGGCACTCAACAACTCCTTCGGCTTCGGCGGCCACAACGCCGCCATCGCCTTCAAAACCCTGTAGTCCCTGGAGGCTCCATGACTGCATTGATGCCGCGACTCCGTCGCGGCTGGTCATGGGGCTGTAACTCCCGGCCTTCCCTCGTCGCTCCGGTCGCTTCGCTCCCTACACTCCTCAGTCCAGGCCGGGAGGCCCCATGAC